>PWHD01000061.1 GCA_003555335.1 Mollicutes bacterium | reverse complement strand
ATGACGGGTATTACGTCGGCTTTCAAAACGGTGCGAACAACCCGAATGTTAGCGGCAACCTTTACGACTTTTTCACAAATACCGCAACCGAGTATCCGAACATGACCATCTATGCATTCCTTTATGATACATCTCCATCGTATCAAAAAATGGTTGTTATTCATGATGACCATGTGATTTCCGATTAAACATTGTTTCATCAATATTCACTAGTGTGCTTTTGACTTAAAACATCTCTAAGGTGTTTCCACACTTCGGGGATGTTTTTTTGCACACTGGATGCACTTGGGATTTCCTACAAGATATTTTCAGTTATTTATGGTAGTATTTATATGCTAAAGACAATCCGAAATATAATATTAAAAAATAATAAGGACTGGTTTATTATCAAAAAATTATTCCTAATGCTTGCCCTGGCATTATTAGTGTTTACCATTTCAGCCTGCGCCATTGAATCCCCTGCAAACGGAAACGATGATCCGGTTGAATACACTCTAACGCTCGAAAGCAATCTCGAGCGTGCTGAATTTAATATTGATACGACAACCGTGCATGAGGAAGGTTCAAATGTTGTAATCAGTGTGAGTGACCCTGAGGAAGAATACTCTTTTGTTAAATGGACAATCGGTGAGGAAACGCTCTCCGAATCGGCTTCATTCACTTACGAGATGATAGCGGACAGTGTCCTCACCGCCCATTTTGATCTGGACATCGATGATGACGATGGCGACAACGATAACGACAATGACAATGATAACGACAATGATGAGGGCAACGACAATGATGAGGACAACGACAATGACGAGCCCATCGATTACAGTGATTGGATTATCGAAGACTTCGAAAACATGATTTTCACAACTAGCTCGTACTCAAGCGGCTCATTCATCGGTGCGAACGACATCGAATGGATTTACACCGATGTGCTTGACGGTCCCGCCATTGAAGGCGGTGTATCCGTTCGTATGGATAGTGATCGCGGATCGGTACTGGAGGCGACCATCGAACATGGTGTTTCAGCGCTCGCGTTCGATTACGCCAAGCCCTTTAGCGGCAATGCCGGATTCGAAGTTTATATCAATGACGATCTTGTAGGAAGCGGACTCCTTACCGAGGATGATGTTGTCGCGACCTTCCAGGTCGAGGACCTGGAATATTTCGGAACTTTTGATATCCGCATCGTTCCGACACATCGACAAATTACGATCGACAATCTACGTTGGTTGCCAAACGATCCTTCGGATGCGGAGTTCACGCTGGATGTTTCAAGCAATCTCGACAGCGCAGAAATCACCGTGGATCCCGAATCGCCGTATGGATTCGACGATGAAGTGACCATAAGCATCGAGGATACGGAAATGCGTTTCACGTTCCTGCGCTGGGAAGATTCACGCGGCAACACGGTAAGCACGGATGAAACCTTCATAACGACCATGGACCGTCACAAAAGCTTTTTTGCAGTCTATGACCTGCAAGGCGCCGATTTCCCGAACAACTCGGAGCGTTTGACGCTAGAACTCAGTGAAGACATGCAGTTCTATTACTCCTATGGCGATACCTGGGAAGCGGCAGGTTGTACGGCGTTCGACACCATTTTGGAAGAGGAAGTGCCGTGCCAGGTCAGCGGTTCTGTATATACCGGAGCCCTCGGTGAGTATCGACTGACGTATTACGCCGAGGATGAAGACGGCAATTATGCCGCAGAACAAGTCATCAAGAAAGTGTTCAGGGATGCCACGCTCCTTGATTATGATTACAGCGACTATTTCGACGGATATTATGAAGGCATCAGCGGGCTTTATGGTGAGGAACTCATGCTCGCCCTGCGAGCGATCGTGAACGACGGGCTCGAGCTTCAAACCTACAACGACGCCCGCCAGATTCTGGAAATCGCCGACAGGGATCCCGACAACCACGACAATGTGCTTTTGGTCTATAACCGTGCGAGTGTGCCAGGGGAATGGGACAGCACCACATGGCATCGCGAACACGTCTGGCCGAACTCCCGTCTCGGGATGTCGCAGCATGCCGGAAACAATCCGGGAAGCACGTCGATCGGTTCGGACCTTCACAACCTAAGAGCCATCAATCCGAGTGTCAACTCCTCTCGCGGCAATAAGTATTTCGATTATGAGACCACCTCGACCACGTATTACCCGGGCGAGGACCGCGGCGATGTGGCACGTATGTATTTCTACATGGTCACTGCCTGGGAACGGCTGACACTGACCGATGAGCTTGCCGCCCCCGACACCACCTACACGCTTGAAGGGGCCATGCACGGCTACCTTTCAACCCTGATCGATTTCCATTACGACGATCCGGTGGATGCCTTCGAAACACGAAGGAACGAGATCATCTATGATTATCAGAACAATCGCAACCCGTTCATCGACTTTGAGCACTTGGTCGAACTGATCTGGTACGATCATCCCAATATCCCACTTGATTAAACAAACAAACGTTAGGAGCATGCAACATGACACGAAAACTTGCAGGATTCATACTTACTTTGGGCCTCGCCTTGTCTCTCTTCGGGTGCGAGACGACGTCCCAACAGGACCCGAGTGACAACGGGACTAACAACAACCAACTGAAAATCATCAATTTCTTTTACCTCAATGATCTCCACGGCGCCTTGTTAGAAGGCGCCGGTGAAATGGGCATGGCCAGAATCGGGAATTTCCTGATCGACGAGAAGGAAAACCATCCCGACAGAACCGTCATCCTCGGCGGGGGCGACATGGTTCAAGGCACGCTTTCATCGAACTATTTCTATGGCGAAAACACCACGCGCATCATGGACGAAGTCGGTTTTGACGCCACAGTCATCGGCAATCACGAGTTCGACTGGGGTCTTGAAATGGTGACCCGTTACTATACCGGCGAGAATGATGACGTCTATCAGGCAGAGCACAAGATGCTGGGGGCCAATGTCTTTTATGAAGGCAGTGAAACCATCCCTGACGGAATCGAACCCTATATGATGCTCGAACGCCAAGGACTTAACATCGGTGTGATCGGCACAATGGGCTACGGACTCGAATCATCGATTCTCGCATCGATGGTCGAAGGGTATTACTTTGCGGATCCGGTCCCGATCATTGAAGAGTATTCGGAGTACTTAAGAAGTGAAAAAGACGCGGATATCGTGATTGTCATCTCCCATGATTCGGGAAATGATCTCAACTATCCGCTTTCACAGTTTCATGAGGACGCTCGAATCGACGCGGTATTCAACGGCCACTCGCACCGGACAGAAACCGACAAAATCGGTTCCATGCCGACAATCATCTCCGGGGCGAGCGGCTCGCATGTGGGTCAAGTACAGATTCAATGGCACGACGGTGAAATCATCAACGCGACCGCCCAAAATCTCGATGCAGGCATGGATTCCCGTTTTAATAGCTCCCATCCCGACATCGAAGAAACCATTGCGTTCTATCAGGAAGAAATCCAGCATCTCTATCAATCCGACCTCACTGCGGATGGTTTCCAGTCCCAGTGGGATCTTACACGCTGGATGAGCCGCCTCATGCTTGAGGCCACCGATTCGGACTATGCATTCCATAACACCGGTGGCACCCGCGATGATTTTGAAGACGGTGAAGCGGTGAGTATTGCGCGTCTTTATGATGTCTTCCCTTTTGACAACACGGTGGTGACGGTCGAAGTGAGCGGTGAAGAGGTGCTCAGTCTCATGGACGGTAATTCGAATTATGCCGCAAGAAATCCGTCCGCTTCGGTGGACCCCGGGGCGACCTACAAGATCGCGACCAACAACTATGTCTTCTACCACCCCCGAAACAATACCACAGAGGGTGAAAACATCATCTATAAACCACTTGAGATGTTCGACCTGGCCGTTGAGGCCTATTGGCGCATGGTCGAGGCTGGCGATACGTTCAGCACCGCCCATGACATCGGCATGAATTATTACACCGAATGGTTTGAAGAAGCATCGGCTGACTGACAAGGACATGACGCATCGCGCGTCATGTCTTTTTTTGTTGTGTTTGGAGGGGGATGGGCGTATAATTGAATTGAAGATGACATTTGCCAAAAAGCGGAGGGTCATATGCATAAGAAATATCTGTTGATCATTTCAATGTTTGCGATTCTGGTGGTCGGAGCCGGAGCCTTGGTGCTTGGCGGTGAAGAGGAACCCGTGTCGGTCCATATGGATGCGTCCACAACCGAACAATCCTATCTGCTTGAGACGTTCGAGTTTTCGAAACTCGCCATTATCGAAACGTTCGAGGACGGGTCCTTTAAAAGAATTCCTGTGGACGCTTCGATGGTACCATCTTATGACCATGCGCTGAACGCAGGTCGAAACACCATCAGCGTGCTTTATCGCGACCATGAATTCACGCTTGAGATATACCTTTCCGATGCTCCGTCCCATCCACTCGATCAAGACATTCTTGACGCGGCGCTTGCGCTCATGAACAGCCGCTCGCTTGAAATCGAGTATTTCCGGGGCAGTACGGTCAATCCCTTCGGAGAAACGTTCCCCGGCACGACGACGATGCGACGCATATCGGGGGATGTCATAAAGGCGTACCGTTCGTATGCCTATTATGAAGACGGCAAGTACTATGCGCTCAATTATGTGGCCGACGGCGTATACACGAAAGAGAAAGTGCTTCGTTTCGGAGTTTCGTATTTTCACAGGATTCATACGGATCAGTTGAGTTCGTACATGTTCGAACCTTCCTATTACGGTTATCGACTCAAGCGCGAGTATCATGAGACGATGGTGCGGGACTACCAACACTTCATCAAGCCGGGCGAACGCATTGTCGATATCGTGCTCTCGCTTGAAAATCCGGTCGCCACTTCATTGAAGCTGTTGCTCGCCAGCGTTGAAGAATACCCCAGATACACACGGTATGACATGACGTTCCGGTTTAACAATGCCCCCATAGCATTGCCGCATCAAGTAAGAGTCGAATCCTCGGAAGACACCATCGTACGAACGTTCTATGTGGAAGACGGATACAGTTTCCCTGTCGAACTCGGTCCCCATTTCCCCAAAACGCTGAGACGGATTGAACGCAATCATACGACATACATTCCGGGAACTCCGGTCCATGAACCGATCACCCTCACATTCATCTATGAATGATCATTGCCCATTCCCGAGTGAAAGGAAGGCCCTTTATGTTACGAATATTTTTGAATGGCGAGACGAAAGAGAAGCATTACTGGTTTGAAGGCATACGTCTTACGCTTCTCGTCCTGATTGCCGTATGGTCCATTATTTATGCACTGTCCGAAGACCATGCAAACTGGGTCTATACCCTGCTTCAAGGTGCGGTGCTTGCGATTCTTGTGCTGGTTCCGCTATCGTTGGTCCGTTTGGCGGTCATCAGACGGAACCGATGTACCCAGGATGGCATCATGCCTCCGAGATTGTCGTCGAAGCGCCATAAGTGGGGTGCAGTACCCTATCCCGCTGAAACCATGTTTGAGTATTTCAGGTCCGTTGAGCGGATTACTGAACTCGATGTGGCTGTGGACGACGGATATTACTCGGTTCAGATCGTTCCTGAAGAAGGCTTTGAGCCAAGAGTCTACCTCCTTGAACACGAGACGCATCGAACGCTTGAGTCGCTTCTCAACGCACTGATGCTTGTCGGGGCGATCGATGCTGACAGGCAGATCAACATTCTGAGTGTGGACGGCCTGGCCCCGCTCGACTTTTTATCGTGAATCCAGAATGGTTTAGAGCAAACCTCTCCGACGCTATGTTCGGAGAGGTTTTTTATTGAGAGTGCATAGCAATCTCACAGGTATAAGTAAATCATGCCTTTGTACCGTATCATAAGGGTGTATGAAACCAAGGAGGCGACCATGAACGACCACCCTTTAGAAGCGGTGCTTTCACTTTATGTCGATGAAATCGATGTGAAGGAAAGCACGAAGCGCAGTTACGAGAAACTCCTATACCGTTATATCTTATACCTTAAACGGCGCAAGATCCGTTATGCGACCAAGAAAGACATCATCCGTTATCGAGAGTACATGATTGAAGAAGGATTAAGCGCGCAATCGATCCAGAAAGCCTTGGGTTCAATCAAGGCCTTTTACCGGTGGCTTTCATTGGAGGCCCGTTTCCACGGACTGGACGAGGTGTACCGTTACGATGTGGCGCAGGATGTCAAGAATGTGACCATCCGCAAAAACTACAAGCGTGAACCCTTGAGCAACGAAGAAGCCGAGCGGTTGCTCCGGCTCGCCCATGAACGAAGCAACACCACGGTCGGCGCAAGAAACTACGCCATCATCGCGCTCATGATTACAACCGGGGTTCGCAACATTGAAGTTCTGCGTGCCAAGAAAGCGGATCTGAGCAGGCTTGAAGGACAGGAAATCCTTTATGTCCATGGCAAGATGCGGGATGATACCGACGCGTTCGTCAAACTGACGCTTCCGGTTGTGGACGCCATCAACAACTATCTCTCATTTCGCAGTGACCGCAACCGTCATCTGTTTGTGCGTCATGACCGTGATGGGAATGCCCGTCCGCTTAAAGCGAACGGCATGCGAAAAGAAATCATGCGTCTGTTCAAACACGCTGGCATCGATTCGCCAAGGAAGAATGTCTATTCACTCAGACATACCGCCGCCTATCTCAATCTGAAACACGGTGGCACGCTGGAGTCGACCCAACAACTGTTGCGTCATGTGAAGATCGAGACGACGATGATCTATGCTCACAACATCCGTCGTCTAGAGGATTATTCGGAACGCCGGATTGCCGGCGTATTGTTTGATAAGGAGGCTCTTGATGAGTGAGGATCTGCAGTGTTACACGATGAAAGAAGTGGCCAAGTTGTTCAGGCTTTCGGAACGCACCTTATACAAATACATCCGCAACGGCATGTTGAAAGGCATGAAGTTCGGGCAGAAGTGGGTGTTCACCAAAGCGCAACTCGAAGCGTTCATCGAACGGATGGAAAAAAAGCACAAGGACAGACGAATCACGTTTAAGAATTGATGACTGGTAATGTGAGTGTTTGTGTCTTATCCTTTAGCGTCGCAGCTTAGTCAGAAAAGATTTGAAACGATTGATAAATCGGGTTTCAAATGTTTTAATGAAAATAGACACTGCTAACAAAAAGGGATGACCTATGGAAAAAATCGCTCGCGCCATCGTCAAAAACCGCATCTTGATTTATGTCGTCATGTTTCTTGTGACGATTTTAAGCGCGCTGTTGATTCCCAGGGTGCCCATCAACTACGAGCTTGCCGATTATCTTCCCGAAGACAGTGAGACCGCCATAACCTTACGACGGATGGAAGAAGAGTACGGCGAGACAGGTGTGCTTTTCATGATGATCAAGGATGTTCACGCTTCCGATGCCGATGGCTATGCGAATGACATCGAGGCCATGGAGCACGTGGAATCGGTCAGCTTTGACAGTGAGGACGAACATTATTACTCGGATTTCAACGCGCTTTATTCAATCAATCTTACGGTCGACAACTATGCTCCGGAGGCGGGCGATGTGATTGATGACCTCAACGATACGTTCGCCGATGAGTATGGGGTATATTTTGACGGGCCCGCCTACACGAACCTGGAAGTGGAACGCATCATTGGACGCGAAATGCCGATTATCGTGTTTTTGGCGGTGGCGATCAGCCTGATCATTCTCACCTTGAGCGCACGTTCCTATGTTGAGCCGTTCATTTTTCTCGGCGTGGTGAGTATCGCGATTGTCATCAATCTCGGAACCAATATCATTTTCGACGACATATCCTACATCACCCGCAGCGTTGCGGCGGTTCTGCAGCTTGGGCTTTCGATGGATTATTCGATCATGCTTCTGAACCGCTACCATGAAACATTGAAAGACACATCGGACCACGAAGAGGCGATGATCAAGGCCCTTTCAGGATCGTTCAGGCCGATTACCGCATCTTCAATGACGACCGTTGCCGGGATGATCGCTCTGATGTTCATGTCGTATGGCATCGGTTTTGATATCGGCAGTGTGCTCGCTAAAGGGATTTTGCTTTCTCTGATAAGCGTTTTCGTGCTGATGCCGGGCCTTCTGGTGACCTTTACGGCACTGTACGAACGTTTTAAAAAACGTTCAATGGCTCCGCGAAACGGTCCCTTTTTGACGCTTGCGATCAAGATGAAAAAAGCGATGCCGTTTTTGCTTTTCGCACTCGTGATCGGCAGTTTCGCCCTGCAGGTTCAAAACGAGTTCCGTTTTACCGATGAGGTCGCCATTCCTTCACGGGACGAAGTAAGGCACCATTTCTCACAGACCCGACAAGTGATTCTCATCTATGATGACACGGATGATTTCGAAACCAAAGAAGCGGCGTTTCTTGAGCGTTTGGAAGCGATGGAAATCGATGGCGAGCGGCCGTTGCTTTCTCGGAGTGCCATCACGACGACGGCCTTGCAACGGTTGACCATTGATGAGCTGGAAACGATGATGGAGATGGATGAGGAAGTGATACGCACATTATTCGGTCTTTATGCGATGGAGATGAATGATGCCGACGCATCACTCGATACCATGCAGTTGATTGAGCATTTGTATGCCATGCGTGACCATCCCTTTTTGGCGGAACTGAATGAGAATACGCTTCATGAAGACATAGAGGAACTTTATGCCTTTGCCAACCATCTGAGAAACGCGTACAACTACGAAGAAGCCGCCGCTATTTTGGATACGGATGACAATCAGATGCTCGCGCTTTACTATGCATATGAGAACGAGGATTTTGATTTTGATGCTTCCCCGGCAGAACAATCCGTCGTCATCATGACGGCCATTTTGTTCGGAGAGTTTGACCCGAACATGACACTGCCTTTTGATGCGCTCATTCACTTTATCCATGAGCGTATCGAAGCCGAAGACATCGAGGTCGACGATGAATCGCAGGCACAGATCGAGTTTTTGCTCAAGCTTGATGCCATGTTGGATGACGCCATCGGTCCCGAGGATTTCAGCACGCTTGCCGATATGGAAACGGTGTATTCGCAGCTATTGTTCGGCCACTACATCGCTCATCATGAACTTAGTGAAAATTATCACGCCCGTGCGCAGCCCCTTCTTGCGTTGATCGATGATCT
>PWHD01000024.1 GCA_003555335.1 Mollicutes bacterium | reverse complement strand
TCGGGAAACCATAGTCTTTTTCAAAAATCGTGCGGTTCGGCAGGGACAGTTCTTGTTTCACAGCGTCAATCAAAGAGGCTTCGCTCGGCTGAACGGTTACCTGGTAAGTTCTTGTCTCGCTGTGTTCACCGCTTTTGAATGTGGCGGTCAATACCACATCGTGCGGATCCATGCCGGGAAGGCTCACTTCGCCGGATGGAGGAATGATGCCCTGTTTGTCGGACGACCATTCGATGGTGACGCCTTCGATGGCATCCGGAAGGTCGATGGTATCGCCGTCAATGACGGCTTCAGGAATGGAGATGGTGTTGATCGCTTCTTCCAAAGCGACTTTGTCGGGATCGACGGGGTCACTTTCCTCTGTACACCCCACAAGGGCGATGGAAAGGAAAAGCCCGGTGGTCAGTAAAAGTTTTTTCATTATGTTGCCTCCTTGATATGGTTTGCGGCTTCTTCGTCAAGAAGCACAGTCACGTGATCGTGGTTTCTGAGTGCGCTCGCGGGACACGCGGGTGTCACAGGGCCTTCAAGCATGGCCTTGATGGCAGCCGCTTTTGCTTTGCCTGAAGCGATCAGAAGGATGTGTTTGGCTTTCATGATGCTCTTGATGCCCATGGTAATCGCTTCTTTGGGAACATCGGATAGCGTACTAAAGTACCGGGCGTTATCGTGTCGGGTCTTCTCATCGAGCATGATGCGGTGCGTGAGGGAATCGAAGGACGTGGCCGGTTCGTTGAACCCGATGTGACCGTTGCGCCCAATGCCGAGAATTTGGATATCCGCGGGGTTGGTGTCAATGATGTCTTCGTAATCGAGGCATTCGCGGTCCGCATCATCCGTCATGCCGTCCGGGATAAAACACTGCGACGGCTCAATGTCGATATGGTCGAAAAGGGTGCGTTTCATGTATGTCTTATAGGAAGTCTCGTGCTCGGCGGGAATCCCCAGATATTCATCCAGATTGTAGGCGGTGACGGATTGATAGCTGGTCCCGTTTTTCCGGTGGTCCTCAACCAGAAGTTCATAAGTGCGCTTCGGTGTCCCGCCTGTCGCAAGACCGAGAACGGCCGAAGGATTCTGGGTGAGTATATCGATGATGAGCTTGGCCGCATGGCGGCTAAGCGCTTCATGTGTAGGGTGTATGTGGATATTCATAAGGTCAGCTCCTTGGGGTTCATATGCGTTTGATTCCGATGAATGCCACAATGCCGCCTAAGGCGATGAGGATAAACACGCCACTGACCATCATGATGGTTTCTAACGTTGAGGAATCAATACCCTCGTCGGTGTCCTGACCGTCATTATCTGAAACATCGTTTGATCCTTCGTCTTCATCGGACCCATAGTCGAATCCCATCGGATCGGGACGTTCGGGGTCTTCACCCGGATTCCATAGATTGCGATGGACAAGATCACGGGTGATGCGGACATCGAGGAGTCGCATCATTCGTGAAGCATCTTCGCTTAGACGCTCAGCGGCCGCCCCATCCAAATATACCGTCGCGTAGGCTCTTAGCACGTCAAACTGTTCATACGCATCCATGATCTCCATGGCGTTTGTGAGAGGCATCTCATTTAAGCCGTCCAAGGCATCGCGCAAGGCGGTTTCATCGTTCACGGCATCGGCAGGGATATAAAGTGCATCGAGTCTGCGATGCTGTCCCTCAACAAAAACGTTCATGATGTCTGAGAGGTTCCCGTGCGGTGTGATTGCGGATCGCCGGTAGGTGCTGATTCTAAGCGCGTCTTCAAACTCGGTGTATCCATTGACGTTATGCGCGGCGAAAATGGCGTTGCCAAAGGCTCCACGTTCATATACTTCCTCAATCTGAAGCTGATTGTCAAGGACCGTATAACCGAAATATACGGGCGCAATCCCGGTGTATTGAAGGGAAAGACCGTCTGAGATGTTTTCGACAACCATCGCTCTATCACCCACAACAGAGGCGTCGCCATGATAAATCATGGGGGCTATGTGGTCGATGAGACCGGCTTCAATCCACTCGGGCCACGGTTGGAGGTAACGGGTTCGCGCTTCGTTTGGTCTTGGGGCGATGGCCATCGAGATTTCCGTGCCGGCCCGTGCTTCAAGCACGGCATCGCGAATGGCGATGAGGCTGTCTGTGACTTGTTGGCGACGGAATTCGCTGAATTTCTCGAGGATGTCAGAATCGGAATCCACGAGCGTTTTCACATCGCCGGTGATGCCGTATTCCTCTTTGAATCGGCTCATAGCCGCTTCCGTATAGCCTGAATCACTTCTCACGCCCGGATGATTCTCAGCGTTTAATGACGGATAGCGGATATAGTCGAACTGCATGCCGTCCAGATCGTAGTTGCTGAAGAGTTCGGTGTGATAATCAACCAGATATTGACGCAGTTCAAGGTTGGCGGGATCGGAGAATTTCGTGCTGTTTTGCACGTCTGTGCCATCGTGGTTGAGCATACGCCATTCGGGGTTGTCCCTGAGCAGGTTCGAAAGTGGGCGGGCTGTGGACCCCGAAAAGAAAATCTCATTCCAGGCATGGACTTCAATGCCTCTTTTGTGCGCTTCTGTAATGAACGCTTTGAGATAATCCGAGCTGTATTCGCCGTAGGTATTCCCTTTGATGTCGGGATGCATCTCGAGGTATTCGCTCGGATGGTTGGCATACCCGGTCCAAAGGGTTTCGACATAAAGGATGTTGAAGCCGAGGTCGGCCCAAAGATCCATGTTTTCTTTTATCTGGGTAAGGTTGCTTTCGTTGGGACGATGCCAAAGGCCGCGTCCTTCAATTTCATAAGACACCATGAGCGCATATCTCAGGGAGACAAGCTCACGATCAAGCTGACCGTAACGTTGCGATATACGTGTCGCAAGACGCATGGCTTCTTCCGGTTCGTTTTCAAGGTCCATCGCCTCAAGCCATTGTTGCATGAGTGCAAAACTTTCGTCCGCTTGGTCCATCATCGTCTTGGCTTGGGCTCTGTCGACGTCATAAAGCCCATCCATCCGCATCTCATAACGTGTGCGCATGGCATCGATGTCGTTTTCCGCCGAAGAAATGGCGAGACGAGTCGATTCATTGTGAACGTGAATGGTTGACCCGTCGATGTCGATGATCGAGCCAAAACGAACGTGATCCCTCAGGAATGCTGCAGCGACGCCATGGCCTGAAAGAACGTATCCATTCTCGGGAATGACGACGTTGGTATCCATGGCGATGACTTCACCATGGGCGTTGATTGCAACCTCGTGTCCGTATTCGTTGGTACCGGTGTGTCCAGTGGCGGTTTGCATGGACCATTGGTCCGTGTAGACAATCATTTGGTCTGCGCCACGCAGGGCGCGCCCGCCATCGCCTCCAGGGTTGGATTCGGGCGTGGGGTCGGTGTCCGAAATTGGATGGGTATGTGTTTGTGACTCCAGTATTGTCGTATCGATGTAATCCACGATATCACCTTTTCCAAAAGCATAATCTTCATTCAGCATGAACTGATACGGCGTTCCGGCCGCTGAGAGGACGAAACCGTCATAAGGGATTTCACTGCCTTCATCATCCCCCGTAACAAGGGGTCTGAAAGCCTCGACAACATAGCGGCCGTCCGTATCGATGCGGACGGTCATCTCTGTCCCTAGACGTCCCGCACCGGTCTTGAGTCCGTAAGAAGCATCGAAATAGATCATGTCACGTGTGCCGCGCGGACGATTGGCTCCCGTGATCGGAACACGGACCCCATTGTCGCCTTCAAGGGCGCGGTCGATAAAACGGATACGGGTCGGATCACTTGGGGTGAGCGTATCACCGATGGTGAATGTGCCGCTTGCGCCGTGTGAATCGGGAATAGCTAGCACCATGCCATCCAGCGCGATCGGGGCCTTGTCTCGTGCAATGTCGGTGATAATGAAATGTGCGTCGATGACAAGCAGGTCCGCATCCTCCATTTCAGCGTTCACATAGAACCATTCGGGCGTGAACAAAGTCACTTTACCCGAGGTATCGTCAAACTCGGGGCCACCCGAGGAATGCGATACCGGATTGATGTGCTCGACGGGGATGACGGTGTCGTCATGGGTGAATGACAAAGCGTCCGAAGCGTTCACCGAAAGGCCGGTGAAGCTTATAAATGCCATGATAAACAGGGTGAAAATCATTGATTTATTCAGCATAAAAGGTACATCCTTTGAAAAGTTTAGGTTTCCATGTGCAGAGTGGTGAACGTATGACACACAGTGAAGCCGATTTTTTCATAAAATCGCGTCAGGCCGGTCCAATCGACCAGCACATCGCTCGCGCCGCGTTCGAAGAGTATGGCAACGCCTTCTTTGATGAGGGCGCGGGCGAGTCCTCGGTGGCGATACGCCGGTGCGGTGCCTAGCGGACCGATACCACCGATGGTCTCATAGCGTGTCTGATAGTTGATGTTGTGCATGAGGGGGTCACCTTCAATGTTGATGCGTGTGAAGGCGATGATGTCCTTGCCGTCCATGAGGGTCAGGTAGTTCTTTCCCTTGTGGTCGGATTCGATCAGTTCCTGGCATTCACGCGCCCAACGGGGCGAGAAATGCCGACGGATGAAGGCATAGAGCGCGGGCAGTTCGTTTTTCGAGGGAAGATGGAAGCGATACGGTTCGACGGATTGTCTTCCGAGGGGTTTTTTCGTAATCAGATTGAACGCTTTTCCGGTGTTAATGAATCCCCGGCGTTCAAAATACCCTTGATCCATCCCTTCAGGCACCCCGGGAAACAGCGGATGCATGTCGGTTCCGATATCGATGCGTGTGATGCCTAAGTCCCTAAAGGCATTAAGGGCGTGGTCCAATAGCGTTTTTCCGTAGCCTTTTTTACGGTGCTTAGGAAAGACATACATGAACGCGATTTGTCCCTTGGTCGCCTTATATGGGTCTTTCTTGTCGAGTTTGGCGACAATGCAGCCGATGAGCTCACCTTTTTTACGCAAGGCGTGGCTCGCTCTCTCGTAAATATAAGGGGATGTTTCACACGCGTGTTCATAAAGCGCTTTAAAAAGCGGATAGTTCGGACATTCGCGGTTCCATGATTCGATGAGGGATTCCTTTTCACTGAGAGAAAGCATGCGTGTCACCTTCTTATAGATAATGAGAAAGCCAACCCGAAGGTTGGCTTTGTATTACTCTGAAAAGCGGTCTTCGATCAGCGATTCCAGTATGGGGTGGATGGCTTCCAGGGTAGAGCGCACTTCGTTGTCTTTGATGGCGCCTTCAAGCTGGATCATCACACTGCCTTCGACATGGCCATGCACATCGGTGCCAAGCGCATAGAAAAGGTCGTTGTTGATTTTTTGAAGCACCGATACGTGGGCGTCGACGGATGCGTCATTCGCATAGTACTGATACAGTTCGAACTGGAAGTCGAGATAGGTCTCGTCGATATTGCCGAAATATTGCATCTCGCTCCAAATTTGGAAGATCAGTTCGTCATGGATGAAGAAGTCTTCGTAACCAGCGGGAATGTTCTCTTTTTCATACCCGCGGCTTACAAGATAGGTACGCGGACCAAACGTCAGCATGTTTCCGTAGTTGCTCAGGTCTTCTTCGGTGTTGTCACCGGTCGGATACGGCACAAAGCCGATATCGCCCCAGGAACGGTTTCCGAAGCGGGATTCATTGAACGTATGCCAGTATGAGCCGTTATGGAAGACGATGCGTCCTTCGACAAACTCCTGTTCGACGGTGTTGGAAAGTGAGCTTTCGCTACGCCATGCGACGTCTTCATAGAGGTCGGCGATGAACTGGATGGTGTTGAAGGCCGGGCTTTCAAGCAGGCCGATTTCGAGCTGGTCGTTGATGAGGTGACCGCCGTTGGCGTGAACCATGCCGTACGCCCAGTTGTAAGTACGTCCGCCGATGACATAATGGTCGTCACGGTCGGCGATGGCTGCGTCAATATCTTTGGCGAGGGTTTCAAATGCGGTCCAGTCCCATTCGCCATCGAGCCACATCTGGGTAGGGAGGTCATTTTCAAACCCGAGATCCGCAAGCAGTTCCATGTTGTAGAAAATGCCGTTTTCATTCATCGGGACATAGTCGTCATAGGTATAAAATCCATCAAGGAAACGTCCGAACTCTTTTTTCGTTTCAGGGAAGTCCGGGCTTCCGTAGATGTCCATGTACTCAGACAAATCGAGAATCGCGCCCGCATCCGCAAGTTCGGGGATGGAGGTGGATGGCATCTCGTAGATATGTCCTTGTGGTGAGCCACTCACGACATTGTTGACGATCCAGCGGTTTCTCGCGCCGCCCCAGGTTGCGTTTGAAGGATAGGCACGGTAGACAACTTGAATGTTGTAACGCGCTTCTACTTCTTCGATCAGGGCCGCTTTCGCGGATTGGTTCAAACCGTTGTAACGATCGTCACGAGGGTCGGTGGTGTTCGGTGAGTCAACGAAAATGATGAACTCCTGACCTTGCAGGTCATAGGTCTGTTCAACGTCGTTGTCGCCGTTGCCATTGTCCCCATTGTCGCCGTTGTTGCCGTTGCTTCCGTTGCTTCCGTTATCGTCTGAAGGGTCGGTGTCGCCGCCACAGGCAGCGAGAGTGAAGACCAGAGAGACCATAAGGATTAAGCTGAATATCTTTTTCATAGTATTATCTCCTCATTATAAAAGTGGATGGTGTCTATACACGACATTATTATAAGCGTTTTCATTTGTCTAGTCAAGTTAACATTGTGAAAAAGCAAAATTTGGTTTTTTGTTGCATCACTGACCGGTGATTCCGGTACGTTCGATCCCTTCGACGAAGAGACGCTGTACAAACAGGTACATGATCAGAAGGGGGGCCATGACCAGGATCCCGGCGGTGTTCAGGATGAGGGAAACGAAGAGTGGGTTCTCCGTCACGTTCTGTCCGATAAGGGACCAGATCCCGAGGCTTGTGAGGGTGCCCTGAAGTCCGTGGACCAAGGTGGTCAGACGGTGCGCGAGGATCGGGAAATCGACGTTCGTGCCACTGATGAACAGTCCTGAGAAGTACGAATCATTCCACTGCCATACGAAGGCGAAGAGGGCCACGGTGATGATTGCGCCTTTGGCATTCGGCATGATGACCTGGTAGAATATTCTGAAGGCGCCCGCACCATCCACCTGAGCCGCTTCTTCCAGTTCGTAGGGAATGCTTTTGAAAAATTGTCTGAACAGGAAGATGAAGATACCGGACTTGATGCCCATCCCGAGTGCGCTCATCAGGAAGATCGAGCTCGGGTTCCCGAGCATGCCGAGTTGGCGGAAATAGAGAAACTGCGGGAAGGCAAGCGTTGCCGGCGGCACGATGATGGTCAGAAGCACAAGGGCGAACAAAAGGTTTTTGAGCGGGAAGGTGAACCGTGCGAAGGCATAGCCCACAATCGAGGTCGAAACGACCTGCAGGACCATGGCCACGACACTGATGAACAGTGTGTTTCTAAGGGCGTTCCAATAATCGAGCGCCTGAAAGGCGATCCTGAAGTTTTCAAGCGAGAAGGTCTCGGGAATCCAGACCACCGAGACGTTGTTGATGTCGGTCGGCGCCCTGAAGGCGACGGAAATCTGCTGAAGGATCGGATAGATAATCACGAAGGAGAGCCCGAATAGGATGACGAAACGCAACACCTTGAGAAAGACGTGCTGGCCTTCCTGGGCGGCCATGCGTCGGTTGTGGGGATCCTTTGACCATTCCTTGGCGGAATCCAGTCTCGCTTTGATGATTGCTTTTTTATTTTGGACTGTCTCTGTCTTATCAGTCATCATAACTGAACACCGCCTTTCTGATCATCAGGTAGATCAAGAGGAGTATGATGAAGTTGAGCAGGAAGAAAATCATCGAAAGCGCCGAACTCATGCCATAGGCATAGCGGTCGCTGATGGATGTGATGAAGCGTGAGACCGGTGAACCGACAAACGTATCGACCACCGTATAGACGATGACCATGAGGAACATCGGGCTTACCATCGGGAAGGTGATTTTCCAGAAGGCTTCGTATTTGGTGACGCCCTCGATTTCGGCCGCTTCGTAAAGATGTCTTGGAATGGACTGCAAGGCGGCGAGGAAAATGAGGATCTGCACACCGGAAATGTTCACGATGACGAAGATGCGTTCCACCGAAAGGATGAGGAAGGCGATCAGATCGCGGCCAAGCCCCATCTCAAGCAGGAAATCCTGGAACTGCAAGGCTTCAAGAAAGCCACCCGCCTGAGCTTGTGCGTCCATATACCCGGCGAACTGGCCGCTCATCGCGATATCGATGGCCGCGGCGTTGAAGATGACCGGGATGAAGAATATGGCTCTTACCCAGCCGCGCGCCTTGAATGCGGTATTGAGAAGCACCGCGATAAAAAGGGAGAAAATAAGGACGACGGGGAGGTTGATGAGCAGATTCTGGGTGGATTCGGCGAGGACCTGGGTGAAGGTCTGCCCATCCAACACCAGTGAAGTGAAGGCGTTGATGTAGTTGTCAAAACCGACAAAGGTCGTGAGAATCTCACCGCGGAGTTCGATTTCATGGAAACTGTAATAAACTGTGAGGACGAACGGATAGGCAAAGAAAATCAGGAATCCGACGACCCAAGGAAGCACAAAGATGGTTCCCCATATCTTCTTTTGGGTCTCATAAGGCATGTTTTTGAACCATTGACGAATTCTCATGTAGAGGGACTTGACGTTATCAAGTGTCTTTTCCATTTTATTCGTCCCCCTTCGTCACAAGATAGCCCATGGAAGGGATGGTGTGGCCTTCGTGGTCAAAGGCGCTGCCACGGTAGTTGATCAGTATGGTAGTCCCGTTATCATAAGCGACTTCGACGATGTCGCGTGCGATGTGTTCGTGATGGGTAAGCCTGGCGCCATGGATCGATAGCGCGTCCAGTTCATGATACATCGTCACGGCGATGTCGAACCAGTTTTCATACTGGGTCGAATAGAGATAGTTGTATTCCGTGTGCATCAAGTCGTAGGTGTCGCGGTAGGTCCAGGTGAAGTTGAGGTGTGAGCCGGTTTCGATGGCTTTGAGTTTGTGCCAGTCCATCGAACGGTTGTCGTAGATGTTGAAGGATTGTCCCGCGTAATCGATGAGCCCCGACAAGGCGAGTTGATAGAAAGGGACACTCCGGTCGATGATGTTGAACTCGCTGCCTCGGACCGGCAGGTCGATGATGGAATCGGCGTGGGGAAGGGCGAAACTCAGAGGGTTTCTGAGCATGGTGCGCCCACTCGATTCCCTGAGACGCTCGATGGCGTCG
>PWHD01000046.1 GCA_003555335.1 Mollicutes bacterium | reverse complement strand
TTGATGTGTTCAACTACAATTTGGACCGTGGCGTGTTAAAAGAAAGTGTCCATCCCTTTACATGGAACACGCACTCAAGAGATGTAAGACTCACCGTGAGGTATATGGAGGATTTTGTATTTTCTTCCATCTTCGCGGCCATTCACGAACTCGGTCATGCTCTTTATGAGCAGCAGATCGACGAAGTGTTTGATATGACGAATCTGGGAAATGGCGCATCCATGGGAATTCACGAATCCCAATCCAGGTTCTATGAAAACGTCGTCGGACGCAGTAAAGAATTTTGGAGTGTGCATTTCACCAAGCTCAAAAGCATGTTCCCCGATCAGCTGAAAGACGTCAACCTCGAAGATTTCTACCGCGGGATCAACCGTGTGGAGGAATCCTTCATCCGCGTTGAGGCTGACGAACTCACCTATCCGCTACATATTCTCATACGCTATGAGATCGAACGGGCGATCTTCAATGACGGTCTCACCGTCGATGATTTACCGGGCATGTGGAATGACAAGATGAAAGAATATCTCAATATCGAGGTCGACAAACCCTCCAACGGCATTTTGCAGGACGTACACTGGAGCGGAGGCGCCTTCGGATATTTTCCGACCTATGCCTTGGGAAGCGCCTATGCGGCCCAGATTTATTACACCATCAAAGAGGAGCTCGATTTCGAGGCATTGATCGAAGAGGATCGAATTGATGCGATCAACCAATGGCTCAAAGAGAAAATCCATTGTTTTGGGGCGTCCTTGAAACCCGAAGAAATCATTGAGAAAGTCACCGGTGAACCGTTCAACCCCGATTACTACATCAAGTATCTCAAAGAGAAATACAGCGAACTCTATCTGGACTAGGAGTGAAACGATGCTGAAAACATACCATCAAAACGGAGAAAAACTTTTAAAGCAGCTCCCTAAAGGCGTTTTCATCACCGTCAGGGACCACAAGGGCAGAACCAATACGATGACCATCGCCTGGGGCCATATCGGCGTGGTCTGGAGCAAACCCGTTTTTATCGCATATGTAAGATATTCACGACATACTTACGATATGCTTTTGAACGCCGACGATTTTACAATCAATGTTCCCAAAGAAGGAACCATGCAAGAAGCGCTCAAAATCGCCGGGTCGAAATCGGGAAGAGACATTGACAAGTTCAAAGAAGCCAAATTGACTGTGAAGGAATCCAGAACAGTCTCTTCTCCGGTAATATCGGATTGCGAGCTTCAATACGAGTGCAACATCATCTATACGCAGACCCAGGAGCCCGCACTCATACCCGACGACATCAAGGAAAAACACTATAAAAACCATGACACACACATTGTGTTCTATGGAGAAATTCTTGATACCTATTTAACGGAGGATGATAATTGATGGCAACAATCATTGACGGAAAACAACTTTCCAAAGACATCCGAGCCCAAGTCAAAGACCGGGTTTCAACTCTTAAGGAAAAGTATGGGAAATCGCCTCATTTAGTCGTTATTCTAGTGGGCGAAGACCCAGCCAGTCAAAGCTATGTGCGTGCAAAAGAAAGAGCGTGTGAACGTGCAGGCATAAGAAGCACGAAGTATACGCCGGATCCAAGCATCACCGAAGACGAACTGATCGACATGGTCAACACACTGAACGCCGATAAGGATGTGCACGGCATTCTTGTGCAGCTGCCCCTTCCGGACCATATCGATTCCACCAAAGTCATCGACACCATTGCCCAAAAGAAGGATGTCGACGGTTTTCACCCGCTGAACATCGCCGCCTTGCAACTCGGAACACCCGGCGTAATCTCGGCGACGCCCAAGGGCATCATGACAATGCTTGAAAGCATCAATGTCGACCTGAAAGGCAAAAAAGCGCTCGTTGTGGGCCGCAGCAATATTGTCGGCAAACCGGTCGCTCAACTGTTGCTAAGAGAACATGCGACGGTCACCATCGCCCATTCGAGAACCAAGGATTTGAAAAAGGAATGTCTGGAAGCCGATGTCCTTATCGCCGCGGCCGGTCGACCCAAGATGATAACGGGCGACATGATCAAAGAAGGCGCGGTCGTCATCGATGTCGGTGTGAACCGTGTTGATGAGAAGCTTGTAGGCGATGTCGATTTCGAAGGCGCAAAAGAAAGAGCGTCGTTCATCACCCCTGTTCCAGGTGGTGTCGGACCGATGACCATCGCTTCGTTGCTTCAAAATACGGTAGAATGCTTTGAAGTCCTCGAAGCGGAAAAATGATTGATTCAAAAGTGAGTCAAAGTCGGCTCACTTTTGTTTCTTCGCATCAAATTGATTGCCATTGTGGTAGAATATGTAGCGGGTGATAACTATGAAACTTTTAAAATACCTGGTCTGGATCATGTATCCGGTCTTCTTCGTGGCTCTGTTCGCCTCGCTTTTGACCACAAAGCCTTATTTGAATTTCTCTGAAGGCCTTTATGAATCACACGATGGCACAGGATGGCGTCCTGACTCGACTGAGTTCACGTTTGACCATACCTATGTCAGTGATCAGTTGATCGACTACTTGAACTACAGGCACGACAACCTTGAGTTCGGTGCGTATCCCGATGATGAAGAACCGGTCATGCGAGACATCGAAATAAGACACATGCGGGATGTACGTGATGTCTATACGAACGTACGCATTGCCGGAGCGATATCCTTATTGGGCGTGCTTTCGATCAGCCTGTTTTTCTATTTTAAATCGCGTCATATGCTTTACGAGACGTTCAAGGATGTCTATTTTCTTCCTTTATTTTTCGTGATGTTCGTCGGAGGGTGGTTTTTGATCAACTTCCAGGCCGCATTCACGATTTTCCACCAAATCTTCTTTGACAATGACGACTGGATTCTCACGAGCGGCGATGTCCTCATTCGAATCCTTCCGATAAATTTCTGGCTCGTGAGCGGTACCATCATTCTGTTTGCCTTGTTGATTGTGAATGTTCTCACTGTATATGTCACACGCAAATTTTTCAAACCATCTTCACACTAGGAGGATATGTATGAATGCAATAAAGAATCAGGATCCCCAACTGTATGAGGCGCTTGATAAGGAAAAGCGTCGCCAAGAAGCGCATCTTGAGCTGATCGCGAGCGAAAATTTCGTCAGCGAGGCGGTGCTTGAGGCGGATGGATCCATTTTGACGAACAAGTATGCGGAAGGCTATCCGAAAAAACGCTATTACGGCGGTTGTGAGCACGTTGATACGGTTGAAAACCTGGCGCGTGAACGCGCCAAGGAGCTTTTCAAAGTGAAATACGCGAACGTGCAGGCGCATTCTGGCTCCACGGCCAATATGGCGGCTTTGCGTGCGCTTATCAAGAACAAGGACAGAGTTCTCGGGATGAGTCTTGATCACGGCGGTCATCTGACCCACGGTCATCCCCTGAATTTCAGTGGCATCGATTACGAGTTTCACAGCTATGGCGTAAGTGAAAAGGATGAACGGATCGACTATGAGGGCGTGCGAAGCAAAGCACATGAAATCAAGCCAGCCTTGATTATCGCCGGAGCCAGCGCCTATTCACGCGAGATCGACTTCAAAAAGTTTCGTGAAATCGCGGATGAAGTCGGAGCGTATCTGATGGTGGATATGGCCCATATCGCCGGACTGATTGCTGCAGGCCTTCACAACAACCCTTGTGAAGTTGCCGACATTGTCACATCAACAACCCATAAGACTTTAAGAGGCCCCCGCGGTGGCATCATCCTTACCAATGACAAAGAAATATACAAGCGCGTCAATCGGACGGTATTCCCAGGAATCCAAGGCGGTCCGCTGATGCATATCATCGCCGCTAAAGCGGCTGCGTTCAAAGAAGCGCTGACTCCGGATTTCAAAGTGTATCAGTCCAAAGTCATCGCCAACGCGAAAGCTTTGGCGGATGAGCTCAAACGACTCGGTTTCAATGTGATCAGCGGAGGCACGGACAACCATCTTATGCTGGTCGAGGTGAAAACACTCACCGGACTGACCGGGAAAGATGCGGAAAATCTTCTTGAGAACGTCCATATCACATGCAATAAAAATACCGTTCCCAACGATTCGGAAAAACCGTTCATCACCAGCGGCATTCGTCTGGGCACCCCGGCGCTCACAACCCGCGGGTTTGATGCGGAGGCCATGCGTAACGTGGCGAAACTCATCTTTGATGCGCTGATGAACCCCGGTAATGACTTCGTACTGGACCAGATCCGGATGCAAGTGGGCGAACTCACCAAAAAGTTTCCGCTTTACACATGACATCGTTTCATAAAAACCATCACATTCGTGGTGGTTTTTTGTTATAATGGTATTTGCTTTTTAAGAGAAAGGGAAATGACCGCATGCAAAAAAACCTCTTCAAACTATCATGGCCGATTTATGTGGAGTTATTGTTTTTCATGATGCTTGGCATCGCCGATACGCTGATGCTTTCACAATATTCGGATCTTTCCGTCGCCGCCGTTGGTAATGCACAACGTATTACCAACCTTTTTACTGTGCTTCTCAATGTCGTGGCGATTGGTGTTGGTGTGGTCGTTGCCCAATATCTGGGGGCAAATAAGGAAAAAGACGCAAAAAGCGCCATTAAAAGCGGATTGTTTACCAATGTGCTTGTCGCACTGGTGCTTGTGATCATCCTTCAAATCGCCGCAACAGGACTTTACGCCCTGATTCGTGTCGATGATTCGATATACACCGATTCAATCACCTATTTCAGAATCACTGTCATAGGACTTTTGTTCATTGCGATGACCCAAGCGTCGAGCGCCGGTTTCAAGAGCTTCGGAAAGACAAAACTGGTCATGATGATTGTCGGGGGTGTCAACATACTGAACGTCATCTTGAATTTCTTTCTCATATTCGGCGTCGGCATCGCGCCTGAGCTCGGTGTTCAAGGCGCGGCCATCGCCTCGTTCATCTCAAAAGGCACCGCCATGGTGTTGGTCCTCATCTTCCTTTACGTCAAGCTGGGCATTCATCCTTTCTTCTTGAAATTCGCCCCCCTTAAAAACCACTTTTTCAAGATCATCAAGATCGGAGTCCCATCCGCACTCGAACATTTTGTCTATCAGTTCACACAAGTGGTCATTCTTTCGTTCCTCAACACGATTGGAACGTTTGCGGTGACAACGCATGTCTATATCCACAACATGACGCTTCCGGTGCTTGTATTCTCCCTTGCGCTTGCACAAGGCAACATGGTGATTGTGGGTTGGAATGTCGGTGCGTTCAACTATGACCAGGCGTTTTCGCGGACTATCACGACGCTCAAAAAAGCGATTGTTGTCGTTCTTGGTGTATCAGTCCTCATGTATTTGAATGCAGAAACCATCTTGGGCATCTTTACAGACAACCCTGAAATCATTAGTATGGGGAGAAACGCCATGCTGATTGTGATTGCCCTGGAAGTCGGAAGACTGACAAATCTTGTCGTAATTTTTTCATTGCGCGCAAGCGGGGATGTCATTTTCCCGGTTGTCATCGCGATCATCAGCATGCTCGGTTTGACGGTGGGGCTCTCTTATGTGCTTGGCCTGAGGCTTGAGCTCGGTTTGATCGGCATCATGATCGGACTTGCGTCGGACGAATGCATGAGGGGTATCCTCGTGTTCACGCGCTGGCTTAAAAGAGATTGGGTCGGCAAACAGGTTGCACACTGACCCTTGCATGGATGAAAATTTTTCAGTATAATTAATGAAAAATGTATGTAAGGGATGGATACTATGTGGACAAAAGAGAAAATCAAAGACGACGCAGAGAAACACAATGTAAAATATGTACGATTATGTTTCACGGACATACACGGCACCATCAAAAACGTGGAAATTCCAATCACGGGTCTAGATGCGAGTCTTGAAAACAAAGTCATGTTCGATGGATCCTCTATTGACGGTTTCGCACGAATCGAAGAAGCCGACATGTACTTGCGACCAGACATTTCGACATGGATGGTCCTGACATGGGAAAACAGCATCTACGGCAACGTGGCAAGATTGATATGCGATGTCTATAAACCGGATGGCACCCCGTTCGAAGGGGATCCAAGATTCGTTTTAAAACGCAATCTTAAAAAAATGAAGGCGCTCGGATTCGAGAAATTCCAGATTGGCGTCGAGCCGGAGTTCTTCTTATTCAAACGAAATGGCAGCGATGAAATCACACGCGACTTCAACGACTATGGCGGATACTTCGACCTCGCACCCGTTGACGGCGCGGAGGAATGCCGCAGGGACATCGTTCTTGAACTTCAGAAGTTGAACTTCTCAATGGAAGCCTCGCATCACGAAGTCGCCCCTTCACAGCACGAGATCAATTTCGAGTTCAACGATGCGCTTGAAGCCTGTGATCAACTTCAGACATTCAAGCTTGTGGTACGCAATGTCGCCAAGCGCCATGGACTGCACGCGACATTCATGCCCAAACCGATTGAATCCGTCAATGGCTCGGGAATGCACACAAATTGTTCTTTGAGTGACGCAAGCGGGCGAAATACATTCTATGATCCGGAGAAACCGTTCAAGCTATCGGATACATGCCAGTACTTCCTATCGGGGCTTTTGCATCATGCGCGCCATTTCACCGCAGTGACCAATCCGATTGTAAACTCCTATAAACGACTGGTTCCCGGCTATGAGGCTCCCATCTACGTTGCCTGGAGCGATGCGAACCGGACCGCCATGATCCGAATCCCCTCCGCCAGAGAAAACGCCACACGGACTGAAATACGATCGACAGATCCCGCAGCGAATCCATACCTTGCGATGAGTGTCGTGCTTGCGGCAGGTCTTGACGGCATCGAAAACAAACGTATTCACGTAAAACCAATCGCAGAGAACCTGTATAAGCTGAAGCGTGCACAACGTGAAGCACTTGGTGTTGAGAACCTTCCCGAAAACCTCAAGGACGCATTGAAGGAACTCAAAAATTGCGACTTGATGAAAGAGACACTCGGTGAACATGTTTTCAATAAATTCATCAAGGCGAAAGAAAAAGAATGGAACGACTACCGGAAATCGGTGACCAAATGGGAAATCGACCGCTATCTGAAAGCTCTTTAGTAAGAAACCTGCATTCACACATGGAATGCAGGTTTTTCTATGAGTCATGTCAGCTTTCCAAAAAGCAGGATTCGAAGGGGCATACCACACCCCTCAATTAACCGGGTGGTATGCCCCTTGCAGTTTCACCTGTAAATCATACAATGAAGCGTTATGCTTTATCCGAAGATAAACATTACTACGTCTTGATAAAGCCATTAAAAAGGCGCCTGTCCATCAGGCGCCCAAACGTGTTTATGAGTTGTTTTTTGTTTCTTCGATCAACGTATTGATCTGGTCTTCGTCAAAAGTGTATTTGCTTTGGCAGAAATGGCACACGGTTTCAATCTGGCCGTCTTCTTTTTTGATTTGTTCAAGCTGTTCGGCTCCGAGTGATATCAGCCCGCGCTCAAATTTTTCACGATTGCAATCACAGCTGTAAGCAAGGTCCATGGTATGCAGGATTTTATGGTCGCCATGCGTGATTTCCTGTATCATGTCCTCAGGTGTGTAGCCTTCCTCAAGCATCTTCGTTGAGGGCTTGATATCATTGAGCCGTTCTTCAATCAGACTGATCGTCTCATCGGGGCACCCGGGCATTCTTTGGAGGATGAAGCCACCGGCATGCAGAACGGTGTTATCCGTATCCACTTTGACACCGAGCGAGACTGCGGATGGAATTTGCTCGCTTGCCGTAAAATAATAAGCCATGTCTTCCGCTATTTCTCCGGTCTGAAGCGCCGCGGTGGATGTGAAAATGTCACGGACCTTCAAATCCTTGGTCACATGCATTTTTCCGTTTCCTATCGCCTGTGAGACGTTGATATCGCCACTGTTGTACTGGAAAAAGAGCTTTGGATTGCCGACATACCCGCGTACACCGCCGTTCGCATTGGTGGTCACCACCATGCCTTCGATCGGTCCGTCGGACTCGATGCGTATAGTCAGCTCCTGGTTTTCTTTGTACATCGCGCCCATGATGACTCCACCCGTCAGCAACCTTCCGAGTGCTGCGGAACTTGATGGCCAGAGGCCATGAATTTTTTGAGCCTCGTGGACGAGGTTGGTGGTTCTTGCGGCATAGAGTCGTACTCTGCCGTCAAATGCGTATGCTTTTGCTAAATAATCTTTCATTTTTATCACCGCGCATATTATAGCATATATTCAATTTATCACAAATCAATTGATTTAAAATGGATAATGTGGCACAATACATATGCCAAAAGGGATGGTGAGAGAGCATGAAGATCGAAAAACTCTTTGCCGATAGAAAAGTCGTTGTCGCGCCTATGGCAGGCATAACGAACATGGCTTTCAGAAAAATATTAAAAGCCTTTGACCCTGCCCTCATTTACACGGAGATGGTTAGTGACAAAGCGATCAATCATAGAAATGAAAAAACACTTCAAATGATGGAAGTGGATGAAAACGAAGGGCCTGTCGCTCTTCAACTTTTCGGTAGTGATGAAGAAAATCTGACCGCGGCGACCAAATATGCCTCGTTGAATACGCCGGCGATGTTCATTGACCTCAATGCGGGTTGTCCGGTACCAAAAGTCGTAAAAACCGGTGCCGGTTCGGCATTGCTGGAGGATGAAGAGAAATTGGAACACCTCGTCAAAGCGATGGTGCTTACATCCAACAAGCCGGTCAGTGCCAAAATACGTTCCGGTTTCAACGGCAAGAAAAACGCTGTGAGTGTTGCCAAGCGCCTTGAAAAGGCCGGTGTGGCTTTAATCACCATTCACGGAAGAACGAAAAGCCAGATGTATCGTGGCGATGCGGACTGGGATATCATCCGAGAGGTTAAACAAGCCCTCAGCATCCCTGTAATCGGAAACGGGGACGTCAAGACACCCGAAGACGCCAAGGCCATGCTTGATTATACGGGCGTGGACGCCATCATGGTCGGAAGAGCGTTAAGAGGGAACCCGTGGCTTATTTCCCAAATCAACGAATACCTTGATACGGGGAGTTATAAAAAAGAGATTCCCTATACCGAACGGATCAATATGATAAGAAAGCATGCCGAAAGTTTGAAAGAACATAAGGATGCACACATCGCGCTGCTTGAGATGCGCTCGCACGCCGCATGGTACATCAAAGGGTTACCGGGTGCGACCGTTGTCAAAAAAGAGATCACACAGTGCGAGACTTTGGAACGATTCTATAAAATCATCGATGAATACGAAGAAGGACTCAGCCATAAAAAAGAGCATTGAATAATGCATGAGGGTCGACAACCCAAGAAAGCTGTCGACCCTTTTCTTTATCGTTTGTTCCAGGGATTGTTTTCATCATAGATGTTCAAAAAGTCGTCGTCTCTGTCTTTGGTTTCCCTAAAGGCCCAGTTGCGGATGGTTGTCGGATTGCCTTCCTCATCAAGGTTCGGGTCATAATTTTCATCGACGACATATGTTTTGGCCAGAATATCGTGAAGTCCACGAGAATATCTGTCACCGATGATCATCGCGGCTGAAATGATGAGGATCGCGGTATATAAAATTGCGGCAAACGCTTCGGCTAGCATGAACACTTCGAAATCAATCAGTAAAAGCAAGAGTAGAATGATATAGACATACTCCCAATAAAGCGCAATGGCACGGATAAAGTGCTGCGCGAGACTGGGAGGTCTTCCGTAAGCGTCAATCGCACGGATGCGCATCAGAATCTTCCCTATTGTTTTCCCGTCCTTTGTGTAGGGGATGTATACATAGAGAACCAAACCGACAATCAACGCGATAAACGCACCGAGCACGATGTCAGAGGTTTCCGGTTGTTGTTGGACTACGGACGCAATCTCTTGAACATTGTCGTCAAAAAAAGCAAAGGGGCGATAGAATATCTGAGTGATGGTAAGAATGAAGCTGGTGATTAC
>PWHD01000049.1 GCA_003555335.1 Mollicutes bacterium | reverse complement strand
GAAGTCATTTATAATTGAGTTAAGTTCATGCTTCTTTAATAATAAAGAATTTCTAAGTTATTGGGAATGTATGAAATGGTGGCTTCTCAACCCCTTACCAAAATTTGTTTGACATGGAGATGGGAAAATGAAGAAGAGTATCGTACGTTTTCAACGAAGGTCACTCAGTGAGATTGCCGGAATCGGTATTGTCTTTCTGGGTCTTTTCCTTTTCATGGTCTATCAAGGCCAGATGACCAATGATTTTGATGCGCATCTTTGGCTGATCTTCTACGGCCTTGCGTTTGGCGGGGTGTTGTTTTTCCTCAGTGAATCGGATTATGATTCACTGAACCAGTATTCCCAGTCCGAACCACGAATGAATGCCTTTTCGACCTATAGCGATATGCAGGTCATCTTCATCCCCGAAAGCAAGAAGGTGCTGATCGAGTGCTCGGAGAGTCTTGTCGAACGCTATGGTCTAAGACAGTATGTGTATGTGATTTCGGAGGAGGAATACAGACATTGTGTTCATCCCCAGGATACTGCGGAAGCGCTTGTCTACAGTTCGGAATTGAAGCACGGCCACAATCATATGAAAGAAGTCCAGTTCCGTTTCAAGTTTCCAGAGATGGATAACCACATCCACATGTTCAGAAAAGGGTATTACACTCTGGAGACCGGCATCGGCTATCTTGCGTTCGATATCACGAACACCGCCTATATGAAAGAGAAAATGAAAGAAAAGGACGCGCTTTACCATTCACTGATCATCGAAAGGGAGAAAGTGATGGATAAGTCGAAAGATCTGATTTTCAAACTCGATCATCACGGCAACATCATCTATGCGTCCAAGGCCGCCATTGAGGCTTACGGCCTTGATGCGGATCAGGCCGAGGGCAAGAACATCCTCGATATGAACGAACGCTTCGGAAACAAGGACCATTCCTGGTTCGAACGCGTACTCTCCGAGGGAAGCAGCCAGAATAAGAATATGATCATGTGCAAGGATCAGGCACGCCATATCATCTGGAATTACGAGCTCATCAGGGATCCGAAGGACAATGTGAGCGGCATCCTGGCCATCGGCCATGAGATTACGCATCTCATCAATATCGACAAGCATCTTGAACACGAGCGAAACCATGACCACCTCACCGGTCTTTTGAATCAACAAGGTCTTTATGAGGCATTGGAAGAGGCCGGACCACTCAAAAAGGCGGTCGCGTTCTTCATCGATCTGAAGGCTTTCTCACAGGTCAACAATTATTACGGCCACACCATCGGCGATCTTCTTCTCAAGACGATTGCGAAAGAACTCACGGCCCTTTGCGAAAAGAACTGTCTCGTCTCGCGCTTCTCCGGCGATGAGTTCGTGGCACTCGCTTTCAACGAGGGTGCGAAGGATAAAAACATACGGAAGATGAAAGACAGACTCGAAGCGTTCATGGACGCCACCCATCAGACAGACGAGGTGAGCATCCAGGTGAAAAAGAATATCGGCTACGCGGTCTACCCCGATGACACCGACAATCTGAAACGTATCGTCTCACTATCGAGTTTGGCCATGAAAGAATGCGAAAAAGAAAGTGCGTCATCAATCAAGCGTTACGAAGCGAAGATGAGCGAAAATCTGAGGAACAATGTCATCATCGCCGCAAAACTGCGCTCCGCCATCGAAGATGAGGCGATCGAGATACACTTTCAGCACGTGATGAATGTCAACACGAAAGGCATCGAATATCTTGAGGGCCTCGCCCGCTGGACCGATGCGGAACTCGGCGATATCGGTCCCGAGACCTTCATCGGCATCGCCCAGAAATCAAACCTGATCGACCGGTTGGACCGCTATCTTGTCCAAAAGGCTCTAGCCGGCTTCAGCCGCCTGAAAGAGGACCCCTACTACCTCTACACCAGACTATCACTGAATATCGCGCCGGAATCGGTTCTGAACGTCAATTTCGTCCGTTTCCTTGAAAAGGAACGCAAAAAGCACGCCATCGCAAGTGACGAAGTCTGCATCGAAATCAGCGAAGGGACCTTCGTCAATAATTTCGATCATTGCGTCGAACGCATCGACCACTACAAGAAACTCGGCTATCAGATCGCGCTTGATGATTTCGGGAAAGACTATTCCTCGCTCGCGGTGCTTGAAAACGTGCAGTTCGACATCATCAAGATCGATGCGCTTTTCACCCGCAACATCCACATGGTGAAAAACCAGGAGATCATCAAGATGGTCCGAAAGATCACCAGTCTTTCCAAGAAGGAACTCATCATCGAGGGCGTCGAGACCAAACAGCAAAAAGAGATGCTCGCCACTTTGGATTGTTTCTTACAGCAGGGGTTCTTGTTTCACAGACCCGCTGCGTTCCAATAGGAAACACACCCTGTACAGGGACCGGCCATCCTTCCCCCGGTGGTCGGTCCCTTTTTGTTGGCCGATGTGCGGTTTTTTTGTTGTCTCGGTGTAACGGTTATAGTATGATAGGAATAAGCACGGAAAAAGATGCATGGAGGAAACAGTATGGTTTTTCTGCCCGTCATCATCATCTTCATCCCCATATTGACATCGATTCTGATCTATATGTTCAAATCACCCAAGGTCAATCTGCTCGCGTTTCCCGCGCAAGCGGCGATGATCGTCCTCGCGGTGATCTATTATACCCGTTTCATCGGTGATTTCGATGCGACGTTCATCGTTTTGGGGGGTTGGGATTCTCGAATCGGCATCTCCCTTGTGAACGACCATCTCAGCATGATCTTCGTCTCCCTCGCCCTTTTCTCCTGGACGATGGTGCTTCTTTATTCCTACTCGGCCAAGAAGGATTACGCGACGTTTTTGTTTTTTCTGATGTTTCTGCAAGGAGTTTTTTTGGGACTGCTTCAGACGAACGATCTGTTCAACGCCTTTGTGTTTGTCGAACTGACCACCATCGTCGTGACCATCCTGGTCGCTTTCAAAAAAACCGGGGACGCGATGCGTTCCGGCATCTATTATCTTTTGCTCAACACGAGCGGGGTGCTCCTGTTTTTGATCGGCATCGTCCTCATCTATAATGTCTTCGGTTCGATCAACATCCGCTTCGTCACCGAAACGGCGCATCTTCACAAGGATTCGACCATTCTCGTCTTCGCCTATATCCTGATGATGGCGGGCATCAGTGTCAAATCGGGTCTCTTCCCCGTTTTCACGTGGCTCCCCAAAGCGCACGGTGCCGCGCAATCGAGCGTCAGCGCCCTGTTGAGCGGCCTCATCGTCAAGGGCGGCCTTTACCTTTTCATCCGCATGAACTTCATGTTCGAAGGGGCCGAGATTCCCTACACCGCCTTTTTCTTCGCCATCGGCGCTTTGACCGCCTATATCGGTATCGTCTTCGCGATCAGCCAGAAGGATCTCAAACAGATGCTCGCCTATTCGACGGTATCACAGGTCGGCATCATCATGATGGGCCTTTCGAGTCTCGATGCGCAGATATTTTATGGCGGTGTCCTCCACATCCTCAACCACGCCATCTTCAAGATGCTGCTGTTTTTGATTGTGGGTATGATCGTCAGGGTCTACCTCACGAAAAACGTGGACGAGATCCGCGGTATGTTTCGGACGATGCCGCTTGTTTCATTGACCATGGTGGTCGCGATGCTCGCCATCACCGGGATGCCCTTCTTGAACGGCTATGTCTCGAAGTCCGTCATCCTCTACGGTCATGAGGCCGATCCGTTCCGCTACTGGGTGGTCTTCATCGCCAATATCGGTACGGCGGTCCTGTTTCTCAAGATCGCGCCCATCCTGCTCGGACCGAAACATCTTTCCTATCCGATATCGCACATCCGCCAGGACATCGTCCTTGTGACACTGGCGATGATGCTGCTCGTGCTCGGCAATTATTTCATCCTCGTTGAGGATCCGCAGTTTTTCCCGGTGGATTTCGGACATCTCTCACCGCTCAGCCTGTCGGCGTTTCTTGACTATTTTGTGACCATCGGTCTGGCATTCCTTGTCTACAGACTTGTGATCGTCAAGGATTTCGCCCTGACGCGGTCGCTCAGAGGCTTCAAACTTTCCTTCGAGCACGCCAATTATCTCTTTGTCGCCTACACGGTCGTCATGGTGGCCTACTTTCTTCTCTTCCAGTCGGTGAATTAGTTCATGCATAAAAAAACACTTTCGACCGAAAGTGTTTTTTTCATATTTTTTTGACACGCAGTCTGGAAAACATCAACAGACCCATCAAGAGAAGCACCGTGAAAAAAAGAAGATCGGCACCAAAGCCGGTGAGCGAGGCTTGATGGAAGATAATCAGTAGGAAAGTGGTGGTCAAACCGGCGATGGTCGTCGGCAGACCCCTGACGAAATCGCCGGTATGCTCCCGGTGGAACCGGGCGAGCCTGAACACGGCCGCAAGAAGGAAAACGAGAATGCCGAACAGCTCGAGAACGCTTGATTCAAAGAGGGCGAGCTCGAACAGCAGCACCATCGGCGCAAGGGCGAAAGAAATGAAGTCATTATAGGAATCAAGTCGCTTTCCGAGGTCACTTTCGAGTTGGAAGTGCCTGGCGATGCGACCGTCATAGCGGTCGATGATGGCGCTTGTGAGGATGAATACCGCGCCGAGGATGAACTGTTCATGTCTCACGATCGCGTAGATGGCACTGATGCCGAGGATGATGCCCAGAACGGTGAAGGAGTTGACAAGTTTCGAACTTCGGTATTGGGCCATGATATCGTTGTCCTTTCGCATGGTCTTATTATTGTGCGGTGAAAAGCAGAATTGATTTCGTGAGGGAAAAGTGGTGGGTGCAACGGGTGCAGGAAGCATGTGTCTCAAGCAGGTGTCCCTTGTCGCAGCGGAAGAGGATTCTCACCCCGTGAGCGCTTTTGTTCAGGATGTGGCGCAGGACCTCTGCAGAAGGCACGACCTGTCTAGCGACGATGATGACCGTATAGCCATCAAGCGCAAGCGCAGCGCCCTCGGCGTGTTCGAGACGGACCGGCGCTTTCCCGAAACGCTTCAGATACTTCCCCGCGCGGCCGATAACGGCGGCATCGTTGTCGATGGCGGTGACGGCGGCCCCGGTTGCCTGTGCGATCAGAAGCGCGCTCAGCGGTGTGGCGCCGCCGCCGATGAAAAGTACGCGGTCCTCGCTGCCGATGTCGGCGAGCGTGATTTCTTTTCTGACGAGCCGTCCGTAATAAAGCACCGAAAGCCTGTGCAGAAGCGGTGATTTTGTGGTGAGGTTTTCAAAGTGTGTTGTCAGGGTCCGAATCATGATGTCACCTTCTTTTGTCCCTTGCAATGCGGGGGGATATGTCATAGAATATGATTAAAAAGAAAACTTATAAAAAATGAAAAACCGGTTATGATTATACATCAGCCTTTGATAAATCGCAAATATTATCCGGCCTTTATAATTAATCCTTTAAAAAAGAGAGGGAACGCCATGCTTAAAGGTTTCATAAGGATACTCGAGAAGGTGCTCAGTCACTCCAGGCTTGGCATCCGGATTTATAAAAAACCCTATGAGAAGATTGTGAGAAACGAAGTCGCCCTCGCGAAAATCAAAGCGACCGATACCGTATGTCTTGTCGGCGCGGGCTCCATTCCTTTTACGGCCATCTGGCTGGTCCACTTGAGCGGTGCATCCGTGATCGCGGTCGATAACGACAAAAAAGCGGTAAAAAACGCGAAACGGGTCGTCCGCAAGCTCGGGCTTGAAACCAGTGTCAGCATCCGCCTTCAAGATGGCCAGACCCCGCTTGGGACCAAAGTCGACGTCTATCTGCTCGCCATGCAGGCACAGCCGCTTGATGCGATCATCCTGAGTATCAAAGAAGAGAATCCGGATGCACGCATCGTCGCACGGGTTGCGAAACCGTGGTTTGAACGCCGGTATGACACCCTGCCCGAGACCATCAGGATTGAAAAAGAAGTCGCACAGGAATTCGGCGTGTTCGAAAAGTCCGTCCTTTTCAGACTTCGTGACTGACAAGGGGGATGTTGATGCCGGCAACACTTGCATCACCAGTTTGTATGGTTGTTTATAAAAACTACGGACAACGTTGACACACCTTTTGCGGGTGCGTTATACTGAACAGGTATGATGATATCATCATTTTCATGAACAATTCACGCGGAGGGATACCATGCAGAACAAGACCATCCTCGAAGACATCAACACACGTTCTTTTCCTGTTCGGTCTCTGAGCAGCCTTTCAAAAGGCGATTCGGGAACGGTCTATGATGTGCCGGAAAACCGTCTGCTCGCCTCCCTGGGGGTCCGTATCGGCAAGCACGTCCGTGTGCTTTCCAAAAGTTTTGCCAACGGTCCGCTCATTCTTCTTGTCGGCTCGCGCTCCATCGTGGTCGACCGCAAACTCGCTGAAAAGATCGAAATCAGGAAGTAAGGTTTTTGTCATGAAGCACTGCAAACCGAAGAAGACCAATGAAAAAAAGGGGCGCGGCCCCGAGAAAACCTTATTGCTAATGGGCTTACCCAATGTCGGGAAAAGCGCCATTTTTTCTCGTTTGACGGGACTTGACGTCATGGTTTCCAACTATTCGGGAACCACGGTCGACTTCACGGAGGGTCCCGTAAGATTCGCCGAACAGTCCTATATGCTGAAAGACGTCCCCGGTGTCTATGACATCAAAAAAAGCGTCGATGAGGCCGAACAGGTCGCCATCAACATGCTTGAGGACCGCCCGGACGGCATCATCTTCGTCCTCGATGCGCTCAATCTCGAGTCGAGCCTGCATCTGCTCATGCAGGTGCTCGAATACGGCATTCCTACCGTTGTCGCTCTAAACCGCAATGACCTCAGTGCTTCCCGTGGATTCACCATCGATCACAGGGTCATCCAATCAAGGCTCAACGTGCCCGTCATTCCGACGGTCGCCCTTTATAGCGAAAGTCTCGATCTGCTCCGCTACAAGGTCACAGAAACCATGATGAACCCGAAGACGGATTTTCTCATCAAGGAAGACGAAGACGCACGATGGGCGGAGGTCGAACGGATTGTCGCCAAGGCGGTCAGACAAAGAAAAGACGCCGACTGGTCGGACGATAAGCACAGCTATCTGATCAAACCTTTTCCGGGTATTCTGATCGCTCTGGTGGTCCTTTCGACCATGTTCGCTTTTGTGATCGGGGTCGGTATGGGTCTCAGGCAGTTCATCCTCATGCCGCTTTTGCGGGGTTATCTGTTTCCTTTCATCGAAAATGCGGTCGGCATGATGGAGATCAGTCCTGTTCTAAGCGAGATGCTGATCGGCGATTACGGGTTTTTGATCAAGGGAATCGAATGGCCGTTCGCGCTTGTCCTGCCTTATGTCATCACGTTCTATGCGGCATTGAGCCTGCTTGAAGACAGTGGTTATCTGCCGCGCCTCGCGGTGTTGCTGGACGGTCTTCTCAAGAAAATCGGTCTTTCCGGTTCGAGCATCATTCCGCTTTTGCTAGGCTATGGCTGCGGCATCCCGGCGATCATGTCGACACGTTCCCTGCCTTCGCGTAAAGCGCGGCTGATTGTGGTTGTGATGGTCTCTTTCGCCGTACCTTGCGTCTCACAGACCGGCGCCTTCATCGCCCTTTTGTCCGCGCATTCGCTGCTGGCGCTCTTTTCGGTCTTTTTCATCTCCATTTTCGCGCTTATCATCGTGGGTCTTGTCTTGGACAAGGTGAAAAAAGAAGCGGTGCCTTTCACGCTCATGGAACTGCCCCATCTGCTTGTGCCGAAACCCGCCTTGCTCGCCAAAAAAATCTTTTTGCGTGTCCGTCATTACATCAAGGATGGTGCGGTCCCGATGATCATCGCCATCTTATTTACCGCTGTGCTCTATGAGCTTGGCGCGTTCAATGTCCTCGGTCAGTGGCTCTCACCGTTGGTCTCCGGCTGGCTGCGTCTTCCCGAGGAAGCCGCCACACCGCTGATCATCGGCATCGTCCGCCGCGAGCTCACGGTCCTGCCGCTCATTGAGATGGAACTGACCACCCTTCAGTTTTTCACCGGTGCGATTGTCGCGCTCTTTTATGTTCCTTGTATCGCGATGATCGCGACCATCGCCAAGGAGTTCAACGTACGCACCGCCGTCGGCATCCTCATCTTCACCACATTCACCGCCATTTTCCTTGGCGGTCTCCTCGCCCGTGTCGGCGGATGGCTCGCACTGCTTATGTGACTGGTTCGATAAGGCCGCTTTTTCCGGAATTTGTGAAAGGTGGCCTTTTTGATTGTCAAAGGGCACCTTTTTGATGGTATAATGAAGACAATAAAGAAAGGGGGCCGCTTATGGACTATGTACTTTTGCTGATTGGTTTGGTGCTGCTGATCCAGGGTGCCAATTTTTTTGTGGATGGTGCGAGCGACCTGGCCCGCTTCTTCAGAGTCTCACCGCTTGTGATCGGTCTGACCGTCGTCGCCTTCGGCACAAGCGCGCCGGAAGCCTCTGTCAGCCTCACCGCATCCATCAGGGGTTTCGATGATATTTCCGTGGGCAATATCGTCGGCTCGAGTCTCGCCAATATTCTGCTTGTGCTCGGCATGTCGGCGTTCTTCGTCCCGATTGTCGTCAAGGAATCGTTGATCAGAAAGGAACTGCCCTTCGCCTTGTTCGCTAGCGTTTTGCTTGTCGCTTTCTATTTCATCGGCGGCCGTGGCATCAGCCGCATCGAAGGCACCGTGTTGCTCCTTGTTTTCACGCTTTTTGTCGGTACGGTGATGCGCTCCGGGTTCAAGGCGCGTATCCCGAAGGTGGCGGATGAAAAAACCGTGTGGCTGCCGAAAGTGGTCTTTTTGCTTGTTGTGGGCCTCACAGGCGTCATCTATGGCGGTTCGCTCACTGTCCGTCACGCCTCGCAGATCGCCATCGCACTCGGGATGAGCGAGATGCTCGTCGGTCTCACCATCATCGCCCTTGGCACTTCACTGCCCGAGATGGTGACCAGCGTGGTGGCCGCTATAAAGAAAAACAGCGACATCGCCCTTGGCAACCTGATCGGATCGAACGTGTTCAACATCCTTCTTGTGCTTGGACTCGTGACCGTCATCGCACCGATTCAGTTTGCCGCAAGTGCGATCGTCGACCTTGTGATTCTGCTTGTCATTACAGCGATCACCTTCTTTTTCGCTTTCACAGACCGGACCATTTCGCGTCTTGAAGGCCTGGTCCTGATTCTCCTCTACGCCGCCTATCTGGCCTTTATCATCATGAGGAACTGAAACGATTAAAGCGGCGCATGCGGATATTTTTGCAACACCACCGGAACAAAGCGAGAAATTACAGTGTCTGATTCCCCAGTGCGCGCCAGCAATGATAAAATAAGGATGAAAGCCCTTAAGGAGGTCCACTATGAGAATCGGAATGATCGGACTTGGAAAGATGGGTTCCGCCCTTTCCATGAACATGATTGAACAGGGTATCGAGGTGCTCGGTACGGATAAGACCATCAAGTCGCACGAAACCATCGAGACGACGTATGATATCGAATCGCTGGTCGAAAAACTCAAAAAGCCGCGCGTCATATGGATGATGGTGCCGGCGGGTGGTGTGACCGAGACTTTGGTCACGCAACTAAAAGATCTGCTCGATACCGGCGATATCCTCATGGATGGCGGGAACTCGCATTTCAAGGATTCCAAAAGACGTTATGAATTTTTAAAAGACAAAGGCATTCATTATATCGACATCGGCACCGCGGGCGGCGTCACCGGTGCGAGAAACGGAACCTGTCTCATGGTCGGCGGCGACAAGGCCCCCGTCGAACAGGTTCGCCCCGTCTTTGAAACGATCACCTGCGACAACGGCTTCAGCCACGTCGGTGCAAGCGGGGCCGGCCATTATGCAAAAATGGTCCACAACGGAATCGAATACGGGATGATGCAGGCCATTGCGGAGGGTTTCGACCTGATGGACGCATCACAATACGATTTCGATGCCCACGCGGTCGCGAAAGTCTTCAACAGCGGTTCCTACCTCGAAGGCTACCTCATGGAGACCATCATGAATGTGTTTGAAAAAGACCGGAAGCTGCGTGGCATCAAGGGCAAGGTCGATACTTCGGGCGAGGGAGAATGGACCGTGAACGAGGCGATTGAGAAGAAAGTGAGCACACCGGTGATCACAGCCGCCTTGTACACCCGTTTCAAATCCAAGGATGCCGGATACTTCTCGGAAAAGATCATCGCCGCGATGCGCCGGGAATTCGGCGGCCACCGGGTGTATAAGAAATAATGGCGACCTATATCACGATTTTCGGGTCCACCGGCGATCTGATGTATTCGAAGCTCATCCCCGCCCTCGCCGCTTTGAAGCGAAAAAATCACCTGGACGATAGTACGACCGTACTTTGTATCGGCCGACGTGACTGGACCCATAGTCATTATATCGATGTGGCGGAAAAGAAAGTCAAGGATGCCGCCGATGTGGCGACACTCGCGGACAACCTCGAGTATGTCAAGCTCGACATCGGTGAAACCGCCCACTACGAAGCCCTGTCCGAAAGAATCCACCGACAAAAGGACAATCCGGAAAAAATCTTCTATCTCGCCGTGCCTCCGAGCCTCTTTCCGACCATCGCCGCGAACATCGCCAAAAGCGGCCTGATGGGGCCCGGACAGGAAAACAGTCGTCTTGTCTTTGAGAAACCGTTCGGTGAAGACCTTTCCTCAGCCCGCAAAATCAATGTCTATCTGCGCAATCATTTCGATGAGACCCAGATTTACAGAATCGACCATTATCTCGGCAAGGAAATGATCCAAAACATCATGATGATGCGTTTCGCGAACAAAATTTTCGAAAGCGACTGGCACAAGGACTCGGTCGAAAGCGTCTGCATCATCGCCAAAGAAGACAGCACCGTCGGCACCCGGGGTGCCTACTACGACAATATCGGTGCGCTGAAGGACATGGTTCAAAGCCATCTTTTCCAGATGCTGGCCCTGGTCGCCATGGAAGAACCCAGAGACTTCTCTCCTGAGAGTCTTCATGAGGAAAAGGTCTCCCTCATGAGAAAAATCAGTATCGCAAAAGAAGGGCTCGTGCTCGGTCAGTACGAGGGTTACAAGGAAGAAGACGGTGTGAAGCCCGGATCAAAGACCGAGACCTTTGTCCATCTCAAGGTATCAATCGATGATTCGCGCTGGCGCGATGTGCCCTTTTATCTGATGACCGGAAAAAAACTTGATGAGAAACGCTCGGCGATCATCATCGACTTCAAAAAACCAGTCGGAAGCCAGAACCTCTGGCCGTCAATCGATGTGCCGCAGAACCAGCTCATCATCCAGATCGCGCCGAAAGAAGGCGTCAGCTTCCGAATGAATGTCAAAAAGGCCGGTCTCACCGATGAACTCGAGACAAGACAGATGGACTATGTCCATGCCCGTGAAGCGCTCGGCAACATCCCTGAAGCCTATGAAAGGCTCTTCCACGAGATCATCAAGAAAAACCAGCTTCTTTTCACCCGATGGGATGAAATCGAGACCGCCTGGGGTCTGATCGACCAGATCAGGCATCATGCTCCGGCCGAACCCGTTTCCTACCGTGACTATGAAGCCATCCGCAAAGGCATCGAAGAGACCCATAAGGAGGTTAGAAAAAAATGATCTACGATATCTCCATGCCCATCCACGCAGACATGCCGGTCTACAAGAACAAAGATAGCAAGAAACCGCGCTTCGAGCGCCAGACCACCTACGAGGAAAAAGGGGTCAACGAGACGAGACTCTCGATGAATCTGCACACCGGGACCCACATTGACTTCCCCTTGCATGCGATCGACGGCGGTGCGACATCGAACGGCCATGACCTGAACACGATGATCGGTCCCGCCAAAGTCTATGACCTCATGCATCTTAAGGACCATATCGGCCTTTCCGATATCGAAACCCTCGATATCAAACAGAATGACTTTGTCCTTTTCAAGACGAAAAACTCACTTAGTGAGTCATTCGATTTCAAGTTCATCTATCTCGATCAGGAAGCCGCCCGCTATCTTGCGAAGAAGAAAATCCGCGGTGTGGGCATCGATGCGCTCGGTATCGAACGCGACCAGGAAAACCACCCCACCCACAAACGACTCCTTGAGGAAGACATCATCATCCTTGAAGGCATCAATCTCAAAGCGGTCCCAGAAGACAACTATGAGATGATCTGTCTGCCCCTTTCGATCAGGGACGTCGAAGCGTTGCCTGTGAGGGCGATTCTCAGAAAATGAAAAACCGCGACCTTCAGGAATTCCTGAAGGTCGCGGTTTTTATTCGCGCTTGTTCTTGTTTTTTTTCTTCTTTCTAGGCGGAAGCGGAATGAAGATCGAAGTCCGCGAAGCGTAGTCTCTGTATTCTTCTTTTTGCATCATACGCTTCTCGAGAAGCGGCACACCGGAGATGTAGCGCACGAGAACCGTAATGGTGATTGGTCCGATGATACTTATCAAGGAAAGCGGAAATTGGCTGTTGAAGGCGACAAGGATGAAAAGTCCCCACCAAAGCAGCGCCTCACCGAAATAGTTCGGATGCCTGCTGTAGCGCCAGAGTCCGGTCTTGAGAATCCGCCCCTTCATTTCTGGCTTTCTTTTGAAGGTCGCAAGCTCCATGTCGGCGATGGCCTCGATCAGAAAGCCGGTGAGCCAGACGCCGACACCGACCGCGATACCGATGGCGCTTTTGGTGGTGGCATCCGCAACCGGGTAGGCGAAGATGAAGATGATGGGTAGCGCGATGATGTACTGGAAGAATCCCTGTAGCATGAAGACTTTGAAAAAGGCGTTGACGCGGACACTTCCCTGCCATTTTTCACGCATCTGGCGGTAGCGATAGTCCTCGCCGGTCTTCAGGTTTCTTTTGCCGATCATCCAGGTAAGCCTGACACCCCAGACGGTCACGAGGAAGACCGTCCACAGTTGGGAATAGAAGACCTCGCGGTTCGGATCGATTGTGCGGACTGTGAGCAAGACGATGCTCAGCACCACGAATCCCGCACCCCAAAGCACATCGGCGAAGGAGTTGTCCCTTTTTAGCTGTGCGATGATGAAACCGGTGGTGAAAAACAGAAAAACAACAAGAGCGGCGATTGGAAAATATGCGGGCATGGTGACCTCCTATTTGGTGGTGTAGGCGATGGCGACAGTGCCGATGCCGGCATTCATCGCCACGATGGTCGAAATGTCCATGGTGTAAGCGGGGCTCATGCCGATGATGTCGGTGAATGTCTTTTCGTATTGCCGTGCCCTGTTTTCAGCGTTGGCATGGACGATGGCATAACGGTCGATGCCTTTTTCTCGAATGATTTTTCCGATGTGTTTCCTTATTTTTTTGTTGCTTGAGCGCAGTGAGAGACCTTTGAAGAGGATGATGCCTTCGCCGGTCTCATCGATGGAGACGACCGGTTTGAGGTTTGCGATTTTGCCGATGATACCGGTGACTTTGCTGACGCGTCCGGAGCGGACCATGTACTTGAGGGTCTTGACGGAAACCAGGATACGGGTCTTGTCAATCAGGGATTTCGTTGTCTCGACAACATCCTTGAATGACACGCCCTCGTCGATCATCTCGGCGGCGCGCATGACCAGCAGTCCCTGGGCGCCGGAATTCTGTCTGGTGTCGATCACTTCGATGGTTTTGTCCTTGTCTTTGATCTGTTCGGCGGCTTTCTTGAAGACGTTGTGGGTGCCGCTCATCTTCGACGAGACCGACAGGACAATGATTTTGTCGTAATAGGTGCTCAAATGGGAGAAAAAGTTCTCCATCTGTTTCTGGTTCGGCTGGGCGCTCGTAGGGTAGACGTCGAGCTCATCCATGAACTGATAGAAACGCGCCGAGGGGATGGTCAACTTATCATAGTAGTTGGAATCCTCGATGATGAGGTTTAGTGGAATCTGTTGGATTTGGTAGCGGTCGATGAAATCCTGGGGAAGGTCGGCGATGGAATCGGTGACAAGGGCGATATCGTATTTGCGGTCATTGACGATTTCGTACTGTTTGCGCATATCGTCGACTTTCTGGTCGATGATATGGCCGAACTCGCGCAGCTTGTAGAACACATCCTGCGGTTTGTTGGTATGGATGTGCAGCCGGACTTTCTCACTGTTGCCAGCAACGACGAGCGAGTCGCCTAGTTCATGCATGGCGACACGGATTTTCTTGGGACTCATGTTTTCGCCCTCGACGAGCGCTTCGGTGCAGTAACGGTAATCCTCATCCTCAAAACTTTCATGGCTTTTTGGAATCTCTTTTTCCGGATCGAAGGAATCGGTGTAGAGCTCATCCATCTTGTCATCGTTGATGAATTTCATGATGCCCTCGATGAAGTGGAAGAACCCCTTCGCACCGGCATCGACCACGGAATGTTTCTTAAGAACCTCGAGTGTCTCGGTGGTTTTCGATAGGGACGCTTTCAGACGGTCAAAGGAATGGCTGAGCAGTTGGGCGAAATCACGGGCGTTTGATTTCAGACTTCCGAGTGCTTCGCTCCATTCACGCATGAGGGTTATCATGGTGCCCTCGACGGGTTTTTCTATCGCCTCATAGGCGTAGGGGACCGCCTCGGCGGCGGAGTTGGTGAAATGTTCGATCGAGATGGTCTCACTGTTTTTCTCAAGCGATGTCATCAGACCGTTCAGGTACTGCGCGAAAATGATGCCCGAATTGCCACGGGCGCCGATAAGCGCCGCATCGGCGATGCTTTTGAGTGTGTCTTCCATGCTGTCATCGACTTGGCTTTCATTGATGATGGTGCGCATCATCGATGCGAGATTGGAACCGGTGTCGCCATCGGCGACTGGAAAGACATTGATGGCGTTGAGGGTGTTTTTCTGTTTGAGCACCTCTTTGGCGCCCGCGATGATTGAGTAATAGAATTTTTCCTTATCAAGTGTCATTGTTGTCATAGTGATCGTCTCCGTTTCAAATTAGTGTAAGAATCAGGTAACTGAGAGATGCTGTCGCACCGCCTAGAAAAGAACCCCAGGCGAGATCGGCGATGGTGACCAGCAAGGGCCAGTCTTTGAGGGTGGCGAGGTTGGTAAGGTCATAGGTCGCATAGCAGATGAAGCCGAACAGGGCACCGGAACCAAGCGCTAGAAGAAATGATTCGCTTTGCCACGCCGGAACAAGTACGAAATAGACAAGACCACCGATGAAAATAAGATAGAAAATGATGGCGGCCCACCAGTTCACATTCTGTTTCAACAAAGTGCCGATCTGGTTTTGATAGAAGCTTCTCGCAATGAGACCGAGCCACAACATATCGAGCAGAAAAAAGATGACGAGGGTGACGAGATACATTTTCAGATAGGTCACATTATCCCTTCTTTCTCAAATAAAACACTTCTATAATTTAGGATAGCACATCTTTATTGTTTTTTTTACAATAAAGCATTTCAAAACGGAAGTTTCGCATATTCTTTGCATGAAGGGGGCATGAGAGATTAAAATTGGTTTGTAAGTCAAACTTAAAAAGGAGAATACCCTATGGCCAAAATGTTCAAAAGAAGCGCCACAATCAAAGGTGGAAGCGGTGGCAGACTGAAAAGCGAAAGCGGTGCGATCGATCTGAAACTTTCCAAGGCGGCTGAAGTCGGTGGCGAAGAGCCTTTCGCCAGCAACCCCGTCGAACTCTTTGCAGCCGGCTATGCGTCATGTCTCGCCAGCGCGATCGAGTTCATCCTCCATCAGGAAGGCAGCGAATTCGAAGAGATCCACGTCAAGGCTGTCGCCGGACTCCTCACCGATTCGGAAAACGGCGGCTTCAAAATGGATATCGAGCTGGAAGCCGACATCACCGGTGTCCCTGCCGAGGCGAAAGAAACTTTCATCCGCAAGGGTTATGAGTTCTGTCCGTTCACGAAAGCGACCGGCGGCAACATCGACTCGAAGCTCAAAGTGATCCAGTAATCAGGCTTCTCAAGCATAAAAAAACAGAAACCGCCGGGTTTCTGTTTTATTATATGAATCGCTTCAAAGAAGAAAAATGTTGTCCTTTGCACAGCGCGTTCTTTCCTCTTCGGGCCAGTAGGCGCTTTGGACCTCGCCGATGTGTCTTTTTTCAAGATAGAAAAGGCAAAGTCTGGACTGACCGATGCCACCGCCGATGGTGAGGGGGTAGTCCCCGTTTGCGAGGGCATTTCTATAAGGTGTGGTCGTCTCGGGCGACCCGTAGAAGATTTGGAGTTGTTCAAGCAGGGCTTTCTTATCCACCCTGATGCCCATCGAGGATAGCTCGAGCGCCCTTGAAAGCGGTTCGTGCCAGACGATGATATCACCGTTCAGATACCAGTCGTCATAATCGGGACTGCGCAGGTCGTGCGGTTGTCCGTCATCGAGGGCGTGTCCGATCTGATAGAGGAAGACGGCCTTTTTCTCGCGGGCGATAAGTGTTTCCCTCGTGTCCGCGTCCGCGTCAGGGTAGCGGTCTTTGAGTTCCTGCGCGCTGATCCAGGTGATCGAATCCGGCAGTTTTTCTTCCAGGACCGGATAATGTGCCGCGATTTTCCTGTCGATGGTCTTGAGGACCGTATAGAGTTTGTCGACGCTTTTTTTCAAAAAGGTGATGTTGCGGTCTTTCCCTGTGATCACTTTTTCCCAGTCCCATTGGTCGACATAAAGCGAATGGATGGGGGAGAGGACCTCATCGGGGCGTATGGCGTTCATATCCGTATAGAGGCCCTCACCGTTTTTGAACCCGTATCGTTTGAGCGCGTCGCGTTTCCACTTGGCCAAGGATTGCACAATTTCGAGTGTTTCGCCGTTATGACGGAAGGAAAGGGGCTTTTCCCTACCGCTTAACTCGTCGTTCAGGCCGCTGTCGCCGATTACAAAAGAGGGCGCTGAAATCCGTTCGAGGTTCATCGTCTCGGCGAGCGTATTCTCGAACCAATCCTTGATTCGCTTGATGGCACGTTCGGTGTCGATCAGTGTGAGTTTGCTTTTATACATGGGGACCACCTTTGGTTGTTTTGGCCGATTGCGGGGTATGGGCCAGGTTTTCATGCATTATACCAAAGCCGTAAATCAGTGTCAATCACATCCGAAAAAGCTGGGATAATTTTTCAGTAACCGGTCGGAATAGACAAAAAAGTTGGCAACGAAAAAATCACGGTTGATTGAATATTTTTGCGTTTCTTTGCCCCTTTTTTGGTATAATGTTCTTAGTATGGACACCAAAGGAGTCAGACTATGATGGAACTAGTGCTGAAACTGAGGCAGAGAATGCTCATGCCCGTGATCTTCATCATCCTTTTCGCCATGAGTTTTTTCGCCGCCGGTGAGCTTATCCCCGGTTATATCGATATTCTTAGAAGTCCGAGTGTCCTGATCAGTGATTATCTTCTGATCGGCGGGTTGAGTGCGACGCTTTTCAATGTCTCGACAATCATGCTGATCAACATCATCATGCTCAACCGGCTGAAGATGAAGATGACGGGACCGGTCTTCGCCGGTCTGTTGACGATTGCCGGGTTCTCCTTTTTCGGTAAGAATCTTTTCAATACGATTCCCATCTACATCGGTATTTATATTTATGCGAGAATGCAACGACTCGAATTCAAGTCGTTCATGATCGTGGTGCTTTTTTCAACCGGTATCTCGCCGATTGTGAGCTTCATGATCTTCGGCATCGAATGGCCGCTTTATGTCGGGATACCGGCAGGTTTGCTTGTCGGGATAATCACCGGTTTCATCCTTCCTGCCATCAGCGCGCACACGGTCCGTTTCCACAAAGGGTACAACCTCTACAATATCGGATTCGCCATGGGTGTGATCTCGATGTTCTATTCGGCCATCCTCAGAGCCTTCAATGTGGATTTCTGGCTGGGCGGTCCTACCACCGAGGCCTACCATAGTGAACTTCAGATTCTGACACTGTTGATGAGCGGTGTCTTCATCCTCAGCGCCTTCATCATGGACCGCAGGGTCCTCAAATCCTATCCCGCGCTTTTAAAGAGTTCGGGGCGGCTCGTATCCGATTTCATCAGGGATTTCGGTCGTCCATCGACGATGCTCAATGTCGGCATCATGGGCATCATCTCGCTGATCGTGTTGCAGATATTGAGCATCGAGATCAATGGGCCGGTGATGGGCGGTGTACTTACAGTCATGGGCTTCGGCGCCTTCGGCAAGCATCCGAGAAACGCCATTCCCGTCATGACCGGTGCCCTACTCGGCGCCGCTTTGACGCCGGCTTACAACATCGACATGGTGAGTATGGCGATCGCGGTGCTCTTCGTGACGGCCCTTTCTCCGGTTGCCGGCCGCTACGGGATTGTCGCGGGCGTTGTCGCAGGGTTTTTGCATATCATTATCACGCCGCTCGCCTTCACGTTCCAGGGCGGTTTCGACCTTTACAACAATGGCTTTGCGGCCGGATTTGTCGCCGCCGCACTCATTCCTTTCCTAGAAGCTTTGAAAAAAGACAAGCCCGAGGAGGAACGCTGATATGAGCAATCAGGAAATAAGAATCGTCACGAAGATCGTGAATGAACTGACCCACTTTTTCCTTTTGCACGGCCACAAGAAAATAAAGATCGAAACCTACCATGAGGATGAGGCGACCCTTTTTGTGATTACCGTTGAGAAGATGAGCACCACGCTGGCCGCCACCATCAAAAAGAAGGTCGACAGAGAACGCTGGCTCGAGATCGAGACGTACGGCTGGGAGCTGATCGGCGACATCGATTCGAAGAGCGAGCTGGAGATTGTCGGTCATCTGATCGATGAGGTCCACATCAAACATGACGGCGCAAAAAGCGTGGTCACCCTGGTGCGCAAGAATCGTTACCGCAAGAAGAAGTGAGCTTTTCGAACTCGGACGTCGTCGATGTTTTGTCGCAGGCGGCGACCCGGTTCATCAAACCAAATAAAAAGGTGACCACTTTTCCGGCGGTCACCTTTTTCAGTAGCTCGGATTGTCACTGTCGAGCAATGATTTCGCTTTTTCAGTGGTTTTGAAATGGACCTTGGCGAAACGGTTCAGAGTGTTCATACCACCGGACTTGATCAGTTTAGAGGCCTGGCGATCGACTTCCTTGCTGGCGCCTTTAAGCAGTTTGACACCCAGTTCCTTGCTCATCTTGTGCAGATGCACCAAAAAAGCATAGCGGGCGATGATGCTCGCGACGGCGACGGAGGCATAGAAAGTTTCGGCCTTCGTCAAAAACAGATCGGGACGGATCGGTTCCTTGAAAGATTTCAGATACTTGTGATAGGTCGTTTCCTGGCAGAACTGGTCGACGATGATTTTCGGTGTGTGGTCGATCTTCTGCAGGATCTTTTTATGGGCTTGGGCGTGGAGATAGGCCTTGAGCGTGTTGCTATTGTAGCCTTCGCTGATCAGTTTGTTGTATTTTTTGTTGTTGAGGATGAGCAGCGAGTGGGTGAAATGCTTGATCAGTTTCGGTGCCAGTTCGATGATCGCCTTGTCCGAGATTGTCTTGGAGTCCCTGACGTTGAGCTCCTTGGCAATTTTGACATCCTTGCCGCTCAGGTAAGCGGCGCAGACGGTCAGGGGACCGAAGTAGTCGCCGACACCCGATTCGTCACTGCCGATCGACGGCGTATAATACTCATGGTCTTCCGGAATCGGTCTGGGTTTTTGTGGGAGTTCGAACTTGTCCAGCCAGAAAAAATAGGCTTCCTCGGCCACTTTACCCTGGAACATGATTTTGCCGGTGCGGTAGACGGTAATGGTCAGGTTCTCGTCCTTGATCATCGCTCTGATGTGCTCGTTTTGTGTGATTTTTACATGGTGCCGGTAAAAATCTAGAAGCATTTGTGTCTGTTTTTCGGTGAGCTCCATCACAAAATTCATCTTTTTCACATCCTTTCCTTTATTTTAACATGAAATTTGATAGAATAATAGTTTGAGGAGGGATATTATGGCATTTGATGCAGAAATCCTCGAATTACCCAAAATCATCAAAACCCTTGTCAACCACGCCCAGACCGATTATGGGAAAAGTGCCGTCCGCAGGCTCGCTCCGAGTGCGGATGAATCCTTCCTTCGGTCTTCTTTCAGCGAACTCGCCGAGGCCTACCGATATGTCAAGGATGACCGGACGCCTTCTTTCGGCGGCATCCATGTGCTCGGTGAGGCTTTGAAAAGGGCCCGCATCTACGCGCAGATCGATGTCAAAGACTTCATCAACATCCTGAGCCATATCGATGCGGTCAGACGCATGAAAAGGGAGATGTACCGATATCCGGAAAGCATCGATGAAGCGTTCGCCATCTGCGATTACGCCGATGCGCTTGTCGATCTCAAGGAACTGAAAGCGGCGATCGACCATGTGATCGATCCCCGCGGCAACATCCGCGACGACGCCTCGACCGAACTTTCAAAAATCCGCAGCCGACTCCATATCACCGAACGGAGAATCAAGGAGGCCCTCGATGCCATCTTGAACAGGGAAAAGGACAGACTCACCGAAAAGATCATCACCGAGCGCTATGAACGCTATGTCGTGCCGGTCAAAATCAGTGAAAAAAACAATGTCAGAGGTACCATCCTCGATTACTCCTCGAGTGGCGAGACCGCCTATATCGAACCCGAAAGCGTACGGAATCTGAGTAGTGAGAAAGTGCGGCTTCAAGCCGAGGAAAAAAGAGAAATCGAAAGAATACTGCTCGAACTCAGCGCCCGGGTGGCGGAAAATCGCGGCGAACTCGAAAACAACATCAAGCAGTTCACCCATCTCGATCTCCTTTTCGCCAAGGCCCGCCATGGCTATGCCATCGAGGGCGCAATCCCCGAAATCGGGGATCGAATCGTCTTGATCAAAGCAAGACACCCCCTCATCCCTAAAGACGAGGTTGTCGCCAATACCATCAGTTTCGATGACGACAAGAAGATGATGGTCATCACCGGTTCGAACACCGGCGGCAAGACCGTCACATTGAAGACACTCGGTCTTCTCACGCTCATGGCGCAGACGGGTCTGATGATTCCGGCGATCACCGGCAGCGAAGTGCGGCTTTTCAAGAGTGTACGCGCCGACATCGGTGACGAACAGAGCATTGAACAATCCCTCTCGACATTCTCCTCGCACATGAGCCGCATCGTCGACATCGTCGGCAATTATGATGACGATCAGCTCATCTTGCTCGATGAGCTCGGCAGCGGCACCGACCCGAAAGAAGGCGCCGCGCTCGCCATGAGCATCCTCAATCATCTTTCCGATAAGGAAAGCATCGTGGTGGCCACCACCCATTATCCCGAATTGAAAGCCTACGCCTATACACGGGATTTCATCATGAACGCGAGTGTCGAGTTCGATGAGAAGACCCTCAAACCCCCCTATCGGCTTCTTCTGAGAACACCGGGCGAATCCCATGCCTTCCTGATTTCAAGCCGTCTCGGTCTCGACCAGACAATCATCGATGATGCCAAAACCACCACGCTGACCGAAAAGGACGAAGTCAGCAGCCTGATTGAAAAACTGAAGACCGAAAGTATGAAGCTCGACCGGGAGCTGACCCGCTATGAACGCCTCAACAAGGAACTCGAAAGCGCGAAGAAAGAAGCGCTTTCCCTGAAAAGGGATCTCCAGAAAAAAAAGGAGACCATCAAGGACCAGGTGATGCGCGAACACGCCGCCGAGATGAACCGTCTCAAGGACGAAGCCCATCAGCTCATCGACGAGCTCAAAACCATGCGCGAACAATCCTTCAAAGCCCACGAACTCGCCGAGAAGAAACATGAAATCAGATCCCTGCAAAAAGAAGAGGAACAGACCTCGAAGACCGTCGGCCACACCTACAAGCCCGGTGAACGCGTCTATCTACTCAAATACAACCGCTACGGCGAACTTGTCAAAAAACAAAAAGACGACAAGTGGCTGATCAATATGGGCAATCTGAGCAGTGTCTTCAGCGAAGACGAGTTCGAATACGCAGGAGAGAGCGCGCCGGAGAAAAAAGAAGAAAAACAAACCACAACCGCCATCAGGAAAAGCGTCTCCGAACGTCTCGACTTAAGAGGCATGCGTGTGCATGAAGCCAAGGAAGAACTCGAGAAATACCTGGACGACTGTGCGCTTTCCAAACAACCGTTCGCGACCATCATCCACGGTTATGGCACGCTGGCACTACGCAAAATGGTCAAAGAGATCGTCGATAGGCATCCGCTTGTCAAACGTCACAGGGACGGCGAGAGCGGCGAAGGTGGAAGCGGTGCCACCGTCGTCTATTTCGAGTAAAACGCTTCGCACACAAAAAAACCAAAGGTAAATCGAGCAAATCAATTGTAATTGCATGAAGAAGTTTGTATAATGAATTTAGTTATGAAAAGGAGGAATTCCCATGTCAAAAGTCATTTATGCGGATAGTACCAACATCGACGAAAAAGTGAAGGACGGTCTCGTACTCCTTGATTTCTACGCAGACTGGTGCGGTCCTTGCAAAATGCTCAATCCGGTGCTCGAGCAGGTTGCCGAGGAGAACGACGATATCAAAGTCGTCAAAGTGAATGTCGATGAGAATATCGGTCTCGCTCAGCAATACGGTGTCCAAGGCATCCCTTCGCTGTTCGTCTTGAAAGACGGTAGTGTCGTATCGCAAAAAGCTGGCTTCATGCCCAAAGACGCCCTTGTCGAATGGGTAAAGAACGCATAGTCAAGCAAACTTGAAAAAAGGCAGGTTCCCAAACGGGAACGTGTCTTTTTTTGTCGATTTTTTTGGCTTTGAATGGCCTTTCGTGTATAATATAGACGGTGATAAAATGAACGGATTACTTATACTCAACAAAAAACGCGGCATGAGTTCCCACGACTGTGTCAACCATGTGCGCCTCTCCTTGGACACAAGAAAAGTCGGTCACGCCGGAACCCTCGATGTCGAAGCGAGCGGTGTGCTTGTCCTCGGCGTCAACAAGGGCACGCGGATCATGCAGTACCTTGATCAGGACGACAAGTCCTATGAGTTCACGGTCGCCTTCAATGAGGAGACCGACACGCTCGACCATACGGGAAAGACCATAAAGTCGGTCGATTTCCATGATTTCGAGAAGCTCGACAGTGTCCTCGAAGCGTTCACAGGCGACTACATGCAGACCCCACCCATCTATTCGGCGATCAAAATCAAGGGAAAGAAACTCTATGAATACGCCCGCAAAGACGAACCCATCCCAGAACTCACGCCCAGAAAGACCACCATTTACGAACTGCGAAGACTGAGTCCGCTGATGAAGAGAGGAAGCCTTTACGAGGCCGATTTTTTTGTCAAGGGAACCAAGGGGCTCTATGTCCGCAAACTTGCGCTCGACATCGCCAAAACACTCGGCACCCTCGCCCACACCACGAAAATACACCGGACCCGCTCCGGTGTCTTCACCATCGATGATGCCCATGATATCGAGGATCTCAAAGAAGGTAACTTCAGACTCCTGGGTCTCAATGAGGCCCTGCCGAACTTTCCCGCGGTGATCGCGGATGAAACGACGGTGCGCCGCATCCGTTACGGACAGGAGATCCGCTCGCCGGCCACCGAGCCTCTCATCAAGCTCGTCGATGAGGAAAAGAATCTTCTCGCCATCTATAAAAAAGCAGAAGGGGACCTTTATCGAGCCGATAAGGTGTTCCTTTGAAGAGGGATAATATGGAAATCATCACGATGAACGGAAACGGCATCCAGAAAAAAACCGCCGCGGCCATCGGCTTTTTTGACGGTGTCCACCGAGCCCACCGCCGGCTGATTGAGCAAATGATCACCATCGCGGAGCAAAAAGGTCTCGAAAAAGCGGTCATCACGTTCGACAAACACCCCAAGAATGTGCTCTTCGGAATCGACTATTACTATATCACACCGCTTCAGCGCAAACTCGAGAAACTTGCCGCCTTCGACATCGACAAGGTCTACCTGATCGAGTTCGACCAGAAGAAGGCGTCGATGGAACCCAGACGCTTCATCGAAAGATACCTGGACCATCTTGATACCCTCGTGTGCGGTTTCGATTTCACCTTCGGCCTGAGAGCGAGCGGCAACACCGAAACGCTCGAAAAGTTCGGCCGTTTCGACACGGTGGTCGTCGAGAAGCAGACCCATGAAGGCCACAAGATCGGCAGCACCCACATCCGCGACCTGATCCGGGGCGGCCGGGTCGATGAGGTTGTGGAGACTCTCGGCGAGTACTACCGTATCCGCGGCGAGGTCATCCACGGTTCAAAACAGGGGCGCACCATCGACTATCCCACCGCGAACATCGATGTCGGCGAATACCTCATCCCCAAAAAAGGTGTCTATGCGACCATGAGCAAAGTCAAAAACACCTGGTACAAATCGATGAGCAGTGTCGGGGTGAATCCGACACTGAGCGAGGGCACCACCATCAGCGTCGAGTCCTACCTGTTCGAGTTCGATGACACCATCTACGGCGAGGTCATCGACACGGTCTTTATCAAACGTCTGCGCGATGAGAAGAAATTCGACTCGAAAGAAGCGCTCGCCCGTCAGATCGACAAAGACGGGGAAGCGACACTAGCGATCTTGAAGGAGATGAGAATCGATGGGGGCATTGCTTAGGGATTATCCTGTGACCGGGTTTCTGATTTTTACATTCGTTTTCTCCTGGGCCATCTGGGCGTTGAGTCCGCTTATCGGCGCAGGCAGCGGGAATCTGAAGTTCTTTCTCGATATGACGGGGGCGTTCGGGCCTTCGCTTGTGGCGATATGGATCACGCTTTATTTCAACGCGAAAACCCCGATACCCCGCGTGGGGCTGCATCTTTTGCTGTTTGCTGTCAATACCGCGCTCGTGCTCTTCGCGGCCGTAACGATCTTCGAGATGACACTTGATCTTCCGACGGTGATCGGGGCCCTGATCCTGGCCGATGTCGCCGCTTATACCCTGAGCATCCCGGTTACACACCGGATGTCGGGTGACATCTTCAATTCGACGGTCAATTTGCGAATCGTCAACTGGAAGTGGGGTCTTTTGGCGCTGTTTTCGGTTCCGGCGGTCATGGTCGCCGGAAGTATCATCGACTGGGCGATGGGGGCGCAGTTCGAACCGATGGTGGACCTCGGCAGCGCGCCGCGCACCATCATCATCATGGTCGCCGCGCTCATTCCGATCGCGCTTTTCACTGGTCCGCTTGCTCAGGAACTCGGCTGGCGCGGGTACGTGATTCCAAGACTGATGAAACGATACAATCCGGTCATGCTTGCGCTTCTGGTCGGGTTCGTCTGGTCGTTTTGGTATCTACCGCTTCATTTCAACGGTTTCATCGAGGATGGCCTGGAGGGCTTTGTGTCAAGATTCGTCCTTCTTATTCCACTTTCGGTCCTTTTCATCTGGTTTTTCATCCGCAGCCGGGGCAGCGTCTTCGTGATGGTCCTCACCCATACCGGGATGGTGTTTTCGCTGATGTTGCTACCGCGCACACCCGAAGGACCTACCTACGGCCTTTATCTTTTGATGGCCTTATTGCTGATCATCGTTTTTTCGGACCCGCTGATGAGAGACCGGACCGAAGCCGGGCGGTATCTTCGTGCGGATATACGCCGGGACATGTGATTGTCGGATAAAACCCTTGCATTAACCAAAGATTGTGCTATAATGCCTATGGACCTGCTACCCGGTTTGACGTCCCTCAGCGTCCTACTGAGTTTCAGGTGACAAAATAGAAAAAGGAGGAACGACTCATGCTCAGCAAAGAAGACAAGAAGGCTCTGGTGGAACAATTCCGCACAAAGGAAGGCGACACCGGTTCTCCGGAAGTCCAAATCGCCATCCTGACCAGGGAAATCGAATATCTGAACACACACCTCAAGGAACACAAACATGATTTCCATTCGCGTCGCGGGCTTTTGATGAAAGTTGGACAGCGCCGCCGCCTGCTCAACTATCTGGCGAAAAAAGACGTGGAACGCTATCAAAAACTGATCAAAGCTCTCAAATTGAGACGATAGACAACAAAACAGGCGCGGATTTCCGCGCTTGTTTTTGTTTTTTGGCAGATTAGGTTTTCATCTGACTGGAAATTGTCTATAATGGTGTTGAGACTTATAGTAGGAGGTCACCGATGAAAGAACTTCCGAAATATTATAGATGGCTTATCTATCTGGGCGTCACCACTTTGTTGCTGACAATCATTTTTTTGCTGCGACTGATTTTCACCGATTTCATCGACCGCTTCATCCAGGCGCTGATCGCGATTGTCCTGCCATTTTCCATCGCGCTTTTCATCAGTTATCTGCTTTCGCCGGTCTTCAAGCTTCTCGAACAGAAACTGAAACAGCGCTACCGGTTCCTGAATACCATCCTGGTGATGGCCGGTGTCGCTTTCCTTCTTTATATCATCGGCCGCTTCGCGGGCGGGCTGATCTATGAACAAGGCGCGAACTTCATTAGGGAGGACTGGCCGAGGGTCGTCAGCGCACTTGATGAGTTCTTCGAAGACCGTGGTTTTCTGGAGGCGCTTTATGCGAATATCGCCGAAGTGCTCACCTGGGAGAACCTGAATGATCTCGATCTCGATCTGCTCGGCGTCTTTCGCAGTGTGACCAACATCATCATCACGATCGTGCTCGTACCGGTCTTTCTGTTTTTCATCCTCAATGACCGCCAGCGCATCTATGAAGGCATCCTCATCCTGTTTCCGAAATCGGTCCGTCACCATGCGGTTGAGCTTCTGAGCCGGGCGAACCGGGTCACCGAACAGTATTTCAACGGCCGTTTCGCCACCATGTTCGTGATGGCGATTGTCTTTACCGTGGTCTTTTTCATACTGGGATTCAGGGAACGGAGCCTGCTTTTTGGTTTCATGCTCGGCTTTTTTGATGTCGTTCCTTATGTGGGGCCCTTCATCGCGATGCTTTTGCCAGTACTCTACAGTCTCACCGATGAGACACTCATGTTTGGCGAATATGCACCGCTGGCGATTTTGATCACCGTCGTCATCGGCCAGCTCATCCAAAACAATGTTGCCCAGCCACTCATCATGGGCAGGGAAACAAAACTCCATCCGCTACTTGTGCTTTCTTCGTTTGTCTTTTTCGGCTATCTCTTCGGTGTTGTCGGCATCATTCTCGCCATCCCGATTACCGGGATGATCCGCACTTCCGTGGATTATGCCAAGGAAGTCCATCACAACCGGCTCAAGTTGGATAAAGAATTCAAGAAAAAAATCAGAGAGGACGTAGAAAATGAAAGTCATTAAGAATTGCAAACTTTTCACCATGGAAACCATCAACAACGAAACGGGCTTTGTCGCCCTCAAAGACGGTAAAATCGAGGCTACCGGCCGCGATTTCGATCCGAAAGCATACGAAGGCTATGAGATCATCGACGCCGAAGGCGCGATTGTCACGCCGGGACTCGTCGATCCCCATTGCCATATAGGCATCATGGAAGAGGGCATCCAGTTCGAAGGGAACGACACCAACGAAATCACCAATCCCATCTATCCTGAACTGAGAGGCATCGACAGCCTCTATCCCTTTGATTCCGCATTCCGCTACACCATTGCCGGCGGCGTCACCACGGTTGTGAGCGGTCCCGGCAGCGCCAACATCATCGGTGGCACCTTCACAGCGCTCAAGACGGTCGGAAAGACCGTCGAGGAAATGGTCTTCAAGGATGAAGTCTGCATGAAGATGGCGCTCGGTGAGAATCCGAAACGTGTCTATGGAACCCAAAAGAAGAATCCCGCGACAAGGATGGCCAGTGCCGCTTTGATGCGCGAATGGCTTTTTAAAGCCAAGGACTATCACGAACAGATGAAAAAATACGAGAACAACGAAGATGATGCGAAAAAACCGACCTTCGACATGAAACTGCACAGCCTGAGCCGTGTCTTTGACGGTATGCTTGTCAAGATTCACGCTCACCGCAGCGACGATATCATGACAGCCCTCAGAATTACCAAGGAGTTCGGTCTAAACGCGACCATCGACCACGGAACCGAAGCCCACCTCATTCCCGAGGCCGTCAAGGAAAGCGGCGTGCCCATCATTTTAGGCCCGACCATCGGCACCGGCACCAAATACGAAACCAAGAACCGTTCCTTTTCGAGTGCCCGCATCCTCGCTGAACACGGCATCCCGTTCGCGATCATGACCGACCACCCTGTGATCTCGCTTGAAAACATCATGGTCCAGGTCGCCCTGTTCGTCAAGGAAGGGCTCGACAGACAAAGCGCCCTTGAAAGCGTCACCAAAAGCGCCGCGGCACTGAACGGTATCGAAGACAGGGTCGGGTCCCTCAGACCCGGCAAGGACGCCGATATCGTGATCTGGGATGGGGACATCTTCGACATCATGACGCGCCCTTCCAAAGTCTATATCGACGGCAACCTCGTCCATGAGATCAGATAGGATGATAAGGTGAGCGCTTTTCTGGATATCCATCCCATTATTCTTTATTTTGTCATCTTCATTGTGAAAATCATCGAAGTCGCCATGTCCACCGTGCGTATTGTCCTGATCACCAAGGGCGAGAAACTGAAAGGCGCCACCATCGGTTTCTTCGAAGTCATCATCTGGGTCCTGCTCGCGGCGACGGTTCTGGTCGATGTCACCGAGGACCCCATGAAAGTGATCGTCTATTCCCTGGCGTTTTCGTTTGGTAACTATTACGGCAGTGTCGTAGAGAAGAAACTGGCCATCGGCACCGTCAAGATCGAGGCGATCGTCAAAAAGACCCACGGCAAACGGGTCTCGATCGCGCTTCGCGAGATGGGCTACGGTGTCACCGCCACTGATGCCTACGGCAAGGACGACCGCAAAGAGATTCTCTACATGCACATTCCCCGAAAGAAGATGGAAGAGGTCATCGAACTGATCCGTTCCTTCCAGGAAGACGTCATGATTACGGTCAACGATATCAGACCGGCCTACGGCGGTTACGGCATCCTGAGACGATAACTTAGAGCAACGACTTTGAAAGTCGTTGCTTTTTCATGAAAAATACCCAAAAACTATGCGAAACAGACATTTTATGATATGATACTAAATAGATTATATAAAAGATAAAGAAAAGAGGAAAAAAGAAAAATGAATGAAGCCAAAGTTTTTGAAATGGACTTCGACGGGCGAAAGCTCTCCGTGGAAATCGGTGGCGTTGCAAAGCAGGCGACCGCAGCCGCGATTATCCACTACGACAACACATCCGTACTCTCGGTGACCCAGGCCTCAAGAGAACCGGTGAACATGGATTTCTTTCCCCTGATGGTCAACTACACAGAGAAACTCTACGCGGCCGGAAAAATCCCGGGCGGATTTTTCAAAAGGGAAGGCCGTCCCACAGAACTCGAAACCCTTACCGCAAGACTGATCGACAGACCGCTGCGTCCTCTCTTTCCGGATGGATTCAGACATGAGATTCAGATCATCAACACCGTCATGAGCGGAAGCATCGACAACTCCCCGCCGATGACCGCCATGTTCGGCAGCAGCCTGACACTCGCCTTGTCCCCGATGCCTTTTGACGGACCGATTGCCGGTGTCACTGTCGGTAGGGTCGATGATGAGTTCGTGATCAACCCCACCGAAGAACAGATGGAAAGATCCGATATCGATCTGATCGTCGCCGGAACCAAAGATGCCATCAACATGGTTGAAGCCGGTGCGCAACAAGTCGACGAGGAAGTCATGCTCGATGCCATCTTATTCGGCCACGAATGGATCAAGAAACTCGTGGATTTCCAAAATGAAATCATCGCCGAATTCGGGCAGGAAAAAATCGAGTTCATACCTGAAGAAAAAGATGAAGAGATTGTCCGTTATATCCATGAGAATTATAAAGACAAAGTTCTGAAGACCGTTGAAGCCTACGACCGCGAACAACGCGGCGAGGACGTCCGCGCGTACAAAGAAGAAATCGAGCAACATTTCACAAACACCTATCCCGATCTGGACGAAGCCGAACTCGCCAGCAGAATCAAGGATGCCAAAAACGCCCTCGACGACCTCGTCACCGCGGAAATCAGACGCTCGATCGTTGAAAAGCAAATTCGTCCTGATGGCCGTAAACTTGATGAGATCAGACCGCTCGAAAGCAAGATCGACCTCTTTGAACTGACTCACGGAAGTGCGATGTTCACCCGTGGGCAGACCCAGGCTCTGAGTCTCACCACCCTCGGCGCCCTCGGCGAGCATCAGAAGATCGATGGCCTCGGCGACACCGAGAACAAACGTTTCATGCTCCACTACAACTTCCCGCCCTACAGTGTCGGCGAAACAGGCCGCTACGGCCCGCCGAAACGCCGTGAAATCGGTCACGGTGCGCTTGGCGAGCGCGCGCTCTTGCAGGTATTGCCGGAAGAGGAGGATTTCCCCTACACCATCCGTGTCGTCAGCGAAATTCTCGAAAGCAACGGTTCGACCTCGCAGGCCAGCATCTGCGCCGGTTGTTTGAGCCTGATGGCCGCCGGTGTTCCGATCAAGGCGCCCGTGGCGGGTATCGCAATGGGCCTCATCAATGATGGCGAGAAAAACTTCGTCCTTAGTGATATCCAGGGTCTTGAGGACCATATCGGCGATATGGACTTCAAGGTCGCCGGCACAAAAGACGGTGTCACCGCACTGCAGATGGACATCAAGATTGCCGGTCTTTCCAAGGATATACTCAAAGAAGCGCTTAAAGACGCGAAAACCGCGCGGATGAAAATTCTTGAGAACATGACCGCGACCATCGCCGAACCTCGTCCGGAAGTATCCAAGCACGCACCGAAAGTCAGAATCATGTTCATCGATCCGGACAAAATCCGCGATGTCATCGGCCCGGGCGGCAAACAGATCACCAAGATCGTCGAGGAAAACGACGATGTCAAGATCGACATCGAACAGGACGGACGTGTTACCATCATGCATACGAGAACCGAGCCGATCGACAACGCCATCAAGAAGATCGAGGACATTGTCCGCGTCGCGAAAGTCGGCGAAGTCTATAACGGCAAGGTCGTGCGCATCGAGAAATTCGGTTGCTTCGTCGAGCTATGGCCCGGTACGGACGGTCTGGTCCACATCTCCAAGCTGGACCACAAACGTGTCGAAAAAGTCGAAGATGTCGTCAAACTCGGCGACCGTATCGATGTGAAAGTCATCGGCATCGACGATCGCGGCCGTGTCGACCTCTCCAGAAAAGCGGTTCTGCCTCGCCCCGAGAAATCGGACAAACCAAAACCAAAAAACAAGGCACCAGAGAAAAAATAACGTAAAGCGTATTTATAAAACTTGCAAAAAAGAAGCGATTCGTTTATAATGAGTTTGCGTTTCGGGTAATCGAACCGTCATGCCAACGACGGTTAGGAAAGTCCATGCTAGCACATTCTGAGATGAATGTAGTGTTTGCGATAGCGGAAACAATAACGCTATGCACCATTTGATGGTGACGGCTGAGAAAATACCTCTTTGAGGTATGAGTATCTTTAAAAGTGCCACAGAGACGAGCCCGGCCCGAAAGGGACGGGGTGGAACGGGTAAACCCCGCAAGCTAGAAACCCAAACTTTGGTAGGGGCACTCCTCTAGGGAAATCAAACCTGTGGAGGAGGCGCTTAGGCGCAGATAAATGGTTACCGCCCGCAAGGGTACAGAACATGGCTTATAGAAACGCGAATTAAAAAGGACGCTCTTCGGATCGTCCTTTTTAATTTTTCAAAACGGGGATAGCTTCGTTGTCCCTTTTTTGAATGGTTTAATGGAAGTGAAGAACCGGTTTTCATCATTCGCTTTTACCAGTCTTAAAACATTGAAATTGCAAGGGATTTGGTGTACAATAGTTTAAGCGTTCAAGAAAGGAAGATTTCCCATGGACAAAAGAGATTTCACAGCCATTGAAAAAAGACAGAAAACCATCCGCAATTTTTCCATCATTGCGCATATCGATCATGGGAAAAGCACGCTTGCCGACAGAATCTTGGAACTGACAAAATCAATCACCGCCAGGGAGATGCGCGAACAACTTCTCGATTCGATGGACCTTGAAAGAGAGCGTGGCATCACCATCAAACTCAATGCCGTCGAGATAGCATACGAGCACAAGGACGGCAACACCTATATTTTCCACCTGATCGACACGCCGGGCCATGTCGACTTCACTTATGAGGTGTCCCGGTCACTCGCAGCCTGTGAAGGTGCGCTCCTTGTTGTCGATGCGGCCCAGGGTATCGAAGCGCAAACCCTCGCCAATGTCTATCTCGCCCTCGATAACGATCTCGAGATCCTCCCCGTCATCAACAAAATCGATCTGCCTTCGGCAGATATCGGTAAAGTGAAGGACGATATCGAAGATGTCATCGGTCTTGATGCCTCCGATGCCATCTTGGCCAGTGCGAAAGAGGGCAAGGGCATCGAGGAGATTCTTGATCAGGTCATCGCGAAAATTCCGGCGCCTCAGGGCAATCCGCGAGCCCCACTCAAAGCCCTTGTCTTTGATTCGATCTATGACCCTTACCGTGGTGTCATTCCTTCAATCCGTGTCATCGAGGGCACCATCGGAAAAGGCGACATCATCCAGATGATGGCCAACGGTGTCACCTATGAGGTCAGCGAAGTCGGCGTGACCACCCCGAAACAGGTCAAACGCGATTATCTGGGCCCCGGCGATGTCGGTTACCTCGTGGCATCGATCAAGTCGGTCGAGAATGTCCGTGTCGGTGACACCATCACACACAAAGACAATCCGGCCTTATCCGCGCTGCCCGGATACAGGACCCTGAACCCCATGGTCTTCTGTGGCCTTTTCCCGATTGACTCGAATCGTTATAATGAACTCCGTGAAGCGCTTGAAAGACTCAAACTCAATGATGCCTCACTCATTTTCGAAGCGGAGAATTCCCAGGCGCTCGGTTTCGGTTTCCGCAGCGGTTTTCTCGGCATGCTCCATATGGAGATCATACAGGAACGTCTCGAACGGGAGTTCAACATCGAACTGATCGCGACCGCACCGAGTGTCATCTATCATGTCTACATGAACAACGGCACTATGCGCGTAATCGATAACCCGAGCGACATGCCCGATAACCAGAACATCGACCGGATCGAAGAGCCGTTTGTCGATGCGACCATCATGTGCCCGAAAGAATATGTCGGCAATATCATGGAACTCTGCCAGAACAAGCGAGGCCACTTCAAAAACATGCAGTACCTCGGCGACTACCGTGTCCAGCTGACCTACGACCTTCCATTGCTGGAGATCGTCTATGATTTCTTCGACAAGCTCAAATCGTCATCGAAAGGCTACGCTTCCCTCGATTACGAACTGAAAGGCTACAAACAAAGCAATCTCGTCAAGATGGACATCCTCATCAACAATGAAATCGTCGATGCGCTTTCCACGATCGTCCACCGCGACTTCGCCTACAAACGCGGAAAATACATTACCGAGAAACTGAAAGAGATCATCCCGAGGCAAATGTTCGAGGTTCCCGTCCAGGCGTCGATCGGCAATCGCATCATCGCTAGAAGCACCATCCGCGCGATGCGCAAGAATGTGCTTTCCAAATGTTACGGCGGCGACATCTCCCGGAAGAAGAAACTGCTCGAAAAACAAAAAGAAGGTAAGAAACGCATGAAGACGGTCGGTTCGGTCGAAGTGCCGCAGGAAGCCTTCCTCTCCGTACTATCCATAGACGAATAACACGCCTTTCGCGTGTTATTTTCTCATTGTCCGGACCCTTAAAACCCCGGATCCATGTTATAATCAAAGGTGATATCATGTACGCACTTTATATTCATATCCCGTTTTGTTCGCGCATATGCAGTTACTGTGATTTCGTGAAGGAAGTCGCTGGTGAAGACAAAAAGGATGCCTATACCGAGGCCTTGTGTCATGAAATCGTCCATCACAAGGCTGAATACGGCGAACTAAGGACCATCCATCTCGGTGGCGGCACGCCTTCGAGCCTCTCCCTTGACAATCTTCACAAGATCCTAGGCACACTCACTAGCCACATCGACATCACCGGACTGAAAGAGTTCGGCGTCGAGTGCAACCCTGCCGACATCACTCCGGTCTTCGCGCGCCTGTTATCGCACCACGGCGTGAACCGCATCAGTCTCGGGGCACAGACCTTCAACGACAAACACCTGCGCACCCTGAACCGCGACCATGACGGAAGAACCATCCGAGAAGCGGTCCGGATTCTCAAAGATGCGGGCTTCATCAACATCAGCATCGATCTTCTGTTCGCTCTTCCGGAGCAGACAACAGAAGAACTTTTAAACGACCTTGAAGCCGCCTTGGCCCTCAAAATCCCCCACATATCCTATTACAGTCTGATTCTGGAGCCGGGAACACGGCTTCATACCCTCTACAAAAAAGGCACCCTCGAACTCCTCGATGAGGATACCGAATCCGAGATGTATCTTCAGCTCATCGATACGCTCACAGGTGCAGGTTACGGCCATTATGAAATATCGAACTTCGCACGCCCGGGTCACGAGTCAAGCCATAACAGCGCGGTCTGGGAAGACAGGGATTACCGAGGTCTTGGTGCCGCCGCCCATTCGAAACTGGCCAACCGCAGACACTATAACGAAAAACGGGCGAAAGACTATATCACTCAGGTCGAAAAGTCCGGTCGTCCTACCCACTACGACTACCCGTACGAAGAACCCAGGGACTATCTTCTGATGGGGCTGCGGCTTCTAAGCGGCATCGACCTCGCCGCCTTCGAAAAAAGATTCTCCAAACCGCTTCTCATCCTTTATCCCGAACTCGCACGGAAAGTAGAAGAAGGCCTGCTCGAGATTGCGGACGGACACCTCAGGTTCACCAAAGCGGGTCTGCTTCTGGGCAACGAGATTTTCGCGTTACTATAGGAGGCCACCATGTTAAGACAACTGCTCAAGGAATACGAATACGAACTCAAAGCGTCCTCACACCTGAGCAAGAACTCCGTGGCGGCTTATTTGAACGATCTGAAACACTATATCGACTACCTGGAGAAAAAAGAGATCAGAAATCCCCAGGCGATCACCAAGCACACCATCAAACAATACCTCATGGTGCTCAGAAAAAAACACCGTACGCCTTCGACGGTCTCACGTAAACTGAGCGCCCTTAAAGCATTCCACCAGTTTCTGCTCGATGAGAAGGAAGTCACCGACAACGTCATTTTGAACGTCCACCGCCCCAAGCAGGAAAAAAGGCTGCCCGATGTGCTCACCCTTGAAGAAATGGAAAGCCTTCTTGAAAATGTTGAAGGCACCAACCCGCTTGCACAACGCAACCGGGCCATGATCGAACTCCTCTACGGCAGCGGCCTCAGAATCAGCGAGCTTACCGGACTGAAAGTCAACGACCTGCATATCAACCAAGGACTCATCAATGTCCACGGCAAAGGCGATAAAGAACGCATCGTGCCAATCGGTGCGATGGCGGAGAAAGCACTCAAGCGCTATCTCGAGGACGGCCGGCTCAAACTCAAGAAAGCGCCCACGACCCACGTCTTTTTGAACCGCCTTGGAAAGCCGGTCAGTCGCGTCGGTTTCTACAAGGTGCTCAAGGACATCGCCTTGAAAGCCGGGGTGAACAAGAATGTCTCCCCGCACACGCTCAGACACTCCTTTGCCTCGCATCTGCTTGAAGCCGGCGTCGATCTGCGCTATGTCCAAGAGATGCTCGGTCACGTGAGTGTCTCGACCACCGAACTTTACACCCACATCAACAAAAAACAGCTCATCGCTGTTTATGATGCATACCATCCACATGCGAAAAGGAGAGATTAGATGTATAAACGTGTATTTCTTATTGTGATAGACAGTGTCGGAATCGGTGCGTTGCCCGATGCGAAAGACTATGGTGATGAGGGTACCAATACCCTCGGCAACATCGCCCGCGCCGAAAATGGCATCACCCTGCCCAACATGAAAAAACTGGGCATCGGAAACCTTACCGAAATCAAAGGTGTCGACCCTGTCGAAAATCCCGAAGGTTACTGCGCACGCATGGCCGAGATCAGTGTCGGCAAGGACACGATGACCGGTCACTGGGAACTGATGGGACTCAAGGTCGAGACGCCGTTTCAGACCTTCACCGATACCGGCTTTCCCGAATCCCTGATCAAGGAACTCGAAAGAAGAACCGGCCGCAAGGTTGTCGGCAACAAGGCCAGCAGCGGAACCGTTATTCTCGATGAGTACGGTGAGCACCAGCTGAAGACCGGCGATCTGATCGTCTACACTTCGGCCGACAGCGTCCTGCAGATCGCTGCCCACGAGGAGAAGGTCGGATTGGATGCGCTCTACGAAGCCTGCGAGATCGCCCGCGAACTGACCATGAAAGAAGAATACAAGGTCGGGCGGGTCATCGCAAGACCATTTGTCGGAAAAAAGAAAGGCGAGTTCAAACGGACCCCGAACCGTCACGACTATGCGCTGAAACCCTACGCCGAGACCACGCTCGATTTTCTCAAGGAAGCCGGCTATGACGTTGTCGCTTTCGGCAAGATCGAAGATATCTACGACGGCGAGGGCATCACCGAATCCCATCGCCAGAGCGACAACAAGGAAGGCATGGAGAACTATATCGCCTACGCGGACAAGGATTTCACCGGCCTTGCGTATCTGAACCTGGTTGATTTCGATGCGAAGTACGGTCACCGCCGCGACACCAAAGGTTACAAGGATGCGCTCGAGGAATTCGACGAGCAACTCGGCGACCTGCTTGAGAAGATGAATGATGACGACCTGCTCATCATCACCGCGGACCACGGCAACGACCCGACGCATACCGGCACCGACCATACCCGCGAGTATGTGCCGCTGCTCATTCACAACAGGATCCTTGGCGGCGGGCGTCTTTCGGACCGGGAAAGCTTTGCCGACATTGCGGCGACCCTGTCTGAGAACTTCAAGGTGAAACGCCCGCCCTACGGAAAGAGTTTTTTGGACCATCTGGAATAATCCGCCCGAGATAACCATCAATCAACGTGATTCATGAAAAACCGGTTGCATCCTTCGACCGGTTTTTTTAATAAGTGCGGATGATAACCATCCAGCATGAACTTTGAAGGCTTGACAGTTACGAAGATATAATCTATAATACAGATTGACAAATGGATAGTCTTCGGGGCAGGGTGCGATTCCCGACCGGCGGTAAAGTCCGCGAGCGCAAGCTGAATAGGTGTGATTCCTATACCGACAGTAGAGTCTGGATGGAAGAAGAATGTGATTTTTAGTGTTTTGCCATGCCCACGGACTATCCGTGAGCATTTTTTATTTCAAAGGAGAATGAAAATGAAAACGAACCGTATCCTTCACAATGTGGTCATCGCCAATCTCGCGGCCATCTCCGCGGTGCTTTATATGACGATCAAAATACCCTGGCCCTACGCCACGTTTCTAGACATCCAGTTTTCGAATCTCCCCGCCATCATCGCCGGTTTCGCGCTCGGTCCCGTGAGCGGTGTCGCGGTGGTTCTGATCAGGACGCTGCTCAAGCTTGCGCTCACCGGCACTTCCACCATGTATGTTGGCGAATTCGCCGATGTGCTGATCAGCACGGCGACGGTCGTCGTGTCTTCTGTGATTTATCTGAAACTAAGAAGCAGGAAGGGGGCGCTTCTGGCTTCTTTCGCGGGCGCATTCACCTGGGTCGTCGTGGCGGTGCTGGCCAATTATTTCTTCCTCGTCGACTTCTATATCCAGTTCTTTTTCGGTGGCGATGCGGCACCGCTGATCGGAATGATGAGCCGTATTCCCGGCATCAGCGAGGATAACTGGATGCATCTTTACATCCTGTTCGCCGCAATACCGATGAACATTGTCCTTGCGACCCTCGTCTACGGTATCACTTTCATTGTCTATAAACGGATTTCCCATCTGATCGACGATCTCAATGAGAAGTTTTTCCCGGCGCCGTCAAGCGATCCCCTCCGGGATGACACGGCAGACGAAGGACGCCTTCCAAACGCGTGAAACCACAAAAACACACCCATCATTCAAACCGGTACAGTGCCCGCCTTGTTTTCAAAAAAAGATTTGTCTTTTAAAACGAAATGACCACCGATCGCGCTTTGATTGATGGTTTGTCAATCCTTGTTGGAAGGCTGGTTAAAAATGCCTGATACCAAGCCGGGACTTTCACCGTAGAACGGTTTTCTGCGATCTTATTTATTTTCAGTACTTCTGGAAATCACATCACGGCCGGTGGGTTTCGCCTGCGGCTTGACCATTTCAAAAAAAGACCCCACCATTCCTTCTTGGATGATGTCTCTTTCCAAGCCGGCGTGGTGGGGTCTTTTCATGATTTGCGTTTGAGGTAAGATGTCTGCGAGGTGATGACATCGCCTTCTTTGAGGGTGTCCATATGGTACAAGTAGGTGTCGCCCATGAGATAAAGACGAATCTCGTACTGACGGTCTAAGTAACCGTCATTGAAAAGAAGGACACGGTTGCCGTGGATTTTTCCGGTGGCGGTGAAATCGCCTTGACCCATGGTGACCTGACCCTCAGCGACGCTTATGGACATATCCTTGGTGATGGGCGTGTCTTTCAGTCCCTCGGCGGTGATGGAGAGGGTCTCGGTGTCTTTGATGGCAATGGTTTCCTCATAACGATGGACGACCGGCGCTCTGCCGGGGGCGAAGACGCGGTCTTCGCACACCCATCTTCCTTCCAGGAAAGCGAGGATCTCGTTCGGTTTATCTTTCATGGCAACCTCCCGGCGGTCAGACTTTGTATTTGTTGCTGAGATTGTTCCGGGCTTCCTTCAGTTCCTTGTCAAGCTGTTTTCTGACCTGTTTTTCTTTTTCCTGCTGTGATGATGACGCCGCGGACAGGAAGCTCTTGTGGGCTTTGTAGACGGGATGAAGGGCCTGGTCCAGAGTCTTCTTCAAACGTTTGATGGCCTGCTTGCGTTTTTCCAGGTTCGCTTTCAGGCTCCGGCCGTACTCCTTGCGTCTTTGTCTGTGTTCCTTTTTGAGTCGTTTGAGGCTTTCTTTCAGGTCGAAGCGCAGTTCCTCCAGGTCCGTGCCGACCACGAGGGTGCCGATTTCTTTGATTTTCTCCTCATGCGTCCGCAAGAAGGCTTCCTTCTCCGCCTCGATGGATTTCAGGCTTTCTTTGAGCTCCTGTTCGGCGCCTTCGACGCGTTTGTTGAAGCGGGTTTCGGCCTGTTTCTTCTGAGTGATGAGGATATCGAGTTTTTCTTTCGCATCCTTGTCTTCCTGGATGTCTTTGAGTGCCTTGTCGAGCGCTTCGATACGCGCTTTCGGACCTTCGGTCTTCTCCTTATGGAGGCGTTTGGCATCCGCCAGCGATTCCTCGTATCGCTTTTTCGCCGTGGTGCTGGCCTCGTCTTCGATACCGGGAGAAAGACTGTCTTTTGAGCGGGATTCCGTGAACTGGCTTAGTTTTTCTTCGCTGTTTTCAAGAAGGGCGTTGAAGGTCTGAATACTTTTGTCGCGTATCTTCTTGGCGTCGAGACGGGCTTTCTCGGCGCGTGTTTTCGCATTGTCGATCTGGTCGCGGTAGCGTGAGACGTTGGGGTCGTTGTTTTCGTTTTCGTTGATGCGTTCAATCTTCTCGTCGTAGGCCGCCCGGATTGAGGCTTCTTGCTCGCTCAACCGTTTTTTGTCTTTCTGGGCGGTGAAAAGAGCCTGTTTATAGGCGAGGTCTTCGAGCTTGCGGTCTCTTTCCTTAATCAGTTCAAGACGGTCCGTACGGTATTTCTTCTGGTGTTCTTTCAGTTTCTCTTCCGCGTATTCCAGCTCTTTTTTCAGGGACTGTTCAATGTTTTTTACCCGGAGGTCGTATTCATTTTGTGCGTATTCGATCTGCTGGTTGGCGAAATTGATCTGGCTTTCGAGGGTGGTCGAGACCATGGTCTTGTTCACGTCATAGCCGATGTTCAGCCGTTCCGCTTGGACTTTGGTCAGCGAGATCTCGTTGTCATAGACGGACTGGTTTTTCAAAAGCTGAAGCTCGTATTCGCGGTCGGCGAGGTTGATCAGCGCGTTTTGATATATCTTGTCGTTCTGGAGGTTTTCTTCCTCGGTGAGCTTGGTGATTTCACCGTTTCCTTGGATGTCGGTCATCTGTTTGTCGATGCGCGCGCAGTCGATCTGGTGTCTGAGACGGAAGGCGTGTTCCTTGAAAGCGAAATCGAGTTTCGGTTTGAGGGCGCGTTCCTTGAGATGTTTCATCATGATGCGTTTGGTCAGTTCGAGCTGTGATTCGTTGAAGGTCCTTTTCATCGGTGTCAGGTGTTCGAGCATCTCGATCTCGGTTTCCCGGAAATGGACGTGACGCACCTCGAGTAGGTCTTGGAACTTTCTGATGAAGATGAGCACGGTGTCGATGAACGATTCGTATTGATCGATTTTATCTTCAAGTTGACCTGTGAAGGTCCGGTTGAACTCGAAATCGTGACGAAGGCCCTCTTTGTCGTCATTGAGCTTGAACAGTTCGGCGGAATCGCCCTTGTGGATTTTGAGCGCGGCTTTCTTGAACTTGTTCTCATAGCGTTTATTCAGATAGTCCATTTCGAGTTTCTTTTGTTGCTTGCGGAGTTTTTCGGTTTTCGAAGCGACTTTCTTGCTGACTTTTTCTTTCAGTTGCTCTTCGAAAAGGTGGGTGGATTGTTTTTCTTTTTTCTCATAGGCCTTTAGAAGGCCCATCAGTTTGTCGTGGTCGTTTTGTTTTTCGGCTTTGATGATATCCAGCCTCAAAGATTTTATTTCCTGTTGGAGTGCTTCTCGGTTTTCTTTTTCGCTTTCGAGTCGTTTTGCGTGTTTGGCCTTGAGGGCGTTCAGGTTGTCATCGAAGACATTGCGGATGCGGCTCTCGAGTTCGGCGTACTGCTTTTTGAAGTTTGATTCGATTTTCTTGTCTTCTTCTTCGAGGGCTTTCTCGCGTTCGTCCATGCGGCTTTTGATCCGCTCGTCGAGGCCCTCGTTGGTGCTTTCGGACTGTAGGACGTGCTTGCGGTCCTCAAGGGATTCAAGTAATTGACCGGGGAGTCTACCGAAGGTTTCGGTGAATGGCCCCGCCTTATCGTTGAAAGAATCGACAAGTGTCGAGAGTTGTTTTTGGTTGGGATGGTCTTGCGAGAAGTAGTGCCGGCTTTCATCCATGGTCGCGCTGATGAAGTCGGTGATGGCCGCTTTGAACGAATGCATGAAAGGCGGGAGGTCCTTTTGGGTTTCGAGGCTTTCTTCGATGGTGGAAAAGAGCCTGTTTTTGAGGCTTTCGAGGCCGGCATCATCGTCTTCTTCAAGATAGCTTTCTATGTTTTTCGTCCGCATTTCATCGAGCGCATCGAAAATGCGGTTTCTCGAATCGAGCAGATAATCGAGCTGTTTCATGGTGGTGTCGCGGTCTTTGCTGTTGATGTCGTTTTTGAGCCGTTCGATGTCCGCGTTCAAAACACGCAGCTTCTCTTGGGTCTGCGACAGTTTTTCCTGGTGGGAGGACTTGACCTTCTTATTGGCCTCTACCACTTCGCCGATGAGTTTTTGCAGGAGTGCGCTTTCTTTTTGCAAATCTTCATCGATGAGGTCGGTGACACTTTTTTTTGTGTCGGTCTCGGGGTTCAGGTCGTATTTTTTGGCCATGAAGCGGACTCCTTTCTGCCTGTCAATCGGTTGACTGGATGTTTTTGATTGTGTTTTCCATGTAGGCTTTGATGATATCATCCTGGGGACTGAAGAGTTTTTCGGGTGTTCTTGTGGCGCTCAAGTCCTTGATTCTGCTTTCGGACATGATGGTTCGCACATTGTGCATGAGTGTGTCGTAAGCGGTCTTATATTTGTCGTAGAGCCCGTATTCCTTGTCTCTGATGATCTCCTTGAGGTGGGTCCGACGGGCTTGTTTGATTCTGACTTGATCATTGATTTTCCTGATACCGGTCTCGATGCGGCTTTCAAGACGTCCTTTGGCGGTGAGAATCTGTTCCTCATATTTTTCGAGGGTCTCATTGAGTGTTCCGTTCAATGCACTGAGGGCTTTTTCCTTCTTGTCACGCAGCTTGTCGACCGACGCCTGTTTGGTTGTGTTGATATGGTCATAGCGGTCGGCGTTCGCTTGTTGGAGCTCAAGGGCGGTGACTTCGATATCCTTCAGGGTGCTCTCGGCGTTCGTCCTGGCGGCATCATAGAGATTGTGGGCGTCCTCGAGCCGTTCGTCGACTTTGCGCATCTGCGCTTGGTAGCGATTTTCGATGGCTTCTTTGCGTTGGGCGTTACGGTTGTTGATATCCTCTTTTTCAGCCTCGGTTTCCGCATGCAATGTTTTTTTCTTGTCGAGATAGGTCTCGTCGAGGTTCGCGATTCTGTCCTTGATTCTATCGAGACTGTCGGTTTTCTCCTTGCAAAGCTGATAGAGGTCTTTCATGGTTGTCTCTTTTTCTTCGCGTGCCTTCTCTTCGATGGCGTCGATGGCTTTCTCATAGTCTTTGAGAATCGCGGCTCCGTTTTCGCTCAGCGGGGCGAGGACTTCCTTGAACCGTCTTTTCTCCTCTTCCTTGGCGAGTGTGAGCGAGTGTTTCGCTTTTTCAAGCAACTGCTCGTCATGTTCGACAAACGGTTTGAAGAGGCTGTTGATGGTTTCCTTGGTCTGTTTGTGGTAATCGTTCAGTATGGTTTCAAGGCGCTCTGCGCAGTGGCGCATAAGTGCCTTGACCGCACGTAGCTGCATGGCTTCATTGCGGCGCATCGTTTCAACGGGGCGTTCGAGCGTGGTCTCGATGTCCCTGATGATCGTCTCTTCCTGGGTTTCAAGATCCTTGAGACTTTCCTTGTACCAGGTGTCGATTTTCTGGTGCTCGAGATTCCGCTTTTTTTCCTTGGTCTCGGATTCATCGACCTGCTTATCCTCGATTTCCTTGATAAAGGTGTAGGCCTCTTCTAAATTTCTGGTTGTGTTGTGGATGTGTTCGATCAATTCGCTTCTGAAGGGTGGCGCGACGATCTTCAATGTGTCTTTGAGAGAAGTGGCGGTCTGTTTGAAGGTTTCTTTGTAGGAATGGATCCGGGTGAGCAGGTCCTTATGTTTTTGGCTCACCGGATTCAAGCGTGCATCGACCATGCTGCGGACATCCTCGATGGTGGCTCTTGCCTTCGCACTTTCGCGTTCGTAGGCCTGCTCGATGAATTTAAGATTGTTTTCGTGTCTTTTCTTTTCCTCGGCGATGGCGTCTTCCAGGTCTCTTTTGTCTTCTTCGTATTTGTCGCGGGCGTTTTCCCGGCTTTCCTCGTACTGCTTGTCGATCCGGTCTTCCTTGGTTCTTATCTGGGTTTCGATGCGCTTTAGGGCGTGGTCTTCCTGCATTTTTCCCAAGGCGAGCCGTTCGGCGTCGTTTTCTTTCTGGGTCTCGAGTTCGGCTTTGCGCATCGTGTAGTTCTTCTCGGCTTCCATGTGGTTGATTTCTTTTTTGTTCGACAGGATTTCGAGGTCGATGGTCCTGCGGGTTTCGAGTTGCGATTTATCCGTACCGGCCTGGTTCTTGCGAAGCACGTAGAGGTGCGCCGCTTTCTCCTTTTCAAACTCGGTCTCGAGGGTCTCAAGCACGGCTTTTTTCGTGGCGATCAAATCGTTGAGGGTCTGAAGCTCTTTTTCGATTTCGACACTGTTCAGGGCTTCGTGTTCCTGAATCAGGAAATCAAGATCGATTTCCTCCCGCTTTTTCTCGTGTCTTTTCTGGCTCAGCTTCATGTCATAGCGCAGGGCGGCGTCCTTTTGTTCGGCGTCTATGCGTTCCTTGGTGGTGCTGATTTCCTTGCGGGCGTCCTTGGTATCCAAAAAGAAGCGGATCTCATCCATCTCGTCGTAGTAGTCCTGGACGGTGTTGGTGGTGTTGATGAGGTGGGTGATCCGTTCATTCTCAAATTCATGGAGCGCTTTGAAAAGGGATTTGAAAAGCGCCTTGAGGGCATCGAAATTGGCTTTGGGGTGGCTTTCATCCAAGAAAGCGCCGAGCTTGTTGAAAAGCTCGGGTGTGGCGGTTTGAAAGATGTCGAGTTTCTTTTTGACTTTGGATTGATGGTTGTTGAGGAGTTTTTCGTGTTCGTCGAACTCGCCTTTGAGTGTCAAAAAGGTTCTCTGGGCGGTTTCTTTGAACATCTTTGAGGTATCCTTCGTCATCTTTTCGATTTGATTTGCGTGGTCGCTGAGGGCCTTCTTGCGCATATGGTTGAGTTCGATCTGACGGTTGATATCATCATGGGTTTTTTTGTCGATGCTTTCTTCGCCCTTGGGTTTGAGCAGAGCCTTCAGACGGTGCGTCTCGTTACGGGTGTCGAATTCGAGGTCCTTGAGGAATGTCTCAAGAAAGGAAGCGACGGTCCGGTCGGCATCGTCAAGAATGCCATTGAAGGCGTCGAAGGGCTTTTTCAGTTCGCCGCCGGTCTTGCTCAGATAGGCGCGTAGTTCGCGGATGGTGGTGTTGATGCTTTTTCTGAGTGCATTGACCTCGTATTCGACCGCGCTGTTTTCTTCGCCAAGCTCATCCCTGATGGCCTGGTTCTCTTCGTCAAACGTGGTTTCAAGCGCGTCGAAATCCTTGTCGAGGATGTCTTCTAAATTCTCAAGATTCTTTTGTTCATGGGCGTGGGCTTTTCTGATCTTTTTGATGAGTTTCGCGAGTTTTTTCTGGTATTTTTCGCGGTTCTGCCTGAGATTGTCTTCGTAGAGTTTCAGTTTTTCACCGTAGACCTGGGTTGTTTCCTGGTGCTTGAGCTCGATTTCAGCGAGCGCACGGTCCTTTTCTTTTTCGATGGTCTCGATTTCTGTTTTGAGGGACTTGAGTTTTTCCTCATGGTCAGTGCTTAGGGATTTTATTTTGCGGTCGACATCCTTTTTCGCTTTCTCAAGGATGGTTTCTTGTTTTTTGATGTCCTCATCATGCGCCTTCACGGTCTTCTCCATCGTCTGTGCGTGGTCCTTTTGGGTTAGTCGAAGGTCGTTTTGGTAGGCTTTTTCATTCTCCTGGAATGTCTTTTGGGCCGATGAAAGGATTTTATCGGAACGCTTCTTGAGCGATTCGATGTTCTTTTGAAGCGGTGTGATCTGCTTCTGTATCCCGGTCTCGATGGCGTAGAGTGTCTTTTCTAATCCGCCGGTGTCGTCTTTTATTCTAGCCATGGTCTGCCTCCTGACATATAAGGATAAAACAATTCACAATATAGTATATTTTATCACAGGCACATCCTAAAAACAACGCTACAACAATCAATAATTATATGCGATGTCTGCTCAACCGTGCGAAGTTGGATGATGATTCCGAAACTTCCGCCATGAAAATGGTGGACAGATGGTCTCAAACTCATTACAATGGGTACTGTGCAGGCAGTGACGCGCGGTGTTTCGATGAAACGGATTTCCGCCCATTGCCGTCGAAAAACACCGGCAGTTGTCCGGTTTTTAAGAGGTGACACCATGAAAGATGAAATCCTATCCGGCGAAGCCCTCAAAGAGGACGTCGAACAGATCGAGCTCAGACCGCGTTATCTGAGCGAATATATCGGACAAACCCATGTCAAAGAGATGATGGATATCTTCATAAGGGCTGCGAAGAACCGCCGCGAGTCCTTGGATCACGTGCTTTTTTACGGACCGCCCGGTCTCGGAAAGACCACGCTTGCGAACATCGTCGCTAACGAGGTCGGTGCCAACATCAAAGTCGCGAGCGGTCCCGCAATTGAAAAAAGCGGCGATCTCGCGGTCTTGCTTACGAGTCTCGAACCGGGAGACATTCTTTTCATCGACGAGATTCACCGCCTGCCCCGGGTCGTCGAAGAGGTGCTCTATCCGGCGATGGAGGATTTCGCAATCGATCTGATTGTCGGCAAGGACGAGACCTCGAAGTCGATTCGTGTCGATCTGCCGCCTTTCACCTTGATCGGCGCGACCACGCGCTACGGCGATCTGACCGCGCCACTGCGCGACCGTTTCGGTGTGGTCCATAAACTCGAATACTATGATGAGGAGTCCCTGCAGGCGATCTGCCGGCGCACGGCCCGCATCTACGGCACCGTCATCGAAGCGGCGAGTGTTGTGGAACTCGCCAGAAGAAGCCGTGGCACTCCGCGTATCGTCAACCGCCTTTTCAGACGGATCCGTGATTTCGCCGACGTCCTCAATGACGGTGTCATCGATCTTGAAATCACGAAGATGGCCCTTTCGAAACTGCAGATCGACCGTCTCGGTCTGGATCAGAAGGACCACGACTATCTCGAGGGCCTGATCGATAAATTCGGCGGCGGTCCGGTCGGTGTCGAGAGTCTGGCATCGTCAATCGCCGAGGAAGTTACCACCATCGAGGATGTCTATGAGCCCTACTTGCTCAAACTCGGTTTCATCAAGCGGACACCGAGGGGCCGCCAAGCGACGGAAAAAGCCTACGAACATCTGAAAAAACCATTCCAGGGCGGGTTGTTCAAATGAGAACCAGTGATTTCGACTACAGCCTCCCAGAAGATCTGATCGCCCAGACGCCGCTTGAAAACCGACTGTCTTCAAGATTGCTCGTGATGTCGCGCAAGCGTGGCGGGATGGTTCATGAGAACTTCAGCAATCTGCACCGTTACCTCAAAAAAGGCGATGTTCTCGTCCTGAACGATACCCGGGTGCTTCCCGCAAGACTTATCGGCACCACGGAAAAAACGGGCGCGATCATCGAGGTTTTGCTTCTCAATGAGAAAAAGGACCATGTCTGGGAATGCCTTGTCAAAAAAGCCAGAAAGATAAAAAAACATGACCGTATCGTCTTCGGCGACAACCGCCTCGTCATGGAATGTGTCGCCGAAAAGGAAGAAGGCTTGCGTGATTTCAGGCTCATCTATGAGGGCATTCTCTATGAGATTCTCGATTCTCTGGGGGAGATGCCGCTTCCTCCTTACATCCATGAAAAGCTCGAGGAAAAAGACAGGTATCAGACCGTCTACAGTAAGCAAAAGGGAAGTGCGGCCGCACCAACGGCGGGCCTGCACTTCACCGAGGACTACCTGGAACATCTAGAAAAAAACGGCATCGAGATTGTCACCATCACCCTTCATGTGGGTCTTGCGACCTTCAGACCCGTCAAGGTTGACGACGTCGAGAAACACAAGATGCACGAAGAATACTATTCGATCGGGGAAGCGGCCGCCCGCGCTATCAACAAAGCGAAAGAAGAAGGCCGCCGGGTGATCGCGGTCGGTACTACCTCGATGCGCACCTTAGAGACCGGCAACACCGAGGGCGTTGTCAGAGCCGAAAGCGCGAAAAGCGCGCTTTTCATCTATCCGGGTTTCAACTTCAGGGTCGTCGATTGCCTTTTGACCAATTTCCATCTGCCGCAATCGACGCTGATGATGCTGGTGAGCGCATTTTCCAGCAAGGAAAACATCATGCGCGCCTACCAAGCGGCCATCAAGTTGCGCTACCGCTTTTTCTCATTCGGCGATGCGATGTTCCTCACCGACGACCCGTCAATCGTTGAAGAAGAGAAAAAATGACAAAAGAAAAGCGGCATTCGCCGCTTTTTCATCTATTATTCAATGATGATTTCGACAATATCGCCGTCACCGGATTCGATGTCGACAATCTTGCCCATGGTGCCCTGTTCGATCATGTCGATGATCTGGTCGAAATCGATGTCGAGGTCCATCTCGTCCAGTTTGTTGAGTTTGGGGATGCCTTTTTTGCTACGGAGTGCCACCTTGGCGAATTCGAGTGGGATCTGTACGTTGACCTTGTCGCCATCGGAACTCTTGATGCGAATCTTTAGCATCTTGAAGGCTTCTTTCTTCGGTGGTTTCAGCTCGACCTTTTTGTCCTCTTCGATGGCGCGCAGGAGTTCAGCGCCCTCCTGGGGCGTGATGGTCTTGTTTTGGATCATTTCGAGAATCTTCAGTTTCTCCTGTGCCATAGAATCACTCCTTCAAAAGCCGTAAGGCTTCTTCGCTGCTGATCTCACCCTTGGAGAGTTTATCAAGGATGGCGTCTTTGTCCTTTTGGGAGATTTCGTCGTCATCGTCGGCGTCATCGACCTTGTAGCCGAGGCTCTCGATGACTTCGCTCATCATCTTCTTGACCGTAGGATAAGAGACTTTGAGTTCCTTCTCGAGTTTCTTGATGTTGCCTTTGTTCTTGATGAAAAGTTCGATGAAGTAAAGGTGTTCCTTGGTAAGATAGTTGAATTTTGAAAGCTGGAACTCTCCACTGATTTCGGTGTGGCAGTTGGAACATTGCAGTTTGGTGACGAACAGGTCATGGTCACAAATCGGGCATTCGCCGATGACGTATTTTTGCATCATTATTCCTCCTTGGTATTATGGTCAATCGATTGCGATTTTTACGATGGCGTCATCCGTGACGACATTGATTCTGGTTCCTTTTGAATATTTGAGTAGTGCCTTGATTTCATCGACTGAGAAATCGCTTCCGTATTTTTGGGGGATCTTCACAAATCGTAATGCGAAGTTGACTAAACGGATTGGAACAGGTAAGATAAACAGTGTTTTCAAAAACAGGTTCAATCCCGCGGACTCTTCTGGAAGATAGATGCGCATCCTTATGAAATGAGCGCGCTTCAGATTTTTCATGTTGACCGGTTGCGCCGCCTTTGCGACAGGTGGATAAAGCTTGGCATAAGCGTCATCCACGGACAATTCGCCTGAATGAAGCGCTTGAAGAACTTCACCTTCGTGCATCCGTCCACCACCTTCTTTAGAAATTCCCCATTCTTATCCAGAATAACGGAATTTTATTTGAGAAAAACGAAAAGTTTTCTTCGATGATGGTTTCATTATATAACAGCCGTATGAAATTGTCAAATAATTGATATAAAAAATCAATTTACATATTAAAAAAATTAATTATTAACGCAAAAAACCATCACAATATTGATGTTCCTTTAATTAGAAATGCGTTTGAACGCAACAAAATATCTTGCAAAAGGTAGTATTTAAGGGCGCTTTGGTATATAATTATCGTAGGCTATCCCAACAATGCATCCAGGCAAATATGTTTATAGATCGCTCACATCATGAATGAAACAAGAGGGGTGTTCCAAATGGAAAAACTAAGGGTAGGAATCGATATTGGCAGTACCACCATCAAAGCCGTCGTCCTCGACATAAAGAACAATATAAGACATCAAAGCTACAACCGTCACATGAGCAGCATCTCCGCTTCGCTCAAGACGATGTTTGAAGACCTGCAGTCACGCTTCGGGAACCAGAAGATGCACATCAACTTCACCGGAAGCGCCGGCTTGACGTTGGCCAAGAACATCAAGGCCCAATTCACCCAGGAAGTGATCAGCGCCACCACTGCCTTGAGACATCATGTCGACGATATCGATGTCTGTATCGAACTCGGCGGCGAGGATGCGAAAATCATCTTCTTTGACGGCGCGAATGTCGAACAGCGCATGAACGGTACGTGCGCCGGCGGAACCGGCGCCTTCATCGACCAGATGGCCGCGCTTTTGGACACCGATGCCGCCGGCATCAACGAACTGGCGAAAGATTTCGACAAACTCTATGACATCGCCTCACGTTGCGGTGTTTTCGCCAAGAGCGATATCCAGCCGCTCCTCAACCAGGGCGCCAGAAAAAGCGATATCGCCGCGTCCATCTACCAAGCCATCGTCAATCAGACCATCGGCGGGCTCTCACAGGGCAGGAAAATCGCCGGTAGAATCGCCTTTTTGGGCGGCCCGCTCACCTTTTCGAGCGAGCTGCGCAAGCGCTTCATCGAATCACTCGAGTTAAAAGATGTGTTCATTCCTGAAAACGGCGAAGTGTTCGTCGCTTTCGGCGCGGCACTCGAGGCCAAGGAAGAACCGCTAGCCATCGAAAACGTCATCGAGCGCATCAAAACCTACCGAAAAGAACACAAGAAGAAGGCGCGACCGACCATCGCACCGCTTTTCGAAACGCCCGAGGACTATAGGGCGTTCAAAGCGCGCCATGCGAAGGCCACCCTGCCGAGCATGGACATCAAGGATTATCATGGCAACGCCTATCTCGGCATCGACGCCGGGTCGACCACGACCAAACTGATTCTGATCGGAGAGAACAATGAAATCCTCCATCAGTATTATGCCCACAACCGCGGCAACCCCGTCGACATCGTCAGAAACGCGCTCAAGGAACTCTACGGCAAACTGCACGCCGGCATCCTGCTCAAGAAGTCCTTCTCGACCGGCTACGGCGAGGAACTGATCAAACACGCCTTCAACTTGGACGGTGGCGAGGTCGAGACCATCTGTCATTACAATGCGGCCAAGGTCTTCAACAAGGACGTCGGCTTCATCGTCGATATCGGTGGACAGGACATGAAATGTTTCAAGGTCGAAAACGGCGTTATCACTTCGATTGTCCTCAACGAAGCCTGCAGTAGCGGTTGCGGGTCTTTCATCGAGACCTTTTCCGAGTCGCTCGGCTATGAAATCAAGGATTTCTCGAAAATCGCGACCAGTGCGGAGACGCCGGTCGACCTCGGTTCAAGATGTACCGTTTTCATGAACTCGAGCGTCAAGCAAGCGCAATCGGAAGCCGCGAAAACCGAGGACATCTCCGCGGGGCTCGCAGTGAGCGTTGTCAAAAATGCGCTTTATAAAGTCATCCGTGCCCACGACGTCAAAGAAGAATACGGCGACCAGATTCTCGTCCAGGGCGGTACCTTCAAAAACGATGCGGTCCTGCGTGCATTCGAAAGGGAAACCGAAGTCGAAGTCACCAGACCCGAAATCGCCGGTCTGATGGGTGCGTTCGGCGCCGCGATTCTGGCCCGTGAACACGCCCGCCCGGACAACCACTCCCTGATTCTAGACACCGAGGGACTCGAGAATTTCACCTATACCGCAAAGCGCGCCGTGTGCAGGCTTTGCGAGAATCTGTGCCCGCTTACTGTCAACATCTTCGGCGACAAGAAATACATCAGCGGCAACCGGTGCGAGAAGGGCGCCGGCATCAAGACATCTTTCGACGGCGTTCCCAATCTCTATCTTTACAAATACGACAAACTCATGGGCTATCAGCCGGATGCGTCGAAAGCATACAAGAAGACCGTCGGCATTCCGCTCGCGCTCAACATGTATGAAAACATTCCGTTTTGGCAACCGTTTTTCGATGCGCTCGGTGCGAAGGTCGTCTACAGTCACCGCTCGACGAAGAAACTCTATGAAAAAGGCCAGGACTCCATCCCGAGCGACACCATCTGTTACCCGGCGAAACTCGTCCACGGTCATATCGAATCCCTCTATATGAAGCAACCCGACTTCATCTTCTATCCGAACATGGCTTTCAACTTCAAAGAAAAAGACCACGGTGACAACCATTTCAACTGTCCTGTCGTCGCGCACTACCCCGAAGTCATCGAAGCGAACATGACGCATCTTGACCTCGGTCACTTCATGCAGCCTTATCTCACCCTGAATGATAAAAACAAGTTCGTCGACACCATGCAAAAGCTGCTCAAACCCCATCTGAACGCCAGCAAGAAAGAACTGAAAAAAGCCTTCGACCAGGGCATGACGTCTTATCTCGAATTCAGAGAGGATGTCCAGAAGGAAGGCGAAAGAGCCCTCGCCTATGCGAAGGAGAACAATCTGAACACCGTCATTCTCGCCGGCAGACCCTACCACATCGACCCCGAGGTCAACCACGGCATCCCCAAACTGATCCGCAGCCTCAACGTCGTGCTGATCAGCGAGGACGCCATCAACCACCTGGCCGACGAAAGAACTGTCAACGTCTTGAACCAGTGGACCTACCACACCCGTCTTTACGACGCCGCCCGTGTGATCGCCGCGATGGACCACCGGGTCAACCTGGTCCAGCTTGTGAGTTTCGGCTGCGGTCTCGACGCCATCACCACCGATGAGGTGAAGGAACTCCTCGAAGCCAACAACAAACTCTACACCCAGATCAAGATTGATGAGATTTCCAACCTCGGTGCCGTCAACATCAGGCTCAGAAGCTTGCTTTCGACGATGAACAAAGAGGCTAAAGAACATGGCGAAGCTTGAGTACGACAAAGACGGCCGCTTGCTTTTCACCGAAGCGATGCGTAAGGAGTACACCATCCTCATTCCCCAGATGGCCCCTTATCATTTCGAATATCTTCAGGATGCGTTCCAAAGTGAAGGCTACAACGCCGAACTGCTCAAAACGAGCGATTACGAGCTGATCCATGAAGGGATGAAATATGCCCACAACGATATCTGTGTTCCGGCGATGCTGGTCATCGGCCAGTTCATCGACGCAATCAAGAAAAAGGGCATCGACAAACACAAAGTCGCACTCATCATCGTCCAGACGGGCGGCGGATGCCGCGCGAGCAACTACATATCGCTTTTGAGAAAGGCCCTTCAAAAAGCCCAGCTCGAATTTGTCCCCGTCATCTCCTTGAACGCCAACGGTTTCGAACAGAATCCGGGCTTCAAGATGACACCCCGGCTCCTTCATAAGCTGCACGACGGCATCATCTTCGGCGATCTCATGATGTCGCTTGTCAACCAGACACGTCCCTATGAGAAAACGCCGGGCGAGGTCGATGCGCTCAAAGAAACCATCGACAAGGAACTCAGAACCTACTATGACCATAAAAACATCTTCACCTGGCACAAGAGCAAACGATATATAAAATACATCATCGAACGGTTCCGCGCCTTGGACCTCGAAAAGAAGAAGAAACCCAAAGTCGGCATCGTCGGCGAGATTTATGTCAAATACTCACCCCTCGGCAACAACCATCTGGAAGCGACCCTCGAAAAAGAGGGTGTCGAGGTCGTGACGCCGCCGATCTATGATTTCTTTCTTTACAGTTTCGACTCGCGCGCCTACGACATCAAACGCTATGGCGGTCCCCGCAAGGAACGCCTCTACCTGAAACTTTTTGTCTGGTACGTCGAAGTCCGCCGCAGCAAAGTCCGCAAAATTATGCGCCGGGCCGGCTTTGACACGCCGGTCTCCTACAAGGAACTCAAGGCCATGGCCAAAGGGTTCATCGATTATGGCACCCATATCGGCGAAGGCTGGCTTCTGACCGCCGAGATGGTCGACCTCATCAAGCACGAGACGCCGAACATCGTCTGCACACAGCCGTTTGGTTGCCTGCCGAACCACATCGCGGGCAAAGGCATGTTCAAGAAGCTCAAGCACCATTTCCCCGCCAGCAACATTGTGGCCATCGATTACGATACGAGCGCCTCGAAGATCAACCAGGTCAACCGCATCAATCTCATGATTTCAAACGCATTCCGCAACTTTAAAGGAAGTGAATGAGCCATGGTCCTCAATTTCGAAGAAAAACATATCTGCAAACAAAGCGGCGCCCGAACGGGCGTCCTTCATATTAATGGGCGAACCTACGAGACACCGATGTTCATGCCGGTCGGCACCCAGGCGACGGTCAAGACCCTCGCCCCCGAGGAAATCGATGAAGTGAGCGAGGGCATGATTCTCGCCAACACCTACCATCTCTGGCTTCAGCCCGGCGCTGACATCGTCGCCGCCCACGGCGGAACGAAAGACTTCATGAAATGGAACAAGGGACTGCTCACCGATTCTGGCGGTTTTCAGGTCTTTTCCCTCTCCAACAACCGAAAGATCACCGAAGAAGGCGTCCATTTCAAACACCATCGCAGCGGCGCCGCGCTTTTCTTATCACCCGAAGAAAGCATCGCCGTCCAGGAAAAACTCGGCGCCGACATCATCATGTCCTTCGACGAATGTCCGCCCTTCGACAGCCCCTATGACTACATGAAAGACTCCATCGCCCGCACGAGCCGCTGGGCCGCCCGCGGCAAAGCGGCGCACAAACGTGAAAACCAGGCCCTGTTCGGCATCATCCAAGGTGGCCCCTTCGACGATCTTCGCGAACGGTCTTTGAACGACCTTCTCGAACTTGATTTCGATGGCTACTCGATCGGTGGTCTGAGCGTGGGCGAGACCAAAAAAGAGATGTATGCCGTCCTTGATTTCATCACCCCGAAGATGCCCAAGGACAAGCCGCGCTACCTCATGGGGGTCGGCACCCCGGATGATCTCATCGAGGCTTCCATCAAAGGCGTCGACATGTTCGACTGCGTCAACCCGACCCGCCTCGCCAGACACGGCAGCGCCTACACCGCCGACGGCGCGATTCCCATCAAGGCCGCCCGCTACAAAGACGACATGGGTCCGCTCGACGCGGATTGCGCCTGCAAAGTCTGCACGACCTACACCAGGAGCTATCTCCGTCATCTCTTCAAGGGCGAAGAGATGCTCGGGCCGCGCCTTGTGACCTATCACAACCTCCATTTTCTCAAGCAGCTCATGCGTTCAATACGCCGCGCGATTGAGGAAGACCGGCTGACCGATTTCAGAAATACCTTTTTCGCCCGGTTTTACGGGGAAACAAAGTAACGCTTTTCATGCTTTGCTATTTTATTCTTACAAATAATGCGTTATAATAGGTCTAAAGATTTAACGGAGGTCATACTATGTTCGAAACCAACGACCAGTTCCATCAAAAACCTTCCATAAAAGTCATAGGCATCGGCGGTGGCGGCGGAAACGCGGTCAACCGCATGATTGAAAACGAAGTCAAAGGCGTTGAATTTGTGGCGATCAACACCGACGCCCAGGTTCTGCGTCTTTCAAAAGCGGATATAAGACTGCAAATCGGAAAGATGCTCACCCGCGGTCTTGGCGCCGGGGCCGACCCCGAAATCGGACGCCGCGCCGCGATGGAGAGCGAAGATGAGATCCGCGAACTTCTGACCGATACCGACATGGTGTTCATCACCGCCGGTATGGGCGGCGGCACCGGAACCGGTGCGGCACCAGTCATCGCGAAAGTCGCCCGCGAGGTCGGGTGTCTGACCATCGGCATCGTGACCAAACCCTTCAAATTCGAAGGCAGAAGACGGGTCGCGACCGCTTTGGAGGGTCTTGATGCGCTCAAGCCTTACGTCGATACGATGATCATCATCCCCAATGACCGACTGCTTTATGTGGTCGATCGCAACACGTCCATGCTCGAAGCGTTCCGCGAAGCCGACAATGTCCTTCGCCAGGGCGTTCAGGGCATCGCGGAGATCATCACGGTACCGGGACTCATCAACGTCGATTTCGCCGATGTGAAGACCGTGCTCAAAGACAAGGGGACCGCGTTGATGGGCATTGGCATCTCCAGTGACGAGAACCGGGCGGTCGAAGCCGCGAAGAAAGCCATCGAATCTCCGTTGTTAGACGCCAATATCGACGGTGCGACCGATGCGATCGTCAATGTGACCAGCGGCACCGGTATCGCCTTATGGGAAGTCACCGAAGCCATCGAGTCGATTCAGGCCGCTTCGAGTACCGAAATCAATATCATCCACGGCGCGACCATCAACGAAGACCTTGAAGACGAAGTTATCGTGACCGTGATCGCGGCTGGTTTCGATGAGAACCGCCACATCGAGATCGAAGCCCTTGGCGCTTCGGACTATGTTGAGGTCACGGACGCGCCGGACGTCGACGACGACGGCGAAGAAACCTGGGAAAAATCCGGCAAACAGAAGAAAAAAGAGAAGAAAAAAGCCAAGAAAGAAATGAAGAAAGAAAAAGAAGAAGAACCGGAAGACGACGAAGAACGCAAGTCAGCCATTCCATCATGGCTGAAATCCCGATTCAAATAAGGAAGATTCGCCATGAATGAAGCCTTGATCAAACACCTTCAGACAACTTATCCCACGGTACGTATCGTCATGGCAAGCAAATACATCGGTCCTGAAAATTTCAAGTCCTTCCTTGACGCCGGCATCAAAGATTTCGGAGAGAGCCGTGTCGAGGCGTTCATTGAAAAAGCCGGTTCGCTGAGCCATCTGGATATCACCTGGCATTTTCTCGGCCCGCTTCAGACGAAAAAGGTCAAAAAGATCATCAATGATATCGATTACCTCCACAGCCTCGACCGTGTCAAACTCGCTGTCGAGATCGACAAGCGGCGCAACGAACCACTCAGATGCTTCGTCGAAGTCAATATTTCAGGAGAGCCCCAGAAACACGGCTTTTCACCCGCCGAACTACCGGATTTCCTTAATAGGATCAAGGATCTTGAGAACATCAACGTCATCGGCCTGATGGGCATGGCGAGCCTGACCAGGGACAAAAAGACCATCGCCGCGCAGTTCGGACTGCTCAAGACCCTGCGGGACAACATCGCCAGGACTCATCCCGGCATCAAGGAACTGTCCATGGGCATGAGCAACGATTATGAGATCGCACTTGAAAACGGTGCGACCGTCTTACGCCTGGGCCGCATTCTTTTAGGGGAGGCTTATGAGGATGAGCAAAAAGACTAAGCAAAAAGCATACGACCGTACGGAATTCATCAAGGTCGACGAGGAGACGGATGTTTTCGCCTTGGCCGACAAGCTACTTTATAGGAACCCGCTGATTCTCAACTTCGAAGGCTTCGATGTCATCGAGAGCAATCGGATGATTGTTTTTCTGAGCGGTGTCATCTATGCGCTCGACGGCGATGTCGAAGTGCTCAGGGACAAGATCATGGCCTTCGCGACTAAGACGGACCTCAAAGACAAGAGTCTGCGCCGGTTCATCAATAAATACAAGGAGTAATCCACATGCTGCCCACCATACTTTCGATACTGCACACCATTCTTACCATCTATTTTTTCATGATGATCGCCTACATCCTGCTCAGCTGGGTGCCCGAAATCAGGCAATCCCGCTTCTATTACATCCTGCATCTGATCGTCAATCCCTACATGCGGATATTCAGGGGGCTGATCGTCATCGGTAATTTCGATTTCACGCCGATTATCGGCCTGCTTTTTTACAATTTCGGCCTGATGGCCTTCGGAGAATTCATCGCCAGTCTTTAACCCTTGCATTTTCCGGATTAATTGCTTATAATGACGTAAAGAACATCGCTGAAGCGGACACGCTCAAAGACCGGGGCTTTTCAAAGAGACCAAGTGGTGCTGCGAACTTGGATGAGCCGTCACTGAGTATCACCGTGGAGATGGATGAGGTCACAATCATTCCGCAACCCTGCGTTATCGGGAACAAGCGCTAGGCAACTAGAACTAAGGTGGCACCGCGGACTTATCGTTCGTCCTTATTTTCTGGATGCTTTTTTTATTTTTAAGGAGAGTGAGAACCATGAAAGACTACAAAGACACATTGCACATGCCCAAGACCGATTTTCCCATGCGGGGCAACCTCGGGAAGAACGAGCCCGGCCGCCAGAAACGCTGGGATGAAAAGCAGATCTATACGCAGCGACTGAAGAAGAACGAGACCAACACCGAGTTCGTCGTCCCAGACGGACCTCCCTACGCCAACGGAAACATCCACATCGGCCACGCGCTGAACAAGGTGCTCAAGGACATGATTGTCCGCGACAAGAGCATGCGGGGCTTTTTCACACGCTATGTGCCCGGTTGGGACACCCACGGCCTGCCCATCGAGACCGCCCTCACGAAAACCGAAGGCATCGATCGCAAGACCATGAGCGCCGCCGAGTTCAGAAAAGCCTGCGCCGCCTACGCCGACCACCAGATCGACCTGCAGCGCGGTCAGTTCAAGCGCCTGGGCATTCTCGGCGAGTGGCAGAACCCCTATGTGACCATGGATCCTCAGTATGAAGCTTCGCAGCTCGAAGTCTTCGCCGACATGGTCGAGAAAAACCTCATCTTCAAGGGGCTGAAACCCGTCCTCTGGTCGCCATCGAGCGAAACGGCGCTGGCGGAAGCCGAAATCGAGTACAAGGACAAGAAATCCCCTTCCATCTATTTCGCGTTCGACGCCGTCAACACGGGACCCTTCGAAGACGCGTTCAGTTTTCTGATCTGGACCACGACCCCGTGGACCCTGCCCGGAAACCTCGCGGTGGCGGTCTCATCCGCGATCGATTATGTCTTTGTCCGCGTCGACGGCAACGTCTACGTTTTCGCCACCGCGCTCCTTGAGACCCTCAAAGAGAAATTCGGTTGGGACAGGGTCGACATCATCCGCCATATCAAGGGCGATGAGCTTTTGGGTCTGACCTACAGACACCCGCTATATGACCGGGAAAGTCCGATTGTCGAAGGCCACCACGTCACCATCGAATCCGGGACCGGACTCGTCCATATCGCCCCTGGACACGGGGAGGACGACTTCATCATCGGTAAAGCCAACGACTTAGAAGTGCTCTGTCCGGTCGATTCCCGCGGCCATATGACCGCCGAAAGCGGACGCTATGAAGACATGTTCATCGAGAAATGTTCGAAAGCGGTCATCAAGGACTTGGAAGAAAGCGGGCACCTTCTGAGAACCGAAAAAATCACCCATGCCTACCCGCATGACTGGCGTACCAAGCAGCCGGTCATCTTCAGAGCCACCGACCAATGGTTCGCCTCGATCGAGAACCTGAAAGATAACCTCATCAATGAAGTGAAAAACGTCGATTGGTATCCTTCGTGGGGCGAGACCCGCATGGAAAACATGATCAAGGACCGTGAATCATGGTGCATCAGCCGCCAACGCGTCTGGGGGGTGCCGATTCCGGTGTTCTACCACGAAAACGGCGAAGCCATCCTCGATGCCAAAATCATCCGCCATGTCGCCGCCCTTTTCAGCGAGCACGGTTCGAACATCTGGTTCGAATGGGATGCGAAGGATCTCCTCCCCGAAGGCTATAAGAGTGAGAAAAGCCCGGGTGGCAACTTCCGAAAAGAAACCGACATCCTCGATGTCTGGTTCGATTCCGGAACCTCCCACAAGGGCGGCATGACCGATTTCGGGATGCCTTATCCGGCCGACATCTATATCGAGGGTTCCGACCAGTACCGCGGTTGGTTCAACTCAAGCCTGATCACCGGTGCGGCCGCCCGGGGCGGCGCACCGTACAAATCGGTCCTCACCCACGGCTTCGTGCTGGACGGCGAGGGTCGCAAGATGTCCAAATCGACCGGAAACGTGGTCGATCCGCTCAAAGTGATGGGCCAACTCGGCGCCGACATCCTGAGACTTTGGGTCGCGAGTGTCGATTACACCAGCGATGTGCGGATCAGCGACAAGATGATCCAGCAGGTCAGCGAGACCTACCGCAAAATCAGAAACACGCTGCGCTTCATGCTGGGGACTCTCAATGACTTCGATCCCGCCGCCGACATCGTCGAAACCGACCGGATGGGCGAGACCGACCGCTACATGATGCTGAAACTGGACGAACTCGTGGCAACCGTCAACAAGGACTATGACGTCTATGCCTTCGATGATGTGACCCGTGTGATCAACCGTTTCGTCACCCGTGAGCTGAGCGCGTTCTATCTCGATTATATCAAGGATATCGTCTACATCGAAGCCAAGAACGATCCGTTGCGCAGGAGTGCACAGACCGTGGTCTACCATACCACGAAGGCGCTTCTGACACTCTTGACGCCGATCATCCCGCACACCACCGATGAGGCTTACGGCCATTTCGTGGGGGAACTTCTGGACAATGTCTATCTCGAGAACATGCCCGAACCATCCGGCAAAAAAGACGAAGCGCTCACGAAGAAATACGAACAGTTCTTGAACCTGCGGGACAACGTCCTAAAAGCGCTTGAAGATGCCCGAAACACCAAGACCATCGGCAAATCCCTAAGCGCGAAGGTGACCCTCCATCCAAAAGACGAGAAAACACGGTCGCTGCTTGAATCGATGCGCGACCTCGCCAGATTGTTCATTGTCTCGAAAGTCGAGATCAAAGATGGCGAAGGCAGTTATGACTTCGATTCCGTGAGCATCGATGTCGAAAAGGCCGGCGGGGAGACTTGTGCCCGATGCTGGCAGGTCACGACCACCAGTGAAGACGAACTCTGCCCCCGTTGCGAGAATGTCTTGAAACAAACGTCGCAAAATTGATTTTTGACGACGGATAAAGTAAAATAGGTTTGAACGAACCACCCGGAAACAGACCACCCCGCACCCCGAATTGGAGACGGTCTATGAAAGTCTTTATGTTCTACACAAAAGAAACACTCGGCTACCTGATGGGCACCGGCCTGATCGCCTTCGGTGTCGTCATGCTTTTCAGAAGCGACCTCGGGGTGACACCCTGGGACGTGCTCCACGTGGCCATCAGCCTTGTCACACCGCTCACCATCGGGATGGCCATCATCGGGATCTCGACGTTGATCACCACCTTCATCATCATCACGCGGCGATCCCTGAACTACCTTTTCATGGTCCTTCCCTTTGTCTTTGTCGGACTCCTCGTCGACTTCTTCAATCTTGTCGTCTTCAGCGGTTTCGACCCCTCTGGGGTGCTCAGGCTCGTCATTTTTCTGACCGGTCTGTTCACCATTCCCTTCGGTGCCGCGCTTCTGATTGTCAATCATTTTCCGGCCGGCATCTATGATGAGCTCATGCTCGTCCTCATGAAACTGTTTCAGACAACGAACCTCATCCTAGTCAGACTCATCATGGAAGCGACACCGGTCTTGATCGGTGTGACGCTCACCGGCCTTTTCCTAGGCACCGCCGGCGAGCTTCATATCGGCACCCTCGTCATCGTGATTACCACCGGTCCGCTCATGCAGCTGAGTCTAAAAATCATAAGGAGGATACACCATGCAAATCAATAAGTTGATCGACCACACCTACCTCAAGGCCTTCGGCACCAGAAACGAAATCGACACAATCCTTGAAGAGGCCATCGAACACGACTTCAAAAGCGTCTGTGTGAACCCCACATGGATCGAATACGCGGTCGAAAGCCTGCAAAAGACCGACGTGCTTGTCTGTACCGTCATCGGATTCCCCCTCGGTGCGAACACCACCGAGAGCAAAGTCTATGAGACCACCGACGCCCTCAAGAAAGGGGCCCATGAGATCGACATGGTCCTGAATATCGGCTGGGTCAAAGAAGGCCTTTACGACAAGGTCGAAGAAGAAATCAGAGAGATCAAGCAGGCTTGTCAGAACAGTGTCCTGAAAGTCATTTTGGAAACCTGTTACCTGACCGAAGGCGAAATCGAGAAAGCCGGGCGCGCCGCCATCGCGGCAGGTGCGGACTTCATCAAGACCTCGACCGGCTTCGGCACCGGCGGCGCGACCGTCAGCGATGTCAAGCTGATGAAGGATGTCGCCCAGACCAAAGGTGTCAAAGCAAGCGGCGGTGTCAAGACCATCGAGGATTTACACAACATGGTCGAAGCCGGCGCCACAAGAATCGGAACCAGCAGCGGTGTCGCCTTGATGAAAGGCGACACCGGAGAAGACAACTATTAGGAGGCGATTTTATGAGCACCCCACACATCAAAGCTGAGAAAGGCGATATCGCGAAGACCGTCCTGATGCCGGGCGATCCCCTGCGTGCGAAATACATCGCCGATAATTATCTTGAAGACGTCAAGCAATTCAACAGCGTCAGAAACATGTTCGGCTACACCGGCACCTACAACGGCAGAAGAATCAGTGTCATGGGTAGCGGTATGGGCATGCCCAGCATCGGTATCTATTCCTACGAGCTCTACAATTTCTTCGACGTCGAAAACATCATCCGCGTCGGTTCCTGCGGCGCCTATACCGATGAGATCGACCTCTACGACGTGCTGCTGGCCACAAGCGCCTACAGCGAATCGAGTTACGCCTATGTCCAGTCGGGGACCTACAAAGATGACTACACCTATCCGAGTGAGACGCTGAACACCGAAATCGAGAAGGCCGCGACCAAGCTGAACATTCCGCTCAGAAAAGGCGTCATCCATTCGAGCGATGTCTTCTACCGCGAAAATTTCGACGACTACAAGACCATATATGAAAAGCACAACGCCATCGCAGTGGAAATGGAATCTTTCGCGCTCTTCCACAATGCGAAAGTGAGCGGCAAACACGCCGCCTGCATCCTGACGGTTTCCGACTCGCTTGTCACCAAGGAAGCCACAAGCCCCGAAGAACGACAAAGCGCATTCACAAAGATGATGGAGATCGCCTTGTCACTTGCTTAAAATCAAAAAAGTGCTCCGGCACTTTTTTTTGGAGGACGACCATGAAACTCACCGAGATAAAAGAAAAGGGCCTCCTGGCCCACTATATAAGCACCGCACAGTTCAAGACGCTTTATCTGAACGTGCGCTTCTTCGACGACCTCGATGAAAAAAGAATCACCGCCAGACACCTGATGCTTTCGATGATGCGTGCCAAAAACAAGGCCCATCCGACCCGCCAGGCCGTCTCGCGTCATCTTGAGGAACTCTATGACACGCTGTTTGCAGCCCAATCCATGAAACTAGGGCGTAAACACATCAACCAGTTCGCCCTCGCCTTCGCCAATCCGGCGTTCACCGGAGACGAAACCCTTTTCGAGGCCGTCGTCACCTTCCTCAAAGACACACTTTATCATCCCGAATTCGACAAGAAGACCCTCGATGAAGAAAAACGCTTCCTGAAGGATTTCTTCGCCGCCGAATATTCCAACAAGACCCGATACGCCGCCAAGCGCTACATCGAACATCTTTATGCGGGGCATCCTTATAAGATGAATGCCCTTGGAAAAAAAGAAGATATCGATGGTGTCACCCTGGCGGATATCAAAAAAGAGCACCGGATCATGATTGAAGAAAACAGCGCCATCCTCTCACTCTGCGGTGATTTCGACCAGGACGGCGCCCACGCCCTCATGAAAAAACATTTTTCCTTCGCGGACAAAAAGCTGCCCGGCGATCTTTTCATACGCTTTGATTTCCCCGAAAAAAAGACCGTCACCGAAACCCTGGATGTTTCCCAAGACCGTCTATTCATGACGCTGAAAAGTGACGTGTTCTACAAAGACGACGACTATTACGCCATGGCGGTCTTCAACGCGATGTTCGGCGAATCGAGCGAATCCCTCCTGTTTGACGCCATCCGCGAAAAGGCCTCCCTCGCCTACTACGTCCACGCGACCTATGCGCCATTCTCCGGCCTGATCACCGTCTCGTCGGCAATGGAAAAAAGGAATGTGGAAAAGGCCCGCGCCCTCATCAGAAAAACCCTCGAAGCCGTCCAGGCCGGCGATTTCACCGATGAAGCGCTCGAACTGGCGAAGAACCATCTCATCACCGGAACAAAACAAAGCTACGACAACCTCGGCCTTCTTTCTTTGAAGGCCCTGCGCAACAGTCTCTTCGACGCACCGTTCAAGGAAACGACCATCCTCGACGCCATCCGCGCCGTAAGCAAAGACGATGTCATCCGCGCCGCGAGAAGGCTTCATCTGATTTTCACCTACATCCTCGGGAGTGATGCGCATGAAACGGATTGAGTTCGAAAATTTCAACGAAACCATCTATGAGACCCTGCTTTCCAACCGGCTGCGTGTCTTTTTCATCCACAAAAAGGGTTTTTCAAAGACCTATGTCACCTTGAGTGCCCCGGTCGGCTCGATTCATACCGGGTTCCTCGATGAAAACGGAGAAAAAAGACACGTTCCCAAAGGCGTCGCCCATTTCTTAGAACATAAGATCTTCGAAAAAGACGGTGCGGACATCTCGCGGGATTTCGCCCTCGAGGAAGCCCAAATCAACGCGTTCACCGAACATCACCGTACCACCTACCTGTTCAGCGCCACCGACCATCTCGTCTCGAATGTCAGACGCCTCATCCGCGCGTTCTTCTATCCGGATTTCACAGAAGCGGGCATCGAGAAGGAGAAAAACATCATCAAAGAAGAACTGAACATGCATCTCGACGATCCCTACTACAAACAATACAACACCCTGATCAACAACATGTATGAAAGTCATCCGATCAAAGATGACATCCTCGGCACGAAAGAAAGCATCGACGCCATCGACATGGCGTCTTTGAAAGCCATGCACGAGGCCTACTATCAGCCCGAACAAGCCGCGCTCGTCATCGTCTCGGGAAGCGAACCGGAGGGATTGCTATCCGACCTCGAAGCCGGTGTGACCCTGCCCGCCCCGAGCGCAAAAAGGCCCCTCCCGCCCGATTTCGGCGAAACTGAACACGTGAAGAAAGCCCACGAATCGAAAAGCCTCGATGTGATGATGCCCTCCTTGCTGGTGGGCATCAAGATCAATACAGATCACGCCCAAGGCCCACGCGCCAGCATCGAAGACAAGCTGGGCCTTTCGATCTTTTTGGACATCGCGCTCGGCAAAAGCAGCGACATCCACAAACAGCTTCTCGACAAGGAACTCATCAACGACACTTTCGGCATCGAGATGGCCTATGAGAATGATTATGCTTACGTCCTGCTCGGTACCGAGACCGAAGACCCCCACAAGACGCTCGAAGCCCTGCACAACATCTTCAACGTGCTTCCCACCATCGAAATCAGTGACGAGGAATTCCGGCGTGCCCGCAAGCAGATGCTCGGCAACTTCATCCACGGACTGGACAGTCTCGAGAGCCTTTCCTACCATTTCACCCAGTATATTCAGCAGGACATCTATTATTATGACGTCTTGGAGATTGCGACGACCCTCTCGAAGGAAGCGGTCACGGCCCACCGTCACCGCATCGGTAAAAACCACATCTCAAGTGTCATCGTCGAAGCGAAACAAAAGTGACGCTTTAAGGAAAAGGAAAACGATATGGGCTTTTCGGCCGCGCTTTGTTATAATGGATACAAGTAGGTGATTTTGTGGACAAACAGATAAAGAAACTGAAAAAAGACAAGATTGTCGCCGAAACCATGATCCTCGCCGGAATCCTCACCCTGGCGGTGACCCTTCTGATCACCTTGCTCATCGACCCGCGCCCGATTCTGATCGCGCTCGCCGTCGGCGGGTTTCTCCTGGTTTTTTTCGGATACTCCAACTACGCCCATCTAAAAGAGACATTCAAGAAGGATTTTTTGAACAATCTGATCGAGGAATGGATCGAGCGGGGAACCCATGAACCCGAACACGGCCTGAGCGAACATCAGGTCCATGAGACGGGCTTTTTGGAAAAGCCCGACGTGTTTACGTCCTGGGATTTTCTTTTTGGCGCCATGGCCGGGGTGCCCTTCATCTCGAGCGATATCCGTCTCGAGAAGGAGACTGAAAAGAAACGGCACACCACGAAAACCAATACCTATTTTCTAGGACGCGTTTTTTCCTTCGAGTTCAACCGCATCTTTGACGGTACGATCTTCATCCTGAGCGAAAACCGTCCGAATGATGGAAAAGAATACAAAGAAGCCACACCCGAGTTCGGACACCTCGCTGTGAATTTCGACGTTCTGACGACGAAAAAGACACTGGCGAGAAACATGTTCACCAAGGATTTCATGCGTATTCTTGAAAAACTGCAGTCGAACCACCCCGCAAAAGCGGAACTGGCCTTCACCGGATCCAAATGCCATGTCGCCATCAACAACCTCGAAGATGCCTTCAAACTAAGGATGCTAAGACCCATCAACGCCGATCTCATGCAGATATTCAAAGAAGATATCGCCATCCTCCATGAACTCATCAACCTTCTCAAAGACAAAAACCCCGTTTTCAAAGGAGCGTGAACCCGTGCCGACACCCTTGCTCATCATCCTGATCGTCGCCTTTTTCCTCTCCATCCCATTGCTATGGGCCATGATCACCAAATCAGTCCTGAAAAAAAAATACAAAAACGTGGAACATGCAAAAAAACAGCTCGAAAGCGCACTTTTTGACTATTATGAGGTTCTCTCCAAACATCATGGCATCCTCCGTCAGCAGCGCACATTCGATCAAAGCCCTTTCAAAAAACTCGTGGAATGGCGGGCCGGATTGAAGCCCCCCATCGATATCAAGACCCAGGAACACCTCCTAAAAGAAATGTTCAAAGTGGAACACTTTCTCCTGTCACTCGAAGACGAAGCCGGTGAAACGATGACGAAACAGTCACCGCAGATCAGAAGCCGCTACAAGGAGGCGCTTGAGAGGATTTCTGACCGCAAACGCACCTACAATGGCCGGGTTTCCGGCTTGAATGCCATGATCAACGCCTTTCCGCATAATCTCATGGCCAAAGCCATCAAGCTTCGTCCCCGCCCCTTTTTCAACCTCAGCCTGCCCGCGCCGGAAGCAATAAGAAAAAAATAAAGATTACGAAAACAAGCCCTCTGGTGCATTTTATCAAAACAAGCCCGAAAAAAAGGCTTGTTTTTGCTTTGATAAGGCAAAAACCGGTGATAACCACAGCTTTTTTTCTATAAAACCTCACTTTTTGCAAGATGATTCCACGGCCCTTCTGGGTTATCCTTGTGACAAAGGAGGTTTTTATGGTAAATCAGGTCATACTCGTGGGCCGGCTGGTCTACGACCCGGAACTAAGGACACTTGATGACGGCAAGAAAGTGACGACCATCACCCTGGCTCTGCAGCGAAGTTTCAAAAGCGCTGAAAGCGGTACTTATGAGACGGATTTCATCCGCTGCACACTCTGGAGCGGCATCGCGGAAAACACCGTTCAGTACTGTAAGAAAGGCTCGACCGTCGGTGTGAAAGCCCGTCTCGCCCAACGTTTCTATGAGATCGATGATGAGAAGTCCTTCAGTTATCCGGAAGTCATCGCGGAAAAAATCACGTTCATCAACACCAAGCCAAACGGTTCATGAAAATCTTCTCCCAATGAAAACGCCTGCGGGCGTTTTTAATTTCCCATAAGCGAAACAGATTGTGATATAATGAGGTCACAAAGGGGTGGGACCATGGAACAATATCATGACTTCCTAAGACATATCCTGAAAAACGGTCAGACCAGAGTCGACCGCACCAAAACCGGTACAATCTCAATCTTCGGTTATCAGATGCGCTTTGATCTGCGCGAGGGCTTCCCCCTTGTGACGACAAAGAAAATCCACCTCAAAAGCGTGATTCACGAACTTCTGTGGTTCATCCGTGGCGACACCAACATCCGCTACCTCGTGGAAAACGGTGTCAGAATCTGGAATGAGTGGCCCTATGCCGCGTTCAAAAAAAGCCCCGTCTATCAAGGCGAGAGCATGGAGACATTCATCGAAAAGATCAGGACCGATGAGGACTTTGCGGACAAATGGGGGGATCTGGGCCCGGTCTACGGCAAACAGTGGCGCGCCTTCGAAGGCCGCGATAAGAACGTCGACCAACTGAGCCATCTGATCGATGAGATGCGAAACAATCCCGCTTCGAGACGGCTCATCCTAAACAGCTGGAATGTCCCGCTCATCGACAAGATGGCCCTACCACCATGCCACACGATGGTCCAGTTCTATATCAACGATGGCCACCTTTCCGCCCAGCTCTATCAACGAAGCGCCGATGCGTTTCTCGGCGTGCCTTTCAATATCGCATCCTACGCGCTTTTGACCATGATGCTCGCTCAGATCCTATCGCTTGAACCGGGCACCTTTGTCCACACCATCGGTGATGGGCATATCTACCGCAACCATCTCGAACAAGTCAAGCGGCAGCTCAAACGCGATCCTTATCCGCTGCCGACGATGAAAATCAACCCCGAAGTCAAAAACATCTTCGATTTCAAGTACGGGGATTTCACCCTTGAGAACTACAAGGCCCATCCCCCGATCAAAGGAAAGGTGAGTGTGTGATGATCGCTTTGATGGTCGCCATGGACAAAAACCGTGTCATCGGACACAAAGGCAGCCTGCCATGGCATTACAAGGAAGACCTGCAGTATTTCAAGGAAAAAACGCTCAACCACCCTGTCATCATGGGAAGAAAGACCTACGAGTCCATCCTCAGATCACTCGGCAAACCGCTGCCGAAGAGGGAAAACATCGTACTGACAAGACAGGATAAGACCTTCAAGGGTGCGAGGGTTATTCACGACCTTCCCGCCTATCTTGAAACCATTCCCAAGGAAATGACGGTCTTCGTGATCGGCGGCGCAGAGGTTTTCGAGCTTGCGCTTCCCTATGCCGACAGACTCTATATCACCCACATCGACAAAGCCTTCGAAGGCGACACCTATTTCCCCGATGTCGACCTCACCGGGTACAATCTCATCGAGAGCCAGGTGAAGGGTGATCTGAGATTCGCGGTCTACCAGAGGAAAGGAGCGCCCTATGATCACAGCGATGTTTAACACACTCTTGATTCTGTTCACCGCTGTCTATATTTTCCTGTTCGGCGCTTACAGCCTGACCCCCGAATCCCTGCTTTTCTGGATCGCCGCCTTATTGCTCGCTCTATTGACCGTCGCTTTCATCCTGGGGCTAACGCTTTTTTTCTACGGCCGCTTTCAAAAGGGCGATCCGAGCAAGAAGATGCGCAACCACAGGTTCATCAATAGTCTCATGTGGTTCATCCTGAGACTGCTTCGTCTCAAAGTTCATGCGACAGGCCTTGACAATATTCCGAAAGACGACCCGTTCATCCTCGTCAGCAATCATCAAAGCAACTATGAGATTCTCGCGATCAAACCGCTGATCAAGAACCAGCCCCTCGTCTTCATCGCGAAGGAAAGCATCTTCCGTTGGCCCGTTCTCGGCCGGCTTGTCGAGCTGCTCGGCAATATCCCGATCAAACGGGAAAGCGACCGCAGCGCCGCACAGTCGATTGTAAAGGGCATCAAGAAATACAAGGAAGGACATCCCGTGGTGATTTTCCCTGAGGGCACCCGTTCCAAGGGAGAAAAAATGGGTGCGTTCAAGGCTGGTGCCTTCAAACTCGCAACCAAACCCAAAGCACCCATCCTACCGGTCGCGATCTACAATTTCGACAAGACCTGGCAGGGTTGGCCCTTGAAGCGCCGACATGTCTACATCCATATCTTCCCCCTCGTCCCGTATGAGGCCTATGAAGATATGAACACCCAGGCGCTCAGTGCGAAAATCCAAAAGACCCTCGGCACCAAAGTCGAAGAATACGAGAAAATGTTATCGGATGGATGAGGACGTCTTAGGATTGTGGTATCATAGAGAGTGAATTCAAAGGAGTGAGCAATATGCGAATGGTAGACATTATTGAAAAGAAACGCGACAACCAACCCCTGACGAAAGAAGAGATCGATTTCTTCATCCAGGGCTACACCGAAGGAAGGATTCCCGATTACCAGGCGAGTAGCCTGATGATGGCCATCTACTTCAACGGCATGGACGATGATGAAGCCACTCATCTGACCGAAGCGGTACTCAACAGCGGTGAAACCATCGACTTGGGGTCGATCGAAGGTATCAAGGTCGACAAGCACTCAACCGGCGGCGTCGGCGACAAAACCACGCTCGTCCTAGGTCCCCTCGTGGCCTCGTGTGGTGCGAAATTCGCCAAACTCAGCGGTCGTGGTCTCGGTCATACCGGCGGAACCCTCGATAAGCTTGAAAGCATCGAAGGCTTCAACATTTCGCTTGCGACCAAGGAGTTCATCGCTCAGGTGAACCATATCAACATTGCGGTGGCGGGTCAGACCGCCTCCCTGGCACCTGCGGACAAGGAACTCTATGCGCTTCGCGATGTGACCGCCACGGTTCCGAGCATCCCGCTGATCGCGAGTTCCATCATGTCCAAGAAACTCGCCAGCGGCGCCGATGTGATCGTGCTCGATGTCAAGATCGGCGAAGGCGCCTTCATGAAGACGCTGGACGAGGCCCGTGAACTCTCCCGTCTCATGGTCAAGATCGGTCAGAACTTCAACAAGAAAGTGATTGCGTTCATCACCGACATGAGCGAACCGCTGGGCCATGCGGTCGGCAACAAACTCGAAGTCTTAGAAGCGATCCACACCCTGCAGGGCAACGGTCCTGAGGACCTGCACAGACTCTGTGTCGAAATCGGCAGCTACCTCGTCTATCATGCGGGCATCACCGAAGACCTCAAACAAGCGCGCAAGATGATTGAGAAAAAAATATCCTCTCTGGAGGCCATTGACAAATTCAAACAGCTTGTCGATGCGCAAGGGGGCAGCTACCCGGATCTGAACGCGTATATCAAGACCAACGGCATCGTCGCCGTCAAAAGCGACAAAGACGGCTATGTGAAGAGCCTGAATGCACTTGACATTGGTCTTGCGGCCATGCGCCTTGGCGCCGGTAGAAGCACCAAAGACGACACCATCGATACCGATGTCGGCATCGTCCTCGACAAGAAGACCGGCGACGAAGTGAAAAAAGACGACGTGCTCGCCTATATCTACACCAACAAAGAAGACATCACCGATGAGATAAGAACGGTCTCGAACGCGTTCGAGATCACCAGTGAGAAGATCGACAAGAAACCCCTGATTCTAGAAATTATCGATTAATTGAAGGGCGACCGCCAAAAGCGGTCCCCTTTTTGATATAATGGAATAAAGAGGTGATAGAATGATTGATGCGATTCATTTCTACCGGACATATGATCTTGAGAATGTGAAGAAATTCTATGGCGATGTGCTCGATCTCAAACTCCACAAGGACCAGGGCAAATGCCTGATCTATGACATGAACGGCCACGGAAAGATCGGTTTTTGCACCCACCATCCCAAGCACCACGCCGATTCGACCTGCATCACGTTCGTCTATGAAAGAAAGATCGAAGTCGAGCGGATGTATGAGAAACTGAAGACCCGCGCCAAAGAAACCACCCGCCCGAAACTGAATGACGAGTTCAAGATCTACCATTTCTACTGCAAGGATTACGACGGCCACACCCTCGAGTTCCAGACTTTCCTAAATTGAACCGTGTTTTCCTTGCCACTTGTGATTTCTGTGTTATACTAATGATGTCGATGAAATTTGGGGAGCCCAGAGTACTGGGCTGAGACATTCTTGAGACTAGAATGAAACCTTACCTGATCTGGGTAATGCCAGCGTAGGAAAAATTCATTTTTTGAGTTTTGTCCTGCGGGACAGAACTTTTTTTATTCCCAAAACAAAATCATAAGGAGCGATCAACATGGCAGAAAACAGAAAAACCCTGCTTACCACAAGACAACTCACAGAAATCGCGATCCTCATCGCGCTTGCGACAATCATAGAGATTGCGTTCATGTTCATGCCGAGACAACCACAAGGCGGAAGCATCTCGCTTTCCCTGATTCCCATCGTCGTCCTGGCCTATCGGCACGGCCTCAAACTCGGGCTCTTCGCCGGTGCGGTCTTCGGACTCATCAACTGGATGCTCGCGGGCTTCCCGGTCTATGTCCACTGGGGCGAGATTTTCCTTGACTACATCTTCGCCTACGGTGTCGGCGGCCTCGCCGCGCTCGTGTTCCGCTTCAACCGCGAAACCGCACTCTATTTCGCCCTCGGCGCATTCGTGGCCGGTTTTGCCAGATACTTCATGCATTTTTTCTCGGGTGTCGTTTTGTTCCATGTGTTCTCAGGCGACCAGCACCCGGTCATCTTCTCACTGATCTATAACGGAACCTACATGGTCCCGACCATCATCCTCATCAGCATCGTCTCATGGTTCCTCTTCAAATACATGGGCGAGCAGCTTCAAGAAGGCATCGAATAATAGTTTTTCGTCCCAGATTTTCTCGACACTAAAAACCCCGATTTTCGGGGTTTTCTTTTTAAACCGGTTACTTGAGGGCCGGTTTCATGTATAATGGAAATGGAGGGATACCATGAAAATACTGTTCGTCGCAAGTGAAGCGACCCCCTTTTCGAAAACCGGCGGGCTTGCCGATGTGCTCGGCAGTCTGCCCTACGCACTCACCGACCTCGGCCACGAGGTCAGCATCATCCTGCCCAAACACCAGGTAACCAAGGACCATTTCAACGACCGACTCACGCTGCTTGGGACCACGACCATCAAAGTCAGCAACCGCAAGGAATACGCGGGCTTCGAGACGCTCATCCACAACGGGGTCAGGGTCTATTTCATCGATAACGAATATTATTTCGGCTATCGCCCGAACCTCTACGGAGATTACGACGACGGTGAACGCTACGGTTTTTTCTCAAACGCGGTGCTTGCGCTGATCGATAGTCTGGATAAGACCTTCGACATCCTGCATCTGAGCGACTGGCAGACCGGTCTGATTCCCCATCTCATCCGGCAATCCGAAAAAGCTCATGCGAACATGAAGACTGTCTTCACCATCCACAATATCGCCTATCAGGGACGCTTTGACAAAGAACTGCTTCCGTATCTCGGAATCAAGAGTAGCGGCACAATCGAGTTCGAGGGTCTGATCAACTTCCTGAAGACGGGCATCGTCACCGCCGATTACCTGACCACCGTCAGCCAGACCTACGCAGAGGAACTTCAATACGCCTATTTCGGCTACGGCATGGAGAACCTTCTCAATGAGAGAAGAGACCACTTCGAAGGCATTCTGAACGGCATCGACTATGGTGATTTCAATCCGAAAACCGACCCGGCCATCGCGGTGAACTACGGCATCCACAACTATCTCAAGGGCAAGACCGCCAACAAACAGGCCCTTCTTGATAGGTTTCAGCTGCCGAAGACGGACGGCCCGGTGCTCGGCATCGTCTCACGTCTTTCGGACCAGAAGGGCTTTTCCCTGCTCGAGCCCTTCATCGAAACCCTGCTCGCGGACAAGGCGCTCACGCTGATCGTGCTCGGCAGTGGCGAGGGCCACATCGAAAGCTTCTTCGAACACCTGAACGGTAAATATGCGGACGCCGTCGGTCTTTATCTCGGCTACAGCGACAAGATCGCCCGGCAAATCTATGCGGGCGCCGATTTGTTCCTGATGCCCTCGCGCTATGAACCCTGCGGCCTTTCGCAACTGATCAGCCTCTGTTACGGAACCATTCCCATCGTCAGACAGACCGGCGGGCTCAAAGACACCATCGTACCTTTCAACAGGTACACGGGCGAAGGAAACGGCTTCGGCTTTCTGAACTTCTCAAGCACCGATCTGAAACGTTCGCTTCATGAAGCGCTTGCGGTCTATGACGATCAGAAAGTGTTCAGACGACTGATAAGACGTGCGATGAAGGAAGACTTTTCATGGCAAGAAAGTGCGAAGTCCTATGTTTCCCTTTATAAAAAAATAAGAGGTGATGAATGATGAAAACCCTGGCACTCATCCTCGCGGGCGGAAGAGGCTCGCGGCTCGACATCCTGAGTGAGAACCGCGTCAAACCGGCCGTACCATTCGCCGGCAAATACCGTATCATCGATTTCACACTGAGCAACTGCAGCAACTCGGGCATCTACCACATCGGAATCCTGACACAATATCTGCCCCTATCGCTCAATGAACATCTCGGCGTGGGCAAACCATGGGACCTGGACCGGCGCGACACGTCTCTTTCGCTTCTGCAGCCTTATGAGAAGTGGTACGCAGGCACCGCTGACAGCGTGCTGCAGAATCTAGACTATATCAAGCGCAGCAAAGCGAAGTACGTCCTTATCCTTTCGGGTGACCATGTCTACAAGATGGATTACCGCAAGATGATCGCGCAACACAAGGAAAAAAACGCTGAACTCACCATCGCGGTCAAGGAAGTGCCGATGGAGGAGACACACCGCTTCGGCATCATGCGCACCGACAGCGACGACAAGGTGTTCGATTTCCAGGAGAAACCGGAAAAGACCGACAGCAACCTCGCATCGATGGGCATCTATGTGTTCAACACCGATACACTCATCGAAGCGCTTCAGACCGTCAAGGCGGACAACCTCGACTTCGGCAAGCATATCATCCCCTATCTGATCGGCCGCGAGGTCTACAGCCATACCTTCGGTGGTTACTGGAAAGATGTGGGCACCTATGATTCCTATCTGGAGGCCAATCTAGAACTCACTTCGACGGTCGACAAAGTGCCGCTCGACATGTATGACGGCGAGTGGCGGGTCTTCACCCGCAGCGAACAGATGCCCGCGGCCAAGTTCGGCAGCAAGGCCGTCGTCCGACAGGGTCTGATCTCCAACGGTTCGATCGTCGCCGGCGAGGTCCACCGCAGCGTGATCTCACCCGGCGTCATCATCCATCCGGGGGCCGTCGTCAAAAACAGCGTCATCATGAACGACTGTGAGATACTCCCCAACGCCACGGTCGAAAACTGCATCATCGACAAAAACGTCACCATCGGGTTCAATGCCACCGTGGGCTCGGGCGGGGATTACACCCCGAACAAGGAAAGACCCGACCTGCTCGCAAGCGGTATCAACGTCATCGGCAGGAATGTCGCGGTCCCAGACGGCACCACGATCAGGCGAAACTGCCGTATTTTCCCAGGCGCCTCCATCACCGCCACCATCATCGAAAGCGGTTCGACCCTCAAATAAAAGACGCCTCCGCTAAAGCGCGGACGCGTCTTTTTTTATATGGATATCAAGGGCCTTCAGATAGTCGATACGGGGTCTATAGCCTTCATTGATGGGATAACTGTTTTCAGCGAGTTCATCCAGGGTGATGGATTTGCGCCCGTTTTCCGCGCGGCGCAGAAAATAAGATAGATGCTCGTAGGGCAGAAGATAGGTGACGTCATGCGCATGCACATAGATGAGCAAAAAAGCGACGCCGCCGTGGGCATTGACCTTCCCGAGATGATCGATCTGGTGCGGGTGGATGTTTCTTATCGGAAACGCGGTCTTCGAACGGGTCTCCTTGACATCGAAATCGACATGGATGCCCTTGTAGATGCCATTGTAATCCGTGGTCGAAGGGGTCTTGTAGTAGGCTTCGGTGATTCTGGCTTTGCTTCTGGAGGGATAATCGACATTGACCGTCTGCACCGGCGTGGGTTTCTTGTGGATGACGGCTCTGTCGTTCGCCAGATAGAAGGCATTCGCTTCATCGATCAGCTTTTCGAATCGCATGCCGCGGTTCTTCACGTCAACCTTTTTTCTTTTTGGTTTTTTCTTCATTGTGGGGTAGTTGATCATCGCTATCACCTTTATCTTATTGTATCATAGAAACCAAGTGGGCGGGGTTGAAAAATAGCGAAAAGTTTTGCCCTATCACTGCCTTAAGAGACTGATGTGTGTTATAATATCGTAGATATGAATTAAAGGAGGTGTCATCGTGAGCCAAATAGACTTTTTCGCCCTTGGCGGTCTCGGTGAAGACGGCAAGAACATGTATTGCCTTGATATCGACAACGCCATCTACGTGCTGGACGCCGGACTCAAATATCCGACGGATGAACTCTACGGCGTCGACGCAATCCTGCCGGACTTCACCTATCTTAAAGAAAACCAGAGCCGCATCAAGGGAGTCTTCCTGTCACATGGCCATGAAGACCACATTGGGGCGATCCCCAAACTATTAAAAGAAATCAAGGTCCCAATCTACGCGACCTATTTCACCCTGGCGCTGCTTGAGGACTCGCTCAAGGAACAAAGCATGAACCCAAAGGACTATCAACTGAAGAAAATCGACAAGAACACCGTCCTCAATTTCAAGAATGTCGACGTCTCTTTCTATCAGACCACCCATTCCATCCCCGAATCGGTCGGAATGGCGTTCAACACCGAAGACGGTGTGATCGTCTACAGTCCCGATTACACCTTCGACCAAAACGTCGAAGCGCCTTACCGCACATCCTTCGAGCGCCTCGCCACCATCGCCAACAAGAATGTCCTCGCACTTCTAAGTGATTCGCTCGGCGCGGAAGAGGCTCTTTCCAACCGCTCGGGACGACAACTGGACCATGTTTTGAACCAAACGTTCAGAAAAGCCAAGAGCCGTATCGTCGCAACATGTTTTTCAACGGACATCTACCGCATCCAGAAAGTGATCAACGTGGCGCTGAAATACGACCGCGACATCGCCATCATCGGCAGAAAAGCCCAGCGCATGGTCGATATCGCCATCAATCTCGGGGTCCTCAGGATACCGAAGGAAAAACTGAGAACCCTCAAATTCATCGATGAGAAAAACAAGAATCTGCTTCCTGACACCATGGTGCTTGTGACCGGAGAACGCCATGAACCGTTTCACATGTTGCAGCGCATGGTGAAGAAAGTCGACCGTCTGATCCATCTCAATGACAGCGACGACATCATCATGATGACCCCGCCGGTCCCTGGAACCGAAAAAATCGCCGCGAGCACGCTCGATATCCTTTATCGCCACGACATCAACATCGTGAAAATCAGCAAGGACATCCTGCCTTCGGCCCATGCCAACAGCGAGGACGTCAAACTGCTCACCAACTTCCTAAAGCCAAAATACTTCATCCCGGTGATCGGCGAGTACCGCCATATCTATGCGATGAAACAGATCGCCAATCAGCTCGGCTACGAGGATGACAAAATCAAGATCATGGAAAACGGCGAGGTGCTCCGTTTCAAAAACGGCAACGCCCTCCCCATCACCCACTCCAAAAGCAGTGGCGACGTTTTGGTCGACGGCATCTTGGAAGGCGATCTGAGCGAAGTCGTGCTCAAGGACCGCGAAATCCTTTCGCAGGACGGCGTTCTGCTCATCATCGGCCACATCAACGCCAAGAAAAAACAGATGGCCGCGGAACCGGAAATCATCTCACGCGGGTTTGTCTATATGAAGGAAAACGAAAAACTCATCGAGGAAGTCGCCACCATCACCAAGGAGACCGCCGATGAGATATTCAAACGAAAGTATGTCGACTGGCGCCTATTCAAGGAAAAACTCAGGGAAAACGTCTCGAAACATCTGTTCAAGACCACCTCGAGACGCCCGATCGTCATCCCCGTCCTCATCGATGTGCCCAAGAAGCCATGACCATGATCATCGAGACCATCGAGGACAATATCGACAAAAAGGACGTGGCGCATCTTGAACCACGTATCGGTGCCCGCGCCGTCTTCTTCAAGGACGGAAAACTGTGCATGCTCTATCTGAGAAACAAGGACCGCTACACCCTGCCGGGCGGCGGTGTCGAAAAAGACGAGACACCCCAGACGGCGGTGAAAAGGGAAGTCCTAGAGGAAACAGGCTATGCCGTCACCAAGGCCAGCGAGACGCTGATACTCAAAGAATACTTCACCGATTCAATCTGGCATCATCACTTTTTCCACTGCGAGATCTCAGGCGGGCAAAAACGCCCCGTCCTCACAAAAGAAGAAGTGGAGTGGGGGCTCGAGGTTGTTTTCAAACCGCTTGATGAAGCGCTTCGTATCTTCGCAGACTACGAATCCTCCCAGCCGGATCCCTACACACCCAACATCCACAAACGTGAACTCATGGGCCTTATCCACAGCCTCTGAGACGCACCATGCTTTCTCAGCATTATAGTTTACAAAAAACATCATTATGTTATAATTAACAAGGATTAATTCTAGGAGGTAACAAATTTATGGCAAAAGTAAAAGAACTATCGAACTCCCGTGTTCAGATCGACATCGAGGTGTCGGCCGAACAACTCGAAAAAGCACTCGACCTCGCATTCGATAAAATCAAGGACGACGTTGAAATCAAGGGTTTCAGAAAAGGAAAAGTCACCCGTGACGTCTATGAGAAACACAAAGGCGTCGAATCGCTTTATGAGGATGCGCTCAACCACGTGATCCAGGAAACCTATTCCGAAGCGGTCATGGAAAACAACCTGCAGGTTGTCGCCCAACCGAAAATCGACCTCGACATCACCAAAGTGAAAAAAGGTGAACCTTTCTCCTACACCGCGACCGTCGCTGTCAAACCCGACGTCAAACTCGGCGAATACAAGGGGATCGAATTCGAAGCACCGAGCGACGAAGTCACCGAAGAAGAAGTCATCGCGGAAATCACCAAACTTCGCGAACAGAACGCCGAACTCATCGTCAAGGAAGACGGCACCGTCGAACCCGGCGATACCGCCGTATTCGATTTCGAAGGATTCGTCGACGGCGAACCGTTCGAAGGCGGCAAAGCCGAAAACCACGAACTCGAGATCGGTTCCGGTCAGTTCATTCCCGGCTTCGAAGACCAGATGACCGGCATGAAAGCCGGCGAAGAGAAGGATATCAAAGTCACCTTCCCCGAAGACTACCAGGCCGAGCACCTCAAAGGCAAGGAAGCCACCTTCAAGGTGAAACTCCACGAAGTCAAAATCAAGGAAGTCCCCGAACTCACCGACGAGTTCGTCAAGGATCTTGATAAAGAAGGCATCGAAACCGTCGAAGCCCTCAAAAAAGACACCAGGGAAAACCTTGAAAAACAGAAAAAGGAAGCCAACATGAACAAAGCCATCGATTTCGCGGTCGAGACCGCGGCGAACAATGCCGAGATGGAACTTCCCGAAGAAATGGTCATCGAAGAGAAAAACCGCATGATGGACAACACGAAAAAACAAGCACAACAATACGGCATCGACTTCGACACCTATCTTCAGCTCACAGGGATGGACAAGGAGAAATTCGAAGCCAACCTGATGAATGACGCCCAAAAATCAATCCGCTACAACCTGACCATCGATGCGATTTCCAAGGAAGAGGATATCGCCGTATCGGAAGAAGAGATCAACAACAAGTTCGAAGAAATCGCAAGCCAACACAACATGGATATCGAACAGGTCCGCTCGCAGGTGAATCCGCAAGCGGTCGAGCAGGAAGTCGTCTTCAGAAAAACCATCGATTTCCTCGTTGACAATCTCGAAAAGAAATAACAGCCTGAAAAACACTTCCTAGCGAAGTGTTTTTTGAAAAGAGGGATACCATGTTGAAACTCGCCGTCTTCGACCTCGACCATACGCTGCTTCATACGGACAAGACCATCGACGCCGCTACCGTGCATGCCATTGAAAAACTCAGGAAAGACGGGCTCAAGGTCGCCGTCTCGACGGGAAGAACCTATGAACTCGCGGTTCCCTACGCCCGTCAGATCGGTGCCGATGGCCTGATATCGTCAAACAACGGCGCCTTGATCAGAGATTACGTGAGCGGCCACACACTCCGCGAATCTTTCATCGATGAAAAGGATCAGCTTGCGGTTCTGGATTACGCGCTCACGCATGAGATCAACTATGTCGTCTATACCGCTAGCGGCATCTATTCGACCCTCGATGACCGCCGGGAAATCTATGAAACGTGGAACAAGGAGAATCCGGATTCGATCGTAAGCTTCCACCGCACCGACGATATCGATGAATTCAAGCACAAGGACAGCTACAAGATCCTCCTGGTGATTCCCGATGAATCTTTCCTTCAAGAAACTACCAGACGACTCTCAAAGCTGCGAAACATTCATGTCACCAAAAGCAGCGAGACTTTCCTCGATGTGGTCCCGAAAGCGGTGAACAAGGGTGTGGCCCTCGAATACATCCTCGATTATTACGGTGCCGCGCCGCTTGAAACCATCGTCTTCGGCGACAGCGACAATGATGCAGAGATGCTCCGCGCAATCCCCTTCTCATTCGCAATGAAAAATGGTACAATAAGAGCAAAGCAGGCGGCGCGCTTCACCACACCCCTCGACAACGACCGCTCCGGGGTGGCCGATGTGCTTGCAAATCTCGAAAACTACAGAAAAAAGGTGAATACAATGGAAAAACAAGTGACAATCACTGACGAAGCGGGCATGCACGCAAGACCCGCAAGCAAACTGGTCCAATTCGCATCCAAGTATGACGCTGACATCAAGATGAGCTACAAAGGCAAGGATGTCGACATGAAAAGCGTCATGGGCGTGATGTCCCTCGGTATCCCCGAAGGCGGCGAAATCACCATCAAGACCAGTAGTGAGGATGCCGAGAAAATCATCGAAGAGATCACCGACAAAATGGAAGAACTCGGACTGACCGGCTGAAAACTGTGTGCGCCCGCACACTTTTTTCATACCTTGTGAAACAAGTACCCAAGCCCGCCTACCGAACGCCACGACGCGAGTATTTACATTGAAACAAACCGGAAAATAAGGTATATTATAATTAGCAAACAGAATTGTGTTTAAAATTCAGAGGTGAACATTATGTTTAAAACAGATGAAACGAAAACCGCCACCCTTCCCGCCATCGCAATCAGAGGCCTCGCGCCTTTTCCGAATACAGACGTCCGCACCGAAGTCGGACGTTCTTTGTCAAAGAGTGCGCTCCTTGACGCGGAACGCAACCATGACTCGCACGTGATTTTGCTGGTGCAGAAGAACCCGAGTGTCGAAGCCCCGGGTGAAAACGACATGCTCGCTTACGGCATCGTTGCCAAGATCGGCATCAAGATCAAACTCCCCAACGGCAACTTCAAAGTCAAATTCGACCCGATCATGCGGGCTGAAATCAAGTCATTCGAGCAAAATGACCCGTTTTTCACAGTCAGATTCGAGACCCGTCCCTCCGAACAGGGCGATATCGACGAGGAAGTGGCCCTCGTACGCATGATCGTCAAACAGGTCATGGAAAACGCCCAGTCGATTCTCCACAACCCCAAACAATGCATCGAAGCCGTCCAGGCGGGGATCGCCACCGACAAACTTGTCGACAAACTCGCCAGCAACCTGAAAATCGCGGAAAACCACAAGTTCAAGTACATCGAGACCCCATCGATAGAAAAAAGGCTGAACTACCTTCTTCAAGACATCGAGAAGGAACGCCACATGAGCGAAATTGAAGAGAAAATCAACCGCACCGTCAAGAAAAACATCGATGAGAACCAGCGCGAATACTATCTCAGAGAAAAGCTGCGCGCCATTCAGGAAGAACTCGGCGACAAAGCGAAAAAAGAAAGCGAAATCGAGTCGATGCGCAAGCAAATCCAGGAGAAGAAGATGCCCAAGCATATCGAGGAAAAAGCCCTCTATGAGCTTTCCCGTTATGAGACCCTCCCCGCTTCAAGCGGAGAATCCGGCGTCATAAGAACCTATCTCGATTTCCTGATCGATCTGCCATGGCATGAACAAAGCGATGACGAGACCGACATCAACAAGGCTGAAAAAGCACTCGAAGAAAGCCATTACGGTCTTGAGAACGTAAAGGAACGCATCGTCGAATATCTCGCAGTCAAACTGTTGACCGGAAAGAACCCGCAGACCATCCTATGTCTCGTCGGGCCACCCGGCGTCGGTAAGACCTCGCTCGCACAGTCCATCGCCAGCGCCTTGAACCGCCAATTCGTCAAACAATCCCTAGGCGGCGTCAAGGACGAAAGTGAAATCCGCGGTCACCGCCGTACCTATCTCGGCGCCCTGCCCGGACGCATCCTGCAAGGCATGCGCAAAGCGCAGGTCATGAATCCCTTGTTCCTGCTCGATGAGATCGACAAGCTCGGCAGCGACTACAAGGGCGACCCGAGCGCCGCGATGCTCGAGGTTTTGGACCCCGAACAGAACGCGAACTTCTCCGACCACTATCTCGAAGACCAATACGATCTTTCCCAGGTGCTTTTCATCACCACCGCCAACTACCTCGGCAACATCCCCGCACCACTGCGCGACCGGATGGAAATCATCGAACTCTCAAGCTACACCGAACACGAAAAATACAATATCGCCAAAAAACACCTGATCCGCAAACAGCTCGACTCTCACGGCCTCGACCCGAAAAAAATCACCATCGACGACGAAGCCATCATGAAGATGGTCCGCGAACATACCAGGGAAGCCGGGGTCCGTCAACTCGACCGCCTCTTTGGAACCGTGGTGAGAAAAGCGATCAAACGTGTCCTCGGTGACAAGGTCGACAACGTTCACATCACCGTCGACAACCTGTCGGAATTCCTGGGCAAACCGAAATACACCAGCCATATCGCCGACAAAATCTCGCAGGTCGGCGTGGCCGTGGGTCTCGCCTATACCCAGTTCGGCGGCGATACCCTGCCCGTTGAAGTCGCCTTCTACAAAGGAAGCGGTAAACTCGCCCTCACCGGCTCGCTCGGCGATGTCATGAAGGAATCGGCCGAAGCCGCCCTTTCCTATATCCGCGCCAACCACGAGCAGTATGCCATCGAGAAAGCGCTTTTCGAAGACTCCAACGTCCACATCCACGTCCCGGAAGGCTCCATCCCCAAAGACGGACCGTCCGCCGGCGTGACCATCGCGCTATCACTGATCAGTGCGATGACCAAGCGCAAAGTCGACCACACCATCGGTATGACCGGCGAAATCACGCTGCGCGGTCGCGTTCTGCCGATCGGCGGACTCAAGGAAAAAGCGATCGCCGCACACCGAAGCGGTCTCAAGACCATCTTGATTCCAAAACAGAACAGCCGCGATATCGACGACATCCCGAAGGAAGTCAGAGAAGAACTCGAAATCAAACTCGTCGAGACGGTCGAAGACATCGTGGAACTTGCACTACTTAAAGAATAAGACAATCATCGATTGTCTTTTCTTTTGAAGTTGTGTACAATATTGACGAGGTGAACATCATGATAATCAGAAGTGTCGAAAAACCCATCACCATCACCGATGAGGCGCATTATCCCGACGGCGACAGAAATGAGTTTCTTTTTGTCGGCCGCAGCAACGTCGGTAAGAGTTCCCTGATCAATTCCCTTTTGAACCGCAAAAACATCGCCTACACATCCCAGACCCCGGGAAAGACGCAAACGCTCAATTTCTATCTCATCAACGAATCATTCTACATCGTCGATGTGCCCGGTTACGGCTACGCCCGCGTCAGCAAGACGATGCGCCGGGATTTCGCCGAGATGATCGAGCATTACCTGACCACCAGAAAACAACTCAGACACATCTTCGTCCTGGTCGACCTGCGCCATCCCCCGAGCGATGATGATTTCGCGATGGCACAATATCTGTCCCATTACAACATGCCCTTCACCATCCTCGCGACCAAGGCGGACAAAATCTCGAAAAACAAACGCCCGAAACACATCAAGATGGTCAAAGAGACCCTCGCACTCCCGGCCACCGTCGAGATCGTCCCCTATTCGAGCATGGAACACTTGAACCGCGACCGGGTACTGCGCATCATCGAAAGCTACGAGTAAAAGCACTTGAAAAGAAAAAAAACCTGTGATAGACTATGTCTAACTACAATGAACGGGAAGAGTAGGCCGACGCGGATCCCAAAGAGAGCCAGTGGTGCTGTGAACTGGTGGAACGCGATGTCGAAGGTAGCCCTGGAGTTGGTCCGGTGAAAGAAGTAGTCGGATCCGTTGGCGGCGTTAACGCGTTGAGCGCCGGTATGTTCCATATACCGGAAACAAGGTGGTACCGCGGAACATTTCGCCCTTAATCGAGAATTGAGGGCTTTTTTTATTTCACTGAAGGAGTGAGAACCTATGGACATGGAAAAAAAATACGACCACAAACGCGTCGAATCCGGCAAGTACGAAAACTGGAAACAGGCCGGTTATTTCAAAAGCGGCGACAAAACGAAAAAAACCTACACCATCGTCATTCCGCCCCCCAACGTCACCGGGAAACTCCATCTCGGCCACGCCTGGGACAACACCCTGCAAGACATTATCATCCGCAAAAAGCGCATGGAAGGCTACGATGCGCTCTATCTTCCGGGTATGGACCATGCCGGCATCGCCACACAGGCGAAAATCGACAACCGTCTCAAAGAAAGAGGCATCAACCGCTTCGAGATGGGTCGCGAGGCCTTTTTGGTCGAAGCCTGGTCATGGAAAGAAGAATACGCCCGCCATATCAGGGACCAATGGGCGGCCCTCGGACTTTCCGTCGATTATGAAAAGGAGCGTTTCACCCTCGATGAAGGCCTTAACAAAGCCGTAAACGAGGTATTTTTCCGGCTTTATGACAAAGGGCTCATCTACCGCAAGGAACGCATCATCAACTGGGATGTCCAGGCCAAGACCGCGCTTTCGAACATCGAAGTCGAACACGAAGCGGTCGAAGGTGCGCTCTACTACATGAAATACCATCTCGAAGACGGCAGCGACCATATCCTGATCGCCACCACGAGACCCGAAACCATCTTCGCCGATACCGCCGTCATCGTCCACCCCGAGGATGACAATCGCCGCAAGTTCGTCGGCAAACGGGTCTACATCCCGACCACCGACCGCCTCATCCCGGTCATTGACGATGCCTACGTCGACCGCGAGTTCGGAACCGGCGCGCTCAAAGTCACACCGGCCCACGACCCCAACGACTTCGAGATCGGCGAAAGACACGCCCTCTCCATGCCGCTTTGTATGGAAGAAGACGGCAAGATGAACGCCCTGGCCCACAAATACGAAGGGATGGCACGTTTCGAATGCCGCAAGGCCCTGGTGAAAGACATGCAGCACGAAGGGCTCATCACAAAGATCGAAAAACATATCCACAACGTCGGCCACAGCGAGCGCACCGGCGTCATGGTCGAACCACGGCTTTCCAAACAGTGGTTCGTCAAGATGACCCCTCTCGCCAAACAGGCCCTCGAAGAATCGACCGCCCGTTTCATCCCCGCCCGTTTCGAAAAGATTTTCAATCACTGGATGGAAGATATCCAGGACTGGTGCATCAGCCGCCAGCTTTGGTGGGGTCACCGGATTCCGGCCTATTACAAAGGCGACGATGTCTATGTCGGTGAGAATCCGCCCGCCGGCTACGTACAGGACGAAGATGTCCTTGATACCTGGTTTTCAAGCGCCCTGTGGCCCTTCTCGACGCTCGGTTGGCCCGAAAAAACGGACGATTTCAAGCGGTATTATCCCACGCAGACCATGGTCACAGGCTATGACATCATCTTTTTCTGGGTCGCCCGCATGATCTTCCAGGGCATCGAGTTCACCGGAAAGACCCCGTTTGACGATGTGCTGATCCACGGTCTGATCCGTGATGAAAAGGGTCGCAAGATGTCCAAATCACTCGGAAACGGTGTGGACCCGATGGATGTGAAGGAAGCCTACGGCATGGATACGCTCCGTTACTTTTTGACCACCAACTCCGCACCGGGACAGGATCTGAGATTCGAGACTCCGAAGGTGGAATCCAGCTGGAACTACATCAACAAACTCTGGAACATCTCCCGGTTCATCATGCTGAACATAGGCGACATGGACGAAAAAGAGACCGCCATCGACATGAGGAATCTGCCGCTCAAGGACCGTCATATCCTCTCAAGACTCCACACGACCATCAAGGAAGTCAACCGAAATTACGACCGTTTCGAGTTCGGCGAAGCCGCCAAGGCGCTTTACAAATTCAGCTGGGATGAGGTCGCGGCCTGGTATGTCGAAACCTCGAAACTGACCCTGCAGAACGGAACGCCGCACGAAAAGATCCGCACCAAGGCCATTCTGCGCAAGGTCTGGCTCGATGTCCTCAGAATGCTTCATCCCTTCATGCCGTTCGTGACCGAGGAAATCTATCAACAGATGCCGTTTACGGAACAAGAAAGCATCATGATCGACACCTGGCCCAAAGCCGAGGCGGAACATTTAGACCCGCAGGCCGTCAAGGATTTCGAAACCATCCAGGCGCTGATCAGCCGGGTCCGCAACGTAAGAAACACCTATGATGTCCCCTTCAAACAAAAAATCGCCATCCACATCGAAGCCGGCGAGAAAACCCGCGAACTTTTCGCCGAACAGGATGCCATCCTCAAGCGCTTCTTGAACCCAAAGACTTATGAAGTCAAGGAGAAGGTCAGTTTAGAGGAAAAGAGCCTATCCTATGTCTATCCGGCATTCACGCTCTATATCCCGCTCGGAAGCCTCGTCGACCTCAAGGCGGAACTCGAGAAGCAGGAAGCCGAACGCGTCCGTATCGAAAACGAGATCAGACGCGCCAGGACCATGCTCGCCAACGAGAAGTTCGTCGCCAAAGCGCCGAAAGCGAAAGTCGATGCGGAAAAGGATAAACTGAACACCTACGAAAAACAACTTGAACACGTCAAGAACCGTATCGAGGAACTGAAGCGCGATGTTTGAGACAGTAACCGCGGCCCAGGCATGGATCGAATCCATCCAGAAGTTCGGTGAGAAATACGACCTCACGCGGATGCGCACAGCGTGCGCGATGCTCAACCATCCCGAAAGAAGCTTCAAAAGCATCCACATCGGCGGCACCAACGGCAAGGGCTCGACCCTGCAGTACCTGAACCGCATCCTGATCGCCGCCGGCTACCGCGTCGGAACCTTCACCAGCCCCTATATCGTACGCTTCAACGAACGCATCACTCTCGACAACGTCGATATCAGCAACGAAGACCTGCTCATGCACATCAATACCGTCTATCAGCTGCAGAAACGCTACCTTGAGGAACACGGGGACCAAATCACGTTCTTCGAACTGATCACGCTCGTCAGTTTCCTTTACTTCAGGGAAAAAGCCCCGGACATCGTCCTTTACGAAGTCGGTCTCGGCGGCACCCTGGATGCCACCAACGTCATCGAACCGATGATCAGCATCATCACCTCGATCGGCTACGACCACATGACCGTGCTCGGCGGCACGCTGGAAAGCATCGCCGCCAACAAACTCGGAATCGTGAAACGAAGAACGCCGCTGATCACCGGCGTCACCCAGGCATCCCTGTTCGAACAGTTCGAAAAGAAAGCCTTGGAGAAAGAAGCGCCCCTTCATTTCGGCAAGGACTATCCGCTTGATGAAACCGACTACGGATTCCCAACATCGTTCGTCTACAAACAAAACAAATACACACTTTCCATGCACGGCCCGCATCAGGTTGAAAACGCCCGTCTCGCCCTGATCGCCTGCGAGGTCTTGAGAAACACTTATCACCTCGATGTTCCGCAAAAAGCCATCCGCGAGGGCCTTGAAAAAGCCTTCATGCCCGGACGTTTCGAACAAATCGGCGACGCCATCCTGGATGGCGCCCACAATATCAACGGTCTTCAAGCCAGTCTCGAGACGCTCAAGGCCTATTATCCGGACAAAAGGCATGTCGTGTTATTCAGCGTGATGGCCGACAAGGATTATATGCCGATGCTGAAACTGCTCGAAAACGCGGTTGACGCCGTCATCTTCACCGAAATCCCCTATGTAAGAAGCGAAAAAGCCGAAACGCTCCATTCGCTCTGCGGCCATCCGCATAAAAGTTTCGCATCCGATTTCACCGATGCGCTTGAAAAAGCGAGAGCCATACAGAAAGACGATACTCTGCTCATCACCGGGTCGCTTTATTTCATTTCCCAGGTAAGGGCCCATATCATCAAGGAACGATTTCATTAAAAAGAAGCCAAGGCATCATGCCTTGGCTTCTTTATCTGATTCCGTCTATCATTCTTCATCGAGATGTTTACTTCTGAACGATTCCAAAAGGGCTTTCACGTCGGTGGTATGGGTCTTTTTGAGCGCGTCGTCGGCAAGTTTCTTCAAATCATCGGAAGTGACTTTGCTGAGCGCCTTTCTAATCTCCAGGATGTTCGAGGCGTTCATGGAAAGCTCGTCCATGCCCATCCCGCAAAGAAGCAGTGCCGCATCGAGGTCACCGGCCATCTCGCCGCAGACACCAATCTCGATGCCCTCCTTTTTCGCTCCGTCGACCGTATGCCTGATAAGCCTGAGCAGGGTCGGGGAAAGCGGCTGATAGAGATAGGCGACATCCTCGTTCATGCGGTCGGCGGCGAAGACGTACTGGATCAGGTCGTTGGTGCCGATGCTGAAGAAATCGACCATTTTCGCCAGTTCGGCCGCATTGAGGGCGGCTGAGGGAATCTCGATCATGATGCCGGTACGGATGTCCTTCTGATAATCTTTGTCTTCCGCATCGAGGTCCTTCTTGACATCATCGAGGATGGAAAGGGCGCGTCTCAGTTCGTCGGTGGTTGCGACCATCGGGAACATGATGCGTACGTCGTGGGTGTCCTTGGCGGCGATCAGAAGCGCCCTCAGTTGGGTCTTGAACATCCTTTCTTCGTCGAAACAGAGCCTGATCGCCCGTTTGCCGAGGAAGGGGTTTTCTTCCTTTTTTTGTTTCAGGTAGGAGAGTTCCTTGTCGCCGCCGATGTCGATGGTGCGAACAATGACGGGATGGATACTTTTGAAAACCTCTTTGTAGGCTTCGATCTGCGCATCCTCGCTCGGCATCTCGCTGGCGTCCATGAACATGAACTCAGTGCGGAACAATCCGATGCCTTCAGCACCGTTTTCATGAATGGCGAAGAGTTCCCTGGGTGAACCGATATTGGCGTAAAGCGGCATTCTGTGGCCGTCTTCGGTCTCGGTGACGTTTCCCTTGTAAGCTTTCAGGGCCTCGATGCGTTTCTCTTCCTCACGGACAGCCTGTCTGGCCTGTTTCAAGGTGTGCTCATCAGGGTTGACACGTACATCGCCCTGATAAGCGTCCACGTACAGAAGGTCGCCGTCGCTCACTTCAGAGACGGCGTCCCGCACCCCGACGAGGGCCGGAATGTTGAGCGCCCGTGCCATGATCGCCGTATGGGAGGTCAGTCCGCCTTTTTCCGTGATGAATCCGCGAACATGTTCCAAGTCGAGATTGGCGGTATCACTTGGCGTCAGGTCTTCTGCGACGACGATGGTGTCGGTCTCAAGCAAAGACATGTCCTTCGGTTTCTCGCCGAGCATGTGGGAGAGGACCCTGTGCTGGATATCCTTGATATCGCCGGCGCGTTCGCGGAAATAGTCGTCTTCCATGGCCTCGAACTGGCCGATGAACTGATCGGTGACCTTTTTGTAGGCAGCCGGGGCGGAAAGTTTCTCGCCTTCGATCATGTTTTTGACCTGCCCCTTGATCTCGGGGTCGTTGACCATCTGCATATGCGCATCGAATATTTCTGCGTGTTCCTCATCGAGATTCTCAAGCGTCTTCTCACGGATTTTCTTTAGATCCTCGGTGCTTTTTTCAAGTGCCTCCTTGAACTGCTTCAGTGATTCTTCAACGTTATCCGTCTTTTTTTCCTTTATCTTCAGTTTCTTTTTGACGAGCACCAGCGCTTCACCGATCGCGCGTCCTTTTGAAGCGGTCTTTCCCTTCAGCATAATATCTCTCCTCATAGAATGTTTTCTCTTAGCGTGTGGTTTCTAAGGTGAAATGACGCGTGTGACAGAAAAACAATGACCATGTTTCTCTTGGCTTTATTTTATCATGCGTGAAATAAAATGAAAAGCCAAAGACCGTGCGCCCGCTCAAACTCTTTGCATGGTCACAGGAAAACAATCGTTTCGTGCTGGAAATTCCAAAAGAAAAGCGGTATACTGTATGCGGTGATTACTATGATTAATGCGCTCAAGGGCCTCTCATTCGCACTTTATTTCATCGTCGCCTACAGCTTCGTTTACGGCGTGCTGATTTTCAATCTTCCGTTGGTCACAGAAACGGACCTTTCTTATGATGCCGACATGTTGAACACACCTTCTGAAGCGGTGACCTATGCTTATCTTCTAGAGGAGCTGCAGGAATCATTGGATGTGCGACTCGCCTTGGTCGGTGCCGCGCAGACACGCATCAACATATCCTATTACACCATCCACGGTGGTGTTGCCCGGGACCTTTTTTTTGGTTCGCTGCTTGAAGCGGCCGACCGCGGCGTCGAGATCAATCTCATCATCGACGAAGTTTTCTACCATGTCACCAGTGATGACAAAAAACACTATGAAGCGATCATGGCCCACGAAAACATCACATTCAGATTCTATGAACCGATCAACCCTTTCCTGCCCCATACCCTACAGAACCGTCTGCACGACAAATTGTTGATCATCGATGACACCTATGGTGTGATCGGCGGTCGAAATATCGGCGACCGCTACTACGGTGTCGGTCCACTTCCGGAATACCGGACCTTCGACAGGGATGTCCTGATTTTCGGTGCGGATGACACGCATCAGACGGTTGTCGATATGAATGACTATTACGAAGAACTCTTCAACAGCCGTTATGCCTTTGGAAGGGAAGCGGCAATGACCCCCGAACTAAGCGAGGAACAGACAAGGATGTGGTCTTATTATCAGGAATACGCATCTTTCAATGAACTTGATCTCCTTATGGACCGCATCCGCACCGACGCGATCCAGGTCGAACGTGCGACTTTTCTGAGAAGTCCGCTTGAACGCATGCACAAACACCCGGTGATCCTCGAGACCCTCGGGGACCTTGCGGCGGGTTATGACACCTGGATCATACAGTCCCCTTATATCGTCTTTTCCGATCTCATGCGCCGCCATCTTCCCGATCACGACGACCATCACATCACCGTCCTCACCAATTCGCCGGCAGTGTCACCGAATGTGTTCGCCATGGCGGGCTACATGCGGTATCGGACCGATCTGGCCCGGGCAACCGACTTGTATGAGTTCCACGGTGAATTCTCCCTGCATGGCAAAAGCATGGTTTTCGGTGACGAGATCAGCGTGATCGGCTCACTGAATCTGGACCCCAGAAGCGCCACACTCTCAACCGAGAGCGTCATGGTCATCTATTCCGAGCCTTTCACCACAGCATTCAAAGATGTCCTAGGCGGCTATATCGATCAGAGCCTCACCATCCGTGATGACGGCAGCATCGAAAACATCAACGGCATCGATGAACTGACGATGGACCGCCGTCAGCGTTTTGCTTTGAGGCTGATGTATTATGTCACCTATTTCTTCGACCCGATGCTTTGAAACAGGTGAATCGGGAGACGGTTTCGAGCGAGCAAGACCATGCCAGCCGAACCCAAAACGCGCCGAAAATCGCGTTTTTGTTCAGGAAAAGAAAAAAGGGCCGTCATCAATCCAAGACAGGTTGTGAACCCATGAAAAAAATAGAAAACCCCAAACAATTCGCCTACGATTTATCAGAATGGTACCGCCACAACAAGCGGGATCTGCCGTTCAGGCATACCAGGGATCCCTATAAGATATTCTTAAGCGAACTGATGTTGCAACAGACACAGATCACGACAATGATTCCTTATTATCAGCGTTTCATCGACCGTTTCCCGGATACCCGCGCCCTCGCTAAAGCCGATGAACGCGAGGTTCTCAAATACTGGGAGGGACTCGGCTATTACCGTCGGGCCCGCTACATCAGGGAAACCGCGACAATCATCGAAAAGAAATACGGCGGAACATTCCCCGAAAACCTTGAAGCAATCGAATCACTGAAAGGTGTCGGTCGCTACACCGCCAGGGCCATCCATTCAATCGCATTCAACCAACCCTCGCCCGCCGTCGATGGCAATGTCCTGCGTGTGATGAGCAGGATTATGGTCTATGATGAAGACATTCGCAAAACCCGGACCATGCGGACCGTGGAAAGCGCACTCGAGAGAGTCATCATCCATGAATCACCGTCCGATTTCACCCAGGGTCTGATGGAACTTGGCGCTCTTGTGTGCAAGCCCCGCCCCCTGTGTGGACAATGCCCGATCCGGAGCCATTGCTTCGCATGCAAACAAAATACGCAGGATCTATATCCCTATAAATCGAAACCCCCGGCGAAAACCCGGGAGGATTATGTGGTGCTCGTGGTTCATGATGGTTCCGGACAACTGTTGCTCCGGCAGCGCCCCGCGGACGGTCTGCTCGGTGGCATGTACGAACTGTTCCAAGTTCGAACCGACCACCCGAAGCAAGCGCTTGAGGCGCTTAAAGAAAACCACATGATCTCCATTGCCGAGACCACCTTCCTCGGAACATTCAAACACATCTTCACCCACAAAACCTGGCATATGCAGGTCTATCTTGTCACCGTATCACAGACCATGACTGCGCTTGTCCACCCCGGTGATTTCCCCTATGCCATCACCGGGGCGCATCACAAGATTATCGATTACCTAAAAGAAAACACCCATCCTTTCAAGAATCATTGAGTGAAAGGATGGGTGTATCATATTATGTTGCTGATCAAAGAAATGCCCTACAAAGAAAGACCACGCGAACGTTTTTTGCATTACGGAAAGGAAGCGGTCTCGACCACCGAACTCATTGCCATCATATTGCGCACCGGCACACCGAACATGAATGTCATCGAACTTGCGCGACTCGTCATGAAGGCGCATCCTTCGATACGGAAGATCAACGAGACAAGTGTCAGGGAACTGACACAGATCAGCGGACTCGGAGAAGCCAAGGCGATTCAGTTGCTTGCGGCGTTGGAGCTGGGAAAGCGACTCTACGAAGAAGCCTATGACAATGTCGAGCTCATCTCCAGCCCGACCCGCGTTTATGATCTGATGAAATCCGGTCTGGAAATGCGCACCCAGGAGATGTTTTATGCGCTTTATCTGAATACCAAAGGATGTTTGATCAAGAAACAGCTGCTTTTCGTGGGATCATTGAGCAGTGCCGTGGTGCATCCCCGTGAACTGTTCAAATATGCAGTGACCCTCAGCGCGGCGAGCATCATTCTTGTACACAACCATCCCTCGGGTGATCCGACGCCTTCAAAGAGCGATGAGGCCATCACCGATGTGATGATCAGAAACGGTGAGTTGATGGACATAAAGGTGGTCGACCATATCATCATCGGAAAAGGCAGATACTATTCTTTTCGTGAACACAAGAAGTGCTTCAGGTAATAAAAAGAGGATCGTAAGGCGATCCTCTTTCCATATCATTACGCAATGTTCATTATTTTTGCTTCTTAGGCACTGTCTGATCTTCTTTCTTGTCGTCTTCCTCTTCGTGCGGTGTCTTGATTCTAACACCGGCGGAATCGATATTGGCCGGTGGACCGGGTTTGTCGGTGACTTTATCGAGGGGAATCTCTTTGTCACTCGGATCGAGCGGAACTTCCTGTTTTTCCATGTCGGGGGTCGGTGCGGCCCCGTTCTCATGCTTCCTAGGTTTCTCGTCGATCGGTTTTTCGGCCTTGTCAAGTACGCCTTCTTGTTTCTTTTTCTTGTTTTTTTTGTCTTTTTCTGCCATGACGTTCCCTCCTTTATACTCATATTATAACATCTTGGGGTCTGTTTTGAAATGAAGTGCTCATGTTGGTGCAACAAAACGCTCGCCCTGGCGAAAGAATGGCCGGTTCTTCCGAAAATGCTTTACATCCGGAAGCCTTTTGGGTATAATACTAGAAGTTGTTCAAAGCGCGCGATAATATTGACATTTTCAGCTTTTTTTGGTATTATTTTAACGCTTAGCAGCATACCGCTCAGAACGGGTCTTAAAGCATAGTCACCCCTATGGCGAGTCTTACAAATTTGAGGAGGTGCTCAGGCATGTACGCAGTTATTGAATCAGGTGGAAAACAACTCCGTGTCACAGAGGGCGAGGAAGTCTTTGTAGAAAAGATGGATGCGAACGAAGGTGACACAGTGACATTCGACAAGGTTTTGCTCATCGGTGGCGACAAACTCGCTGTCGGTAACCCGTTCGTCAAGGACGCGAAAGTCGAAGCTGAAGTTGTCAAACACGGAAAACAACGTAAAATCATCGTTTTCAAGTTCAAAGCGAAAAAGAACTACAGACGTAAACAGGGTCACAGACAGCCCTACACAAAACTGAAAATCAAAAGCATCGCCCAATAACTAAAAATCAAAAGTCATTATCGGAGGTGACGAACAATGTTGATTGATATTCAAGTGCTGACTTGCATGGCATCCAAAAAGGGTGTCGGATCGACCAAAAACGGCCGTGATTCCGAGTCGAAGCGCCTTGGCGCCAAAAAATCAGACGGACAACCTTGCCGTGCGGGTTCCATTATCTACCGCCAACGCGGAACCAAAATGCACCCCGGTGTGAACGTCGGCATCGGCAGCGATGATACGCTGTTCAGTAAGATAGACGGCATCGTCCGTTTTGAACGGATTGGCAAAAGCAGAAAACAAGCGTCGGTTTACCCGGAATAAACGCCATGGCAGACAGTGGAAACTGTTTGCCATTTTTTTTGCCCAAGTGTATAATGAGACGTGATTATTTATAATAGGTGAAGATTATGATCAGACCAGCGAGGACCGCCGATCTTGATGCCATCGATGCAATGAGCGTGCGCGTCATTGAAAACATGCATGCGAATAGACTCGATCAGTGGCAGCTTTCCTATCCGAGGCGTCTCCACTTTGCCGCAGACATCGAGAAGAAAAGTCTCTATGTCTATGAAGAGGCGGGGCGCATCATGGGTGTGATGGCAGTCTATGAAGAAAACGAGACCGCCTACCGCGAGATTACGTGGATGAGAAAAAACAGCCTTGTCGTGCACCGCATCCTCGTCGACCCTTCCGCACAGGGCCGCGGTATCGGCGACACGCTCATCTTGTATGCGGTCGGACTTGCAAAATCACAGGGCAAGGCATCGCTGAAGATTGATACCCACCCGGCCAATCATCCGATGCGAAGGTTGCTGAAAAAACATCAGTTCGAGGAACAAGGCTACCTGAAACAAATCCACCGTATCGCCTACGAACGGCTTGCATCCTTTGATTTTATGAACAAAATCATGATCTTCGGAAACAGCGGAACGGGAAAGACGACCCTGGCGAGAATGCTCGCCGATAAGTTAGGCATGGACGCGCTCCATCTTGACACGGTCTACTGGCGGAAAAACTGGGAAACCGTGGGCAAAAATGCGTTCGATCGACAGGTCAGAACCTATATGATGAAACATCCGCGTTTCATCATGGATGGCAATTACACCGGTTCACGGACATTCCTTGAAAGAATCCGGTTGGCCGATACCATCATCATGCTGAGTTATCCGACCAAAGATGCCATTCACGGCGTCCTTGAACGCGGTAAGCAGTACAAACACCGCTACCGCAGCGACATGGCCAGCGGGTGTGTCGAAGAACTCGACCAGGAATTTTTGAAATATGTGGCGTTTTTCAGACCCAAACGTCACCGCATCGAAGGCATCCTCAACGGTGTGCGCCCCAAGAAGAACATCCTGGTCTTCAACTCCAGGAAAGCGTTACTCGACTGGTTCAACAGTCTATAAGAAGGAAAGTGTGATTTCTATGTTCGTCGATTTAGTGAAATTCAATATCGCAAGCGGTAAAGGCGGCGACGGCATGAGTGCGTTCCGCCGGGAGAAATATGTGCCCAAAGGCGGACCCTCGGGCGGCGACGGCGGCCGGGGCGGCCATGTCATCTTCGAAGGTGACGAAGGCCTTTCGACCCTCCTTGAATACCGCTACAACAAATACCGGAAAGCTGATGATGGTGAAAACGGGAAAAACAAGAAAATGGCGGGCAAAGATGGCCAGGATCTCATTTTGAAGGTTCCGGTCGGGACGACCATCTTCAATGACAAATCCGGCAAGGTCGTTGCCGACATCACCGAACACAAACAACAAGCCATGGTGCTCAAAGGTGGCCGCGGTGGCCGCGGCAACGTGAAGTTCACTAGCAGCAAGAATACCGCCCCCGATATCGCGGAAAAAGGCGAACCGGGCGAGGAACTGGATATTCGCTGTGAACTCAAACTGCTGGCGGATGTCGGCTTGGTCGGCATGCCGAGTGTCGGAAAAAGCACGCTGATCAGCGCCATTTCGGCCTCGAAACCGAAAATTGCCGATTACCATTTCACCACGCTCAACCCCAATCTGGGCGTGGTCGGTGTCGCAGACGGCCGCAGTTTCGTCTGTGCGGACATGCCCGGCCTGATCGAAGGGGCCGCCCTCGGCCACGGTCTCGGTCTACAGTTTTTGCGTCATATCGAGCGCACGAGGGTCATTCTTCATCTGGTCGACATGAGCGCGTTAGAAGGGCGCGATCCCTATGAGGACTTCTGCCGGATTCAGGCGGAACTGCGTTCCTACCGGCACGGGCTTGATAAAAGACCGATGATCATCGTTGCCAACAAGATGGATATGCCCGAAAGTAAAGCCAACCTCGAATCCTTCAAAAACCGCTATGCGGGCCCCGCACCGATCATCGGCATCAGCGCCTACACCAAAGATAACCTTGATTATCTGTTGCTGAAGACGGCCGATCTGCTTGATGAGAATCCCGTGGCATCGCTCTATGACCAGGGTGATTTCGAAGACTACGTGACCTATCGTTTCGAGGGTCACGAACAACCGTTCACCATCAAAAAGGGCGACGACGGCATCTATGAGATTGGCGGTGAGGGATTGAAGCGTCTTTTCGAGATGACCGATTTCTCCAAGGATCAGTCCGTCAAACGTTTCTCTAGACAACTCAGGGGTCTTGGTATCGATGAGGAACTACGGAAACTCGGTGTCGAACATGGTGACACCGTACGCATCTTCGATGTCTCCTTTGAATTCCTTGACTGACAATCAATCATGATGAGATCCCTAAAGCGGGCGCTGCGACAACGTGTGATGGCGAACTGTGCTTTGGGGATTTTCATTTATTAATTCGAATACAAACTTTTTAAGGCGTATTTTTTTGTCGGATAAGCCTATTAAAGCGCGCTTTGGTGCTATAATAATGTTTGAAAGGATGTGGAACGATGAACGAGCATAGAGACGAAATCATCAGAATCATCAAAGAAGGTTCACCCAAAGAAATGCAAACCGCACTCAGCGAGTTCCACCCCTCCGATATCGCCGATTGTTTCAAGGATCTCGATGATGATGACCAGATGCATATGCTTTTGACTTTGAACCACCATCTCCTCGCGGAGATTTTCTCTCATCTCAAAGACAAGAAAGCTGCACGCTATCTTGTAAGAATCGATGCGCCCAAAGTGGCCAGGATTCTCGATGCGATGGACCGCGACGACGCGACCGACATCATGGAATCATTCAGCAGCGAAACCCGCAAACAATATCTTTCCCTAATGGATGATGAAGCGGCCAGTGAAATCAGAGCACTCCTTCATTATGGCGAGGAGACCGCCGGTTCCATCATGACAACCGAATACATCGTCTTGAAAAGAGGCATGGATGTCAAGGATGCCATGAAAGCCCTCGTCGGAAACGCGACCGACGCCGAGAGCATCCAACGGCTTTTCGTCATCGATGACAACGGTTTTCTAGAAGGCGTCATTGAGCTGAAGAAGCTTATTCAGGCGCGCACTCCGAAGAAAATCGATGACATCATGAAATCGGAAGTGATCACCGTCAAGGTAAGCGACCACACCGAAGAAGTTGCCCGCACCATTCAAAACTACGGTATCTATCTCCTGCCCGTCGTCAATGAAAAGAACATGCTCAAGGGTGTCATCACCATGGACGACGCCGCCGATATCCTCGATCAGGAAACCGACGAGGACTATGCACGCTTCGCAACCATTTCCGCCGAAGCCGAAGTCAACCGCTCGGTCATCCGTTCTGCGATGCATCGATTGCCCTGGCTGACCTTGCTCCTGGCGCTCGGATTGATTGTTTCGGGAATCCTTTCCGGTTTTGAGGAGACTATCGAGCAGATTACCGTGCTCGTCTTTTTCCTTCCGTTGATTCTCGGGATGGCCGGAAATACCGGTACCCAGTCGCTTGCGGTCACAGTGCGAGGACTGAGCAAGTCGCACTATCATGACAAAGCGGCCGTCCGCCGCCATGTGCTCAAGGAACTGCGCGTCGGTGTCCTAAACGGTATCGGCATCGGTCTGCTCTCATTTGTGACCAGCGCGATCTTTCTTCTGGTAATCGGCCGTATCGGTCTTGCGGAGATGGAATACGGCATTCCACTTGTTTCGGTATCCGTTGCCATCAGCGTCGCGGTCGCCCTTGTGATCGCCACGACTTTCGGCGCGATCATCCCGCTCACGCTCAATAAAATGAAAATCGATCCCGCGGTCGCCAGTGGACCGTTTATCACCACAATCAACGACATTGTCGGTCTGGTAGTCTATTTCACCATTGCGGCATTTATCATACTGAATGTGTGGGGGGCTTGACATGAGGAAAATCAGGATATTGAAACAACACAGACCACGTGAGATCGTGGCACTGATCGACCATGAAAAACGGGAAAAAGCCTTGAAGAACAAGCTGCAGAAATATCACGCCTATGATATCTCGCAGGCCATGCTGTACATGGACAAGGATCAAAGAGAACGTCTTTATTCATACATTTCGCTTGAAAAACTGGCAAGAGCATTCGAGCATCTTTATGATGAGAAAGCGGCCGAATTCATGTTGGAACTGGACAAGGAGGAAGCCGCGAAAGTATTGGAGACGATGGAAAGCGATGATGCTGTCGATATTCTCCAACATCTCGAGCATGAAGAATCCGTGGCATTCTTATCACTCCTCGATGAAGGGAAACGTGAACGCCTCAGGAAACTCTCAAGATACAAACACCTCACCGCCGGTAGCGAAATGAACCCTGAGTTCATCACCTTCACAGCGGATATGGATGTCAAGGATGCGATGCGCCGGCTCATTGAAAAAGCGGGCGAAGTCGAAACAATCGAGACACTTTTCGTCGTAGATGACCAGAACGTCTTACAAGGTGTCGTCAACCTGAAGGACCTGATTGTGGCCAAACACCCGATTACCATCAAAGAAATCATGTCTGAGAAATTTTATGCGGTCAATGTGCTGGACGGCATCCAGAAAGTCGTCAAGGACATCCAGAAATATGATACCACTGCGATGCCGGTGCTCAATGACAATGGTGTCATCGAAGGCATCATCACCATGTACGACGCCATGGACATCATTGAAGAAGAAGCCCATGACGACTACGCGAAACTTGCCGGTATCCCGACAGAGGACGACCTCCACGAAACAGCGAAAACAAGTGCGGCGAAACGCTTTCCATGGCTGGCGCTCCTTCTTGTACTCAATATCCTTGTCGCGACGGTCCTCGCATCTTTTGAAGCCACCATCGCCCAGATTGCGGCCCTTGTGTTCTTCCAACCGCTCATTTTGGATATGGCAGGTAATATCGGAACCCAGTCGCTGGCCGTTACCGTCCTTAGAATCTCAAGAGAAACACTGCAGTTGAAGTTCAATATCGGCAGGCACCTGTTGAGAGAGACCATGATCGGCGTCCTCAACGGTGCCATCCTCGGCATCTTGGCCTTCCTGACCGCCTTCATTTTCCTGAGTCTTTTGCCAATCGGGGTCGTCGGTGAAACCGTCCAGGCGGCACAAATCGCCACCGTCGTCGCCATCAGTATCTTTTTGGCCCTGACGGTATCCGCGTTTCTGGGCAGCGCCATCCCCATCCTGCTTAACGCTGCGAAAATCGACCCCGCGGTGGCCAGCGGACCACTGATTACGACGCTCAATGACATCGTCGCATTGTTCATCTATTTCGGTCTCGCGACGGCGATGATCATCGCCGTGTTATAAAGTTCTTATACGAACAAAAAGAGGTGAAAGCTCATGTATAGTTATTTTAAAGGCTATGTCACAGAAATCGAACCTGAAAAAATCACCATCGAGGTTCAAGGTGTCGGTTATCATATCATTGTTCCCAACCCCTTTGAATTCAAGCAGGACGATTTCATCAAAGTCTTCATCTATCAGCACATCCGCGAGGATGCGCACAATTTGTTCGGTTTTGCCTCGCTGAAGCAAAAAAGACTCTTCGAACAACTGCTCAGTGTCAAGGGCATCGGTCCGAAGAGCGCCTTGGCCGTCCTCGCTGCGGCGGATACGAATGAGATCGTCCGGGCGATCGAGACATCGGACACGAGTTATCTGAACCGCTTTCCCGGCATCGGCCCCAAGGCGAGCCAGCAGATTGTCTTGGACCTGAAGGGCAAAGTCCAGATCGATACGCTCTCTGTCAGAAGCAAAAAGAACCTCTCCGAAGTCGAAGACGCGCTGCGGGCGCTTGGCTACAAGACGAAGGAAATCGAACGCGTCACCAGGAAACTCGATTCCAAGAAAGACACCGCGACCCTCATCAAGGACGCCCTCAAACTGATCGGCAACAAATAAAGGAGCCCGTTATGGACGAAAAAGCATTCGAAAGCGCCTATTACAATTATCAAAGACGCTTGTGGGAAAACCTGATAGAAGCCAAGGACAACGACCTCACCAAAGACGATGACTTACTCTACAGCCTGCTTAGGCATACCACCCGCAAATCCCCTTTTCTCATCCAGGCAAAAGTGGACCATCATCCCGACATCGCCCCGCTGGTGCGCAAACTGGACGATTTTTCCAACTACGCCGATGACGAGAAGGCAAGGCGCCGCCAGACCGCCCGCGACACCCTCAGGCTCATGCGAAAAAGGGACGCTGCGGCGAAGAAGCACGATTTTCATAGCTACAAAGACCTCATCTTCACACTGGATGGCTTCAAGGAAGACCTGATCAAGACCACCCTGGCGGTGATGCTCCGCAAAATCGGCCCCGAAAAGGACCGACTGATTCGAAAAAAAGGCATCACCTACGACAATTTCTATGAAAAAATAAGAACCATCGGCCTAAAACCGAGAACCAGGGACCCCGAGAAAATCATCGCGAAAATAAAAAAGAAACTCGGTTATGAAAACTTCGATGAGAATCTGATGATTTCCATCGATGAGAACCATATCGCCGGTTACACCGCGAAAATTTCAAAAACCGAAATCCGTCTCGCGGGACGCCCGATCGATTCAGTCTTCCAACTCAAAACTTTTTTACACGAACTATCACACGTCATCCTGAAACACTACCAAAAAGAGGACGGTCTCGAACAGTTTCTCAGACCCGCTAGATTCGAGATGCTGTCAGTGATCATCGAATATGCGCTCATCGATATTGTTTGTACAAAAACTGAAAGGATGGCGATGCGGAAAATCGCCACCCTCGAATTATCCCGCTCGGCAATCTCCGCACTCTTCGAATTCGACCTCCATGATGACAGGAAAGAACCTGAAAAACTCTTCAAGTCACTCGTCGGTCAGGTATTCGATGTTGAAAGTCCCGCTGTCTGGTCTTTAGACACCTTCAGAAGCGTGGATGCGATGACCATCCATTACTATGCGCTCGGCTATCTCGCCGCCGAGAACCTGAAACTCATCCGAAAAATGGAAAAAGTGCCCGCCGACGCCCTCGGTACGTGGCTCATGGACAATATCATCACGCGTGCCAAGGAGATCGAACTCGGTACATTGCTATAAAAAAAAGCCTACCGGTCAGCTTCAGCTGAAGACGGTGGCTTTTTTTAACGCTTGAATAGTTCGACCAGCCCATCATGGTCATAGCCGTTCTCGATAGCGAGCATCAAGAGAATCCGCGCCTTCGGTCCGGAGAGATTGCCTCCAAGCAGGCAGCCTTCGCGGACGAGGTCCTTACCGCCGCCCTTGTAACCGTAGCTGTCAAGGACGCGTCCGCCGATGGCCCTGGAGACAATAATGATCTCCAAGCCCGCCCCGCGGGCTTTTTTTATGCCTTCCATCATCGCCGCCGGAACGTTCCCGCGGCCAAGAGCCTCGATCACGAGCCCCTTGTAACCGTTGTCGATGTAATAATCAAGAATCGCACCGTCTAGACCGGCAAAGACCTTGAGAATCCCGACTGCGTTGTTGTAGGCCCTTTTGAGCCGGTAATCCCGGCGCATGGTCCGCAAACGGTAATAGATGACCTCGTCGTCATCGATGATGCCGAGCGGACCGAAATCGACGCTTTTGAACGTGTCGAGATTGAGTGTGTGGGTCTTCACGACCTCGGTCGCGGCGTGAATCTGGTAGTTCATCACCACCAAAACGCCTTTGTTCTTAGATCGCTCATCCAAAGCGACCCTGATACTGGAAACCAGATTGGTAAGACCGTCGTAGCCGAGCTCGCTCGCGTTTTTCATCGAACCGGTCAGAACAACGGGTTTCGCATGCGTCGTAACCGCATCCAGATAAAAAGCGGTCTCCTCGAGTGTGTCGGTCCCATGGACCACGATGACCCCTGCAAAGTCGTCATTGTTCAGGTATTCATCAACTTTCTGCTTGAGCGCATACATTTTCTCAGGTGTGATAGAAGGACTGGGAAGGCTTGAAAACTCATAGCCGACCAGATTTTCAAATTCCGTGACGTCTTGGAGTTTCTCGATAATCTCATCCGGTGTGACGCTCGGAACCGCGCCTTGTAGTTTATTGCTGACTTTCATAGCGATCGTGCCGCCTGTAAAAATCAATGCAACCTTTTTCATGGAATCACCTCGCAAAACCATTGTATCATGAATAAAATGAATTCTTAGTGATTTTCTTTCCCAGTCAGACAAGCGCGTCGACAATACGCCTTCAATTTCAATTTTTAGGTTTTGCGTTTTAGACATCGATGAAATCAACAGTTGCGTTTAATCGAATATAAACATTTACACCCTATATAAGCTAGAGGGCTTTAATAAGACATTAACTCAAGTTAACATAATATATATTATCGGCAGTTACAGGAGTGTTGCGACAATCGCTGCTTTCGTAGTGATAGATGCGTATGTGAATAAATTGAATACGATTATTAAGGTTTTTCATAGGGTGAACCCGGCTTAAATATATTCAAATAATCTTGATGACCATATTTATTCAAGCCTCTTCTATTCTTCTGAATCGGTTGAAAATTGATGAGTCGAGAAGGTGTTTCGAGATCGAAACGGGTTAAACCATGTTCGCAAACAAAAAAACGCTTAGAACGCAAATTTCAGCGTCTCAGCGTTTTATATCGAGCTGCTCGTCGAGGATGATGTCTAGGTGCTCGGCGAAGGCGATGGCGGTTTGCCGAGCCTGATCGTTGAGATGTCTCGGGTTGTGGGCATCGGCGCCAACGATGATTCGGCATCCTTTTTCCTTTGCAATCTTGAAAAATGGCTTTCTCGGGTATCTGTAGTGCTGTCCGTCTTCACTTTCGATGTGCCCTCTTCTTATGCCTTGGGCGTTGATCTCGAGCGGAATATCGTATTTCAGGGCGGCGTCAGTGATGATGTGGGCCGCTTTTCTTGCGGTTTCATCGAAAACTGGATAGCCGGTCATGTAGATGTCCGGATGGGCGACAAAAGCGAAATAGCCTGTCGACATCGCTTCTGCGACGCTTTTCGCATAGGTGACGAGGTGTTCTGGGGTTTTGAGCTTGAAAGTCGATCTGCGGCCGTTTTTGCTGTGTCTGTCGCGAATGTAGTGCTGACCGAGCAATAGATAGTCCGCTTTTCGGAGCAATTCTTCGTAATAGGTCGGGTCCTTGTCCAGGTATTCCGTTTCGAAACCGGTGAGGATGGTTATCTTGTCACCATACTGCTCGCGTGCCTGGGCGATGTCCCTCAGGTAGATGGGGACTTCGCTTTCTTTCATCCGGGTTCGGTCGCCTTCGAGCAGCCTGCTCGGGGCGTGATCGGAGATTCCGATCTCGGTGAAGCCTTCCAAGATGGCCTGTTTCACATAATCGGCGGCCTCGCCTTTCGCGTGGTGGCAAAGCCGGTGGTGGGTGTGGTAGTTTGTGGTGATCTTCTGCATGGTCTTCAGCCTTTCTTGTCATAATCAGGCGCCAGCCCTCATAATTTCGTCTCTGAGCAGTTTTCGGGGGTTGAGCGTCAATGATATCCGTTTGTGCCTCTTCGGTCGCTCAGAACGAAAATTTCAGGATGACTGTTTTGATTATATCAGTTTTGAAAACGTGTTTCCAATAATAAGCCCCTGTGGCTTCAAAGATGTTATAATAGGGCCATGAGGTGATTTTATGCAGAAAAGACCCCTGGCATTCAGAATCAGACCGCAGACGCTCGAAGAGATTATCGGCCAAGAGCCCCTGGTCGGGAAAAATGGCGTCATCCGCAAGATGGTCGACCGAGGCAGCTACTTCAGTCTCATCCTTTACGGCGGCCCCGGCATCGGCAAGACCACCATCGCTGAAGTCGTTGCCAAGGCTTATGGCCTGAACACGTTTACTTTCAATGCTTCCACCGACAACAAGGCGATGCTCAAAGACATCATCGACCAGGCGAAAAATTACGGAGCCTTACTGATTGTCGACGAAATTCACCGGATGAAAAAGGATATCCAGGACTTTTTGTTGCCTCATGTCGAGAAAGGTAACGTGATTATGATTGGTTTGACAACAAACAATCCCTATCACAGTGTCAATCCCGCAATTCGTTCCAGAGCCCATGTTTTGAAGTTGAAATCGATCTCCGAAAATGACCTTTTTGATTTTCTGAAAAATCTGAAAAATAGATACCCAGATGATTTAAGTGCGAACTTTGAAGAGGATGTCTATCTGTATTTAGTTCGTGCATCGAACCGTGAGATTCGTACGGCTATCAACATGCTCGAACTTCTGGAAATCGCTTATGCTGGTGAGACCGTGACTCTGGATATGGCAAAAAAAATCATCCAGAAGCCCGCGCTCGACCTGGATAAGGATGCCGACAACTATTACAACATTCTTTCCGCCCTTCAAAAGTCGATTCGTGGCTCCGATGTCGATGCGAGTGTGCATTATCTGGCCCGTCTGATCGCCATGGAGGACCTCGACAGCATCCTAAGGCGCCTCAGCGTCATCGCCTATGAGGATGTCGGCCTCGCGAATCCGAGCATCTATGCGAAAATGGACGCCTGCGCACGTGCCTGTGAGCGTGTCGGTTTCCCCGAAGCCCGCATCCCGCTTGCGGCGCTGGTGGTCGAAATGGCGCTATCGCCGAAATCGAACAGCGCTTATCTTGCCGTTGACAAAGCGCTCGCCGATATCGATCAGGGTCATATGTACAAGATACCGAACCACTTGATCAACATTGATAATTTCGAAGCCAAGGACAACTACCTCTATCCCCATGACTATGACAACCACATCGTCAAACAGCAATATCTTCCCGAAGCGATGCACGAAAAGACCTATTATGAGCCCGCCGAGACATCGAAATACGAACGAACCCTCAAAGAAAGACTCGAACTCATAAGAAAAATACTCGACAAACAGCAAAAGTAAGCAAGCAAAACCCTGTCCATGTGAACCGCCCTCTGTCTTGGAACGTGTAGATGATTGTATCGGAAATCTCATCTTTATTATATAAGGGGTTCTTTCACAGTCATATGATCATCTGTTTTTTGTCCGCGGTTTTAAAAAACGGCCCGTCGACCTCGGTTTTATGTTAATATTGAGTGGAATCCATTGTTTTATTATATTTTTTTGTCAGGAGGCTGACTTTTGATATCAAAACCACTTGAACGCGCTCAAACGATGCATTATCGTTTCTTGTTCCACAATGATGCCCATGCAGAAGACTTCTTTGAGAATTCCAAGAACCTTGTGATCGAGGCCGATGAAGGGATTCTCTTCATCGAAAGTGACACACTGCCGACGGTCTACACCGCCTTTGATGATTTGGAGGCGTTGCCAGCGCTTTTGAAGACGATCAGTCAGCACATACCTGAAGGCAGCAAGGTCATCATCAACGCCGGAGAGGATAAATCGAGCCCCGGGCTGCTTGAACGCGTGATTCCTTATTTCCGCGCCGCAGGATGCGTCATCCGCAACCACAATATCGGTTACCGCACAGCGAATCTCGCCGGTGACGGCAAAAAAAGGAATCTGTCCCATGTCAACGAAATGAGCCCCGATTGTTTCCAGTCAGTCCATGACCTGGCCTTGCGCCGTCTCGATGGTGACAAGTTCGGCATGACCTATGACCAGTTCGAGTCCTTTATGGATAAAAAGACAAGCCATGGACTCCTGATCGGCGACGGTTCGGCGCCGAAAGGTTTTATTCTTGGTGATGTCTTCGACAGCGGCCGGCAGATATTCATCCGTGGACTCGCGGTCGAAAAAGATGCACAGGGAAAAGGACATGGGCATGATTTGATGACTGCCATGTTCGAATTGGCCCGCAACAAAGGCGTCAAGCAGTCGATGCTCTGGGTCGAGAAAACCAATTCACGCGCCATCCGGCTTTACAAGACATTCGGCTACAGGCCCTATGGCGACCAGGAAGTTCTGTTCGAGTTCACGATTTAAAGAAACGTCCGGCATTCTGCCCGGACGTTTTTTATCATATGAAATGGCTTTGTTCATATGACATCAGCCAAAACATGTCTGACCGGAACCAAGCGGGGATGGGAAACGGCTGTTTCAAAGCGCCACCGCTCAGTTGAGGCTTTTTTGGTCTTTTTAATCCATAATTTTTCCGGATAGGAAAGCGGCGACCGGGAAACGGCTTGATGAGTGCGGTGTCATCACGGATTTTTCTCATGATGGCCTTGCTATGAGGCAATTTTACAATTATTCTTTTTACTGTACCCCGGACTGATTTCACGAGGGCATCCAAAGCCCGGCAAAAACGTTCTAAATTCACTATGCGCGCTGTTTTCCGCTATTTGTTAGTGTCTTAACCTTTTCAGGAAGGGTGAGTAGCCTTTCGCCTTTGATGACCATCGTATAGACCGATGGCCCTTCAATAAAGCCGAAACGCCTGTAAAGCTGTTTAGCCTTATTCCCCGGTACCACATTGAGCCTGACGGCGAGGTATTTTTCATGGTTGCTGCCTAGCACATGTCGCAAAAGCTGGGTTCCGATTCCTCTTTTCTGATAGGCGGGGGGGACGACAATGTCTTCAAGTGTGGGCAGATCCTGCCAGAAAGACACCATACAGGCCGCAATCAAATGACCGCTCTTTCTATCCCGGATCACACGGGACAGATCACCCATCGCTGAGTTGAGCTGCTCCTCGAGCAGTTTTCTATAGTACCGGCGGTCCTTGTTGCGGATATATCGAAGCGGGCTTCCGGTATAGGTTGTGGTATAGAGTTCGATCAATTCCTCGAAATCCTCATTCTGTGGTGGTATTGCAATCAGGTTTTCATCGAACCGGGTGTGGTAAGGGCCGGTTTTCGCAATCATGTTTTGTTCGATATTTTCTATTGCGAAACCGATTCGTGTCAGCATCTGCATCATCGGACGGTTGAAGCCGTAGGCGGTCAGTGGTTTTTTCAGCTCGGATTTTTCCAGAGTCTTTTTGAGGACGGCTTCAAGGAAATGCGCCTCGTTTTCAAAAGGCGGCCGCATGAAAGGAAGACCGCACCAGTTCTTCTCAATGATTGCCCCGCCGCAGATAGTCCCGTCAATGTAGAGGAAATGTCCATTGTCGAATTTCTCGTACAGATCGAGCACATTGCCGATGTCATAGAACTTCCATATCATCTCATGCATGATTCTGTATACTGTGTAATACTGTGCATAGATCTTCCTTTCGACGGGACGGAGTGTTCCTTCGCACATCAATAGCCACCTCTTTTTATGCCTTTACCGGCGTACCCAAGGAATGTTGGTCTACCCATATGATAAGGCAAAAAGGGCGCTTCACACAAGCCTTTTGAACAAAAAAACCTGACCGCGTCACATCGCGGTCAGGTTCATTAGAGTTTCAAGTCACCTTTTGAGATATAGCCTTTCTTTCTGAAAATGGTGTCAAATATGAAGACGCCTGCAATCGGAAGCGCGAAATGAAGAACAAGAATGCTGAGATAGACGGTGGGTCTGTGGCCCATGGCATCGAGTACACCGATCTGGCCAATGAAACTGCTGGTCCCCATTCCTGCACCGATGGCGGTGCTTTCAAGCCTGAACAAGAGCGTGGAGACGGGTCCGAGAATCGCACTGGTCATGATTGGCGGCAGCCAGATGATCGGTTTTTTGAGAATATTCTTGAACTGAAGCATCGACGTGCCGATACCGATGGAAATCACGGTGCCGATATTGTTGTCCTTGCGGCTCATAACGGCGAAACCGAGCATCTGTGTCGCGCCACCCACTGCCGCGGCCCCGCCGGCGATGCCAATCAGTCCGACATTCTCGCCGACCGGCGAGATGGAGATGGCGATGGCGGCGCTCGAGATTGGGGAAGTGAGCGCCATGCCCATGACGACGGCGATGATGATGCCCATGAAGAAGGGCTGGATTTCCGTGGCATTTTTGATGAAGGCACCGATCTGCGTCATGATGAAATTGACCGGCGCGCCGATCAAAGAGGCGACAAAAAAGGCTATTGTGGCGCTCAACAAAGGAATCAAGATGATATCGAGCGGTGTTTTTCTTCTGAGGATGAAGCGCAGACCTTCAATCGCCGCGATGGTTGTTAGAAACGCGACGACCGGATCATTCATGACCGCGGTTCCGATACCGCCGGCAACGGCGCCACCGATCAAAGGCAAGGCCTTGAGGTCAAGGGACCAGGCCACTCCGACACCGATGCCGATGCCCATGAATCCTCTCAATATGCCGCCGAGGGTGTCCAGGCCTTCCGATAAGGTGCCCTCGAAGATGAAAAAGCCGATGTCCAGGAAACCCACAAGACTGACGAGGATGCCGATCTGTTGGATGATGACGCCGATAATCAGTGTCGAAAACAGCCCGAGGGCCATCCCGTTCAGTGTCTTGATCAGGTAATCGAGTATCTTCTTGCCTCTTGTTTCTTCGCTTAATGTCTCTGTCATAATGTGAACCTCGCTTATTTTATTTTCATTATTCACATTGTAACATATCTTTTCAAGTGGCGCTTTCGATAAGGTAAACTTTGAATGTCAAAGCAGGTTTTCTTTCATCGTCTTGAGGGCGGGCATACTCTTTTGCGCACCTTTCTTGCCCACACAGTGCGCCGCAGCCCTTCGTGCGAAATCGATGCTGGTTTCCAAGTCGGCCCGCCCGGCGAGCATATAAGCGAGCGCCCCGTTGAACGCGTCGCCCGCGGCGGTGGTGTCACGTGGGGTGACGCTGAGGGCCTTTAAGTGTCTAATCGTCTCATCGTAATAGAGCAGTCCTTTGTCTCCCCGCGTGATCACCGGGTGGTTGATGCCCTGTTTACGCATCCAAAGAAGCGCATGTTCGGCGTCTGAGCGTGTGTTTATCTTCATGCCGGCAATCGATTCGGCCTCTTTCTCATTGGGCGTCATGATGGTGATCTTTTGCATCAGTGACAGGTCGAGTTGTCGCGCCGGGGCGGGGTCGTAGATGATGCAAAGCCCCGCCACATGGGCTTTTTCAATGAGCGCGGCGTTGGTGTGCATGGGAATCTCGTTTTGAAGCAAAAGCACATCATACGCATTGAAATCGATACGGATATCGTCGATTGAGAGGGCATCGTTCGCGCCGGGGGAAAGCACAATCGCATTGTTTCCGCTGAAAACCTGGATGAACGCCATTCCGCTTTTCGTGTTTTCTTTCACCACGAGGGTGTCCGTATCGATGCCGGCATCGCTTAGGCTTTTTTTCAAGAAGGATTGTTGATCGTCATCGCCGATGGCCCCGATGAATGTGACGTCCGCACCCAGTCTTGCGGCGGCGACCGCCTGGTTGGCGCCTTTGCCGCCGGCGTTCAAAGTCAGCTTTCCACCCCGTAAGGTTTCGTCTTTTTTGACCAGCCTGCCGGTTTCGATGACATAATCGATGTTGATGCTACCGATGACTAGAATCTTCTTCATTTTCCCACCTCCTAGTTATTTTATCAGTTTTCTTGATACTTTCCCACAGAACAACAAAAAAACCGCCGTCATCCGGTCTTGACCGGAAAGGGCGGTTTTCTGTTCAGGTAGGGTCAGAAAATATTTTTGAGCGCCTTGATGTCTTCGATGATCAGATCGGCGGATTTCAGTTCTTCCCTGGAACCGAACCCATAGGCGGCACCGATGGTGTGGATTCCGTTTTTCTCACCGGCTTCGATGTCGTGATGTCGGTCGCCGATGATGGCCATCGGGGCTTCAAAATCATCTTTGATGCGACGCAGGACGCGGTGTTTTTCCTCGACACCGGGAAAGGTTTCGCTGCACACCATCCGGTCAAAATAGCGGTCGAGGCCGAAAGCGTCGCGGTGGGCTTCTAGATAATAGTTCTTGCAGTTGCTGATGAAGACGAGACTGTAGCCTTTGTCCTTGAGGTGGGAAAGAACATCGAGGGTTCCTTCATAAAGTGTGGCCTCTTTGTTCGTAATGGCGGTCTTCATGGTGTTACTGACAATCTTCGATGCCTCTTTTTTTGCGTTTTCAGGAATGTCTTCACCGAACTGATCCCACATCTCTTTAGGCGTTTGTCCGATGAACTGCGAGATTTCCTCATCCCGCCACTTCTTATCGGGGGCGTTGTGGTTGCGGACAAGATAGCGGTAGGCCTTCTTGAAGGCGGGGGCGTAGATTTTGATGGTGTCGTGCAACGTTCCGTCGTAATCGAAAAAGAGGGTTTTCATTGTTTTTGGATCCATCATGAGAGGGCTTTGAAGAGGTTTGCCATCTCGATGGCGCTCATCGCCGCATCGTAGCCCTTGTTGCCGGCTTTCGTCCCGCTTCTTTCGATGGCCTGTTCGATGGTGTCGGTGGTCAGAACGCCGAAGATGATCGGTACCTCGGTGTCCATTGAGGCATTGGCGATGCCTTTGGAGACCTCGCTGGCGACGAAGTCGAAATGCGGGGTCGCACCTCTGATGACCGCGCCGAGTGTGATGACGGCATCGTAGTTTTCACTTTTGGCGATTTTCTTTGCGACCAGCGGGATCTCGAATGCACCCGGAACCCAGGTGATGTCGATGTCTTTCTCGTCCGCACCGTGGCGTTTGAGCGCATCGAGTGCGCCGTCTAGCAGTTTTGAACCGATAAATTCGTTGAAGCGGGCGATGACGATGTTGACGCGCAGTCCCTCGGCTTGTAGCAGTCCTTCATATTTTTTCATTGTTCATCCTCCTTGAATTTGAGCATATGGCCCAGTTTATCCTTTTTGGTTCTCAGGTAGTGTCTGTTTCTTTCATTGTGATTCATCTGAATCGGTTCCCGTTTGACAACTTCGAGACCGTAGCCCGAAAGGCCGCCGATTTTGCGGGGATTGTTGGTCATGAGTCGGATTTTCTTGACCCCGAGTTCCCTCAGGATTTGCGCGCCGATACCGTAATCCCGCATGTCGTCGGGGAAACCGAGGGCTTCATTGGCTTCGACGGTATCCATGCCCTGGTCTTGAAGATGGTAGGCTCTGATCTTGTTGATAAGGCCGATGCCGCGTCCCTCTTGACGCATATAAAGCAGGATGCCCTTGCCTTCGGCCTGTATCTTCGCCATCGCCGCGTTCAGTTGCTCACCGCAGTCACAGCGTTTCGACATGAACGCATCACCGGTGAGACACTCCGAGTGGACCCTGATGAGCACTTCGTCTGTTTCGGTGATGTCTCCTTTGACTAAGGCGACATGGTGTTCACCGCTCAGGGTATTTTCGAAGCCGACCATCTTGAACGTGCCGTGTTCGGTCGGAAGAATGGATTCCGCGGCCCTTTGCACATAGGAGTCTTCCTGTCTGCGGTAGGCGATCAGGTCCGCGATGGTGATCATCTTGAGATTGTGCTTCTTTTTGTACTTGACCAGGTCGGGGACCCGGGCCATCGATCCGTCGTCGTTCATGATCTCGCAGATGACGCCTGCAGGTTTGAGTCCCGCCAGACGGGCGAGGTCGACACTCGCTTCGGTATGTCCCGCCCTTTTGAGGACGCCGCCTTCTTTGGCGATCAGCGGGAAGATGTGGCCGGGTTTCTTGAAATCCTGCGGCCCGGCGTGCGGGTCGAGGGTCCTTAGGATGGTGTGGGCCCGTTCATGGGCACTGATGCCCGTGGTGGTCTCCACCGCGTCGATGGATTCGGTGAAGGCGGTATGGAGTTGGTCGGTGTTGTTGTCGACCATGGTACTGAGGCCGAGTTTGTCGATGTGGGATTTTTCCAGGGGCAGACAGATGAGGCCCCTTCCGTAGGTCGCCATGAAATTGATGGCTTCGGGTGTGGCGTGTTCGGCGGCCATCACGAGGTCACCTTCATTTTCGCGGTCCTCATCATCGACGACGATGACCATCTCACCGTTTCTAAGGGCTTCGATGCCTTCTTCTATCTTGTTGAAATTTGTCATGTTATTCCTCCTCAATAACCGTGTTTCTTAAGGAAATCCGCATCGATTTTACCCTTTTGATGGGGATTCAGCAGCTTTTCTACGTATTTGCCAACCAGGTCATTCTCCAGATTCACCTTGGTACCCGGTCGTTTGGAAAGCAGTGTGGTCTCTTGTTTCGTGTGCGGGATGAGCGAAACGCTGAAGGTGTCGCTTTTCAGCTCCGCGACGGTCAGGGAAATGCCATCGATCGCGATGGACCCTTTGTCTACAATATAGCGCAGTATCTCACCGGGCGCCCGGATCACGACCCAATAAGCGATATCGATGCGGCTGATCGACTGGATGACGCCGGTGCCGTCGATGTGACCACTCACGATGTGGCCGCCGAAACGGTCGTTGACCTGCATGGCGCGTTCGAGATTGACCGCATCGCCCACGGAAAGCTCACCGAGGGCGCTTCTGGTCAGTGTCTCATGCATCATGTCGATGGTGAAGGTCTTGTCGTCCATGGCGGTCACGGTCAGACAGACGCCGTCGGTGTTGATCGAATCGCCTAGTTTGGTGCCTTCAAGGACTTTTGACGCCGCGATGGTCATGCGGGCGCTCTTCTGTCCGCGGTTGATGGCGGTGATGCGTCCTTTTTCTTCGATTATGCCTGTGAACATCAATCATACCTCACTTTGTAGACCAGCAGCAGGTCCTCGTCGAAAACGACGGTTTCCACCCGGTCGAGTCTGGTGCTTTCTTTGACATTTGCGACGCCACTGCCACCCACGGGGCCCGGTGCGTCCTTGCCACCGATGATGATCGGGGCGATGAAGCTGTGGATTTCCTGGACGATCTTGCTTCGGATGGCACTGTCATTGACATGGGCCCCACCTTCAAGCAGGATGCTGTTGATGCCTTTTTTTCCGAGTCTTTCCATCAGGTCAGAAAGATCGATCTTCCCGTCATTTTGCGGCATGATCAGTACCTCGGCACCTTTTTCCTCGAAAATACGGATCGCCGCCGGTTTCACCTTGTCGGAGACAACCATGATGGTGCGGGCGTTTTCGGTGTTGAGCACGTGGCTCTCGAGCGGGGTTTCTCCGCAGGTGTCGAGAATGATGCGAACCGGCTGACTGACCTTTCTTCCGCCCAGGCGGGAAGTCAGGTGGGGATTGTCATGGATGACGGTTCCGGCACCGACCATGATGGCTTGCATGCGGTGTCTGAGTTCGTGTACGAATTCACGGGATTTCTCATTGCTGATCCATTTGGAGTCATGGGTTCTTGTCGCGATTTTACCGTCGGCGCTCATCGCGGTCTTCATGAGCACATAAGGCTTTCCGGTTTCCATGTGATGGAAAAAGAAGGTGTTCAGCCGTCGGTTTTCCGCATCGAGGATACCCGTGATGACGTCGATACCCGCGTTTTTCAACATTCTGATGCCTCGTCCGGACACCAGCGGATTGGGGTCCTTCGAAGCAATCACGACTTTCCTGATGCCGCTTTTGATGATGGCTTCGGCGCAGGGCGGGGTCTTGCCGTGGTGCGAGCAGGGCTCGAGTGTGACATACATCGTCGCGCCTTTGGCTTCCTGACCGGCGTCTTTGAGGGCGTTGATTTCGGCGTGCGCCTTTCCGTAGCGTTCATGATAGCCGCGACCGACCACACGGCCATCTTTCAAGATGACGGCGCCGACAAGCGGATTCGGATTTGTGAAGCCCGTTCCTTTTTCGGCGAGTTTCAGCGCTTCTTTCATGTATCTTATGTGCATAGAACCACCTTTCCCAAAAAAAATGCCCTTTTCAGGGCAATCGCGGATTCAAACATGAGTTCACGCGTCAAAAAACACGTGGTTCATCTTCTTCCATCCAGACTATACTGTCGGTATAGGAATCGCACCTATTCAGCGTGAGCTCGCGGACTTTACCGCCGGTCGGGAATTACACCCTGCCCTGAAGATTCTATTCGATTAGTTATATGACAAGTCAATTATAGACAATCACCCATGAAAAGTCAATGCGCACGGTAATTTATTCTGGTTTCGGGGGTTTGAAGGACTTGGTCGCCGCCACGGCGCAGCGCCATCCTTCAAGGAGACGCTCGCGGGTTTTTCCGTCCATCTGTGGTTTGAAGGTCTTGTCCTTTTTCCAGACCTTGGCAAGGTGGTCCTGATTCTTCCAAAAACCTGTCGCGAGCCCCGCGAGGTAAGCGGCGCCGAGTGCGGTGGTCTCCTGGATGGCGGCGCGTTCGACTTCCATATCGAGAATGTCGGACTGAAACTGCATCAGAAAAGCGTTCACGGTCGCTCCGCCATCGACTTTGAAGGTCTTGATCGGAAGCCCGGTGTCTTCTTCCATCGCTCTTAGGACATCGGTGGACTGATAGGCGATTGCTTCAAGGGCGCTCCTGGCGAAATGCTCTTTCTTCGCGCCTCTTGTCAGGCCGAAGACGGCGCCTCTGGCATCGGTGTCCCAGTGCGGTGTGCCAAGTCCCACAAAAGCCGGGACGAAATAGACGCCTTCATTATTCTTGAGCCGTTTCGAGAGGTTTTCGGTCTCACCGGCCGTTTCGATGAGCTTGAGACCGTCCCGGAGCCATTGGACACTGGAACCGGTGATGAAGACACTGCCTTCGAGGGCGTAGGTGATTTTGTCGTCGATGCCCCAGGCGATGGTTGTGAGCAGGCCGTGATCGGATGCGACGGGGCTCTCGCCGGTGTTCATCAGCATGAAGTTGCCGGTGCCGTAGGTGTTTTTGACGCTTCCTTTCTCGAAACAGGTCTGTCCGAACAGGGCCGCCTGCTGGTCGCCTGCGATGCCGGCGATGGGTACCTTTTCACCGAAGAAATGATGGGCCACGGTATGACCGTAGATTTCAGACGAGGATTTGACCTCGGGCAACATCGACGGACTGATTTCGAGGATTTCGAGGAGTTCTTCGTCCCATTCGAGGTCATGGATATTGTAAAGGAGGGTCCGCGATGCGTTGGTTTGGTCGGTGATGTGGGTCTTGCCGCCGGTCAGTTTGTAGATGAGCCAGCTGTCGACGGTGCCGAAAAGGAGCGCTCCTTTTTCCGCTTTCCCACGCGCGCCTTTGACATTGTCAAGAATCCATTTTATTTTCGTACCCGAAAAGTACGGGTCGAGAAGAAGGCCTGTTTTCGATTTGAAGAGGGGTTCGTAGCCGTCTGTCTTCAGCGAGTCACAGATGGTCTGGCTCTGTCTCGACTGCCAGACGAGCGCGTTGTGGACGGGCTTGCCGGTCTCTTTGTCCCAGACGATGGTGGTCTCGCGCTGGTTTGTGATGCCGATGGCACTGATCTCGCTGGCTTTGATATCCCGGTCGACAAGCGCTTTGGCGATGACGGACAGGGTGGAAAGCCAAATCTAGTTGGGGTCGTGTTCGACCCATCCGGGTTTCGGATAGATCTGTTCGATTTCCTTGTTCGCTTCAGAGACCACTTCGCTTTTCTCATTGAAGATGATGGCGCGGGTGCTTGTGGTGCCCTGGTCGATGGCCATAATGTATTTTCCCATGTCGGATGCTCCTTTATCATAATGCGCCAAAAAAGCTCTAGTTTTGAATGGCGATGTTTCCGCGTGCATGTAATGCTTTAACGGTTTCAACCATGTCTATATTACCAGTTTCAGTGTGAGATTGTCCACCGAAAACCACAAAAGTGTGGGCCAAAAGCCGAAAGGAGGGGCTTTGGGCGTGGTTTTTGAAAAACGGACGACCGGCCCTACAATAGTTTTCATTGGCCGGAAACATGAACGACGTCCTTGTTGCTTCATCGATAGTACCATCTTCAAATCAAAACTTGCCCGCAAATCTTCACCGAACCTCGGTCCAAGGTAAAAACCTTGATCGCTTTTGCCCGGTATTGAAATCTTCATGCAGTTATGAGTTTCTAAAGACTGCCTATTCTTCGATGGTGCGTGTGGCAATGATGTCGGTGCCGGTGTCCAGGATGTTTCTGACAACGATATCACCGCGTTTTACCGGTGGGTCGAGGCGAACCTTGTTGATGACGGGCATGCAATCGAAAAGTTTCGCTTTCGGCAGTGGGTCTGCGCTTTTGACGCTGATGCGTCTTTGCAGTCGACTGTCGATGGCGACGGTGGTTGTGAGGATACGGGTCGGGTTGGTCATCTCTTCGACCGCGTAGGATTCGCCTTTCTTGCAGCGGTTGCCGGTCACATTCAGCGATTCGTCGACTTCAAGATGACAACCGACGGGACAGGCGATGCAGATCATTGACTTTTTCATCCCTCATCCACCTCCAGATGAAGCGTGAGCGGCGTTTCTACGTCCAATGTTTTTTTGACAGGGAGAATCAGTCGTTCCATCTCGGGTGGGGTTAGAAACCGTCTTTTCTTCTCGAGAATGACGCGCTCACCCTGACACAGTCTCAAAGTGGCTTGCGCATTTTCTTCTTTGACCCTGAAACTGAAGGTGACGGGGTGCTTCTTTGAAGTGGTATCGATGCGCTGCGGGAGCACGTAGTCGATTCCCTCTCCCGGATTGACGCGGATGTGGTTCTTCTTTTTGTTCTTCAGACGATGGACGTAGCGGTTCGCGGCTTTTCCGGCGATTAGACTCTCTTCGGTCACGAAGTCCACCAGGTCGTGGATATGAAGCGCGTTGCCCGAAGCGAAAAGCCCGGAGACGGAGGTCTCGAAGTGTTGATCGACATAGGCGCCGCCGGTACGGGGATCTTCTTTGAAAGTGATACCGTCGAAGGTTTTTGTGTCGGGAATCAGCCCGACCGACAGCAAGAGGGTGTCCACATCGAAATGTTTCTCGCTGTCTTTTTTGGGTCGTCCTTTCGCATCGATCGCGCTCAGGGTCACGCTTTCCAACGTTTCTTTGCCTTTGATATCGGTCACGGTGTGGGAGAGATAAAGCGGAATATCGAAGTCATGGAGGCATTGCACGATGTTGCGGGTGAGACCGCTCGCATGCGGCAGAAGCTCTGCGACACCCACCACCTCGGCGCCTTCGAGTGTCAGCCTTCTGGCCATGATCAGACCGATGTCGCCGCTACCGAGAATGAGAATCCTTTTACCGACCATGTAGCCGTCGATGTTGATGTAGCGCTGCGCGCTGCCGGCGGTCATGATGCCCCTCGGACGGGTACCAGGAAGGGCGATGGCGCCCCGGGTGCGTTCATAGGAACCGGTAGTCAGGACGCAGGCGCCGGCCGTGACGGTGCGTTCGCCTTCTTCCTTGTTCATGTAGGTCACAAAGAACCGATCCTCCTCCTTGTTCAGTTTCGTGACGGTGGTGTTCAGACGGATGTTCAGCGTCTTATCGGTGAGTTCATCAATCGCTTTTTCCGCGTATTCCGGACCGGTGAGTTCCTCCCTGTAATGGTGCAGTCCGAAACCATTATGGATGCACTGATTCAGGATTCCGCCCAAGCGGGCGTCCTTTTCGATGAGCAGTACGCTCGTCTTATTCGCAGCGGCCGCCTGCGCAGCGGCAAGACCACCGGCGCCGCCGCCGATGACGATGATGTCATAAGTGCTCATGATGGCGCCTTCGTGTCTTTCAAGAGCACGGGTGTGTCTTTTGCGTAATAATCGATTCCGGTCATCTTTTTACCGAGGGTCTCCGCCAGAATCCTTACCGCCTCATGTTCACAGAATCCGCCCTGGCAGAGTCCGCTTCCGATACGGGCTCTTTTCTTGAGGGCTTTCACCGAATCGGCGCCGAGGGGGCGCCTGATATGGTTGATGAGATCCGCTTCGGTCACCATCTCGCACTTGCAGACGACGCGGCCATAGCGGTCATCGGACTGAAACGCGGCGTTGCGTGCCGCTGCGTCCATGTCATGATACATGGTGACGGTTTTGATTTTCGGATTGAAACCGGGGTCTTTTTCGAGCGGTGTCTTTTTCATGATGATCGTCTCGACGACGTATTTCGCAATGGCGGGGGCGGCGGTGAGACCGGGCGAATCGATGCCGGCAACGTGGATGAAGTCCGTTTCTTCTTTCGAACGGGCGATATGGAAATCCTTTTTATCGATCGAGGCGCGGATACCGGCGAAAGTCCTGATGACTTTGTCGAAAGGGATGTCGCTGACAAGTTTGTTTGCCTTTCTTCTGATCTCCGCCAAGCCGTCTGCGGTTGTGGGCGCCTCATCCAGAGCGTCTTGGAAGACGCTGGTCGGTCCGATCAGGATGTTTCCATGGACCTGAGGAACAAGCAGCGTCCCCTTGCCTTTCCTACCGGGGACCGGATAGAGGGTGTGGGAGATGAACCCCTTGACACGGCGGTCGAGAACGAGGTATTCACCACGGCGAGGTGTCACGGTATAGGGAACCCGGTCTTCAATCATGGCGGCGATTTCGCCGGCGAAAGCCCCGGCGGCATTGATGACCGTCTTCGCTTTGTAAGTATGGTTCCGTGTTTTTACAGAGAGGCTATCACCGGTTCTTTCAATAGCCCTGACGGTTTCATTCTTTTCGAATTCCACGCCGTTATCGATGGCGTTCTCCATCGCCCGCAGTGCGACCTCCCATGGATAGGTGACACTGGTGGTGGGCACTTCGAGGCCCATCACGACCGCATCACTGATACGCCTTTCTTTTTCAAGAAGGCTTTCACGGCCGAGAAGACAGACACCAGGGACCTTGTTCGCTTCGGCGTTTTTCTTCAGCTTTTTCAATATCCGCGTCTCTTCTTCGCTCTTGGCAAGCACAAGGCCACCGGTTTTGAGAATGGGAATGCCCAGTTCGGCTTCAAGGTCGTCATAAAGACGGTTGCCCTCGACACAGAAGCGGGCTTTCATGGTTCCGTGTTTCGGATCATGGCCGCTATGTAAGATGGCGCTGTTGGCCAGCGTCGCGTGGTTCCCTACATCATTTTCCTTCTCAAGAACAAGAACGCTTGTCTTGTAGCGCGAAAGTTCCCTTGCAATCATCGTCCCGGTTATTCCGGCGCCGATGATGATGAAATCATACATTGGTTTTCCCCTTCCCGTGCATCTGTCAAATGTCATCTGTCCATAGATAAGAGTTTGATCGAAAACGGTGTGTTAAAATCAAGCGCATTGTTCTAAGGACACTCACCTTGATTATAGGAGATGCCGGTCATCTTTGCAAGAAAGCAGTCTTGCGAAGTTTTTATGGCATACTCATTGAAGCGTCTTAACAAAGACCTTTCAAAATTTTTAGAAAGTGAAATCGACATCTTGACAACGGAAAAAATATTTTGTATATTTTTATTAGCAGACACTATGTCTGAGTGCCAAAAGAACTGAATATTTCACTCATAAGGAGGTAGGATCATGCTCAAACCATTGCATGATAATGTTGTTCTGCAATCACAGACGCCGCAAAAAACGACGAAAAGCGGCATCATTCTCACCGGTGGCGAGGAGTCGAGCCCGAACACCGCGAAAGTCATCGCTGTCGGACCCGGTACGAAGGATAAACCGGTGACATTGAAGGAAGGCGACACCGTGGTCTACAAGTCATTCGCCTCGACGGACGTCGAGATCGGTGGCGAGAAGTACCTGATAGTTTCCGAGGAGAACATCATCGCTGTATTGGAGGTTGAAGACAATGAGTAAAGAGATCATCTACTCGAAAAAAGCACGTCAACGCATGGTTGACGGCGTCGACAAACTGGCCAGCACGGTCAATGTCACACTTGGACCGAAAGGTCGCAATGTCATATTGGAAAAATCAGGCGGCTCTCCGTTGATCACCAATGATGGTGTGACCATCGCCAAGGAAATCGACCTGAAAGATCCATTTGAGAACATGGGCGCGAAACTCGTCCAGGAAGTCGCTTCGAACACCAACGACACCGCCGGCGACGGCACAACCACCGCCACTCTACTCGCTCAGTCCATGATTCATAGCGGCGTGCGTGCGGTAGACAAGGGCGCCAATCCGGTCCTTCTCAAAGAAGGAATCGACAAAGCGAGCAAAGCGGTTTCCGATAAAATATTGGATAAATCACGCAAGATTGAAACAAGTTCCGATATCGCGAGTGTCGCGAGCATCTCGAGTGGCAGCCGCGAAGTCGGCGACATCATCGCCAAGGCGATGGACAAGGTCGGCAAGGATGGCGTCATCACCGTCGATGAATCCCAGGGATTCGATACCGAACTCGAACTTGTCGAAGGGATGCAGTACGACAAGGGTTACGTCTCGCCCTACATGGTCAGTGACAGGGAAAAGATGGAAGTTGTGCTTGAAAACGCCAATATCCTGATCACCGACCAGAAAATCTCGACCATCAAAGACATTCTGCCGGTGCTCGAACAAGTCGTTGAAAGCAACAAACCCCTGTTCATCATCGCCGACGATATCGAAAACGAGGTCGTGAGCACACTCGTCGTCAACAAACTCCGCGGAACATTCAACGTCGTCGCCACGAAAGCACCCGGTTTCGGCGACAAACAAAAAGAGATGTTAAGCGACATCGCCATCACCACCGGTGCGACCTTCTATGCCAAGGATCTCGGTATGGAGCTGAAAGACGCAACCACCGAAGATCTAGGCCAGGCGAAAAAAATCATCGTGAGCAAGGATGCGACCACGATCTTGGAGGGTGCCGGTGACACTGATGCGTTGAACGAACGCGTGGACGAGATCCGCAAACAGATTGAGAACACCGATTCGGACTATGAGGTCAAACAACTCAAAAAGCGTCTCGGCAAACTCACCGACGGCGTCGCCATCATCAAAGTCGGTGCGACCACCGAGACCGAGATGAAGGAGAAAAAACACCGTATCGAAGATGCGCTCAATGCCACCAAAGCCGCGGTCGAAGAGGGTATCGTCCTCGGGGGCGGCGCCGTGCTTGTCGGTGTCCACAACGAACTCAAAGAGACGCTCAAAGACGAGACCGTCGATATCCAAAAGGGGATGAACATTGTCCTCTCCGCACTTCTGCAGCCAATCCATCAGATCGCCGAGAACGCCGGTTTCGACGGCGATGAGATTCTCGCCAAACAAAAAACCCTCGACAACGATGAGGGGTTCGATGCCAAACGCGGCCTTTGGGTGAATCTGCTCGAAGCCGGCATCATCGATCCGACCAAGGTGACCAGAAGCGCGGTCAGAAACGCAGCGAGCATCGCCGCGATGTTCATCACCACCGAAGTCGCCGTCTGCGATGTCTCGGAGGACGACAAACAGCCATTGGCCATGCCCGGCCCCATGATGTGAAAAAACGCCGCAAACGCGGCGTTTTCTATTTCAGCTTGAGCAAGAGATTGATGACTTTGAACAAGGCGAAGCGAACACCTTTGTTCGCATAATCGGCATTGTTGAAAGTGCCGATTACATAGGTGTCAAGCGTCGGATGATAGAAGGAAAAGGCACCGGTTACCCCGGGATGGCCCCACATGTTGAAGCGTTTCGGCATGAGCACCGGCACCGTGACGAAGCTCATGATACCGTAACCATAGGCGATGCCAACGGAAAATCTGCGTGTATCATTTTTCATACGGGTGAAGGTTTCCTCGCGAAGCAGACGGTTTTCTTTGAGCGCCCGCATGAAAGTCAGCTGTTCTTCAAGGGTGCTCACCACGCAGCCGCCACCGAAGTCAATCGTTCCGTAGGCTTCGACCGGCGTAAGGTTGACACCCCGAATCAGGAAATCGGCGATTGGGTAGTCGCTTTCTTCCATCGGACGGTCATGGTGCAGCATATGGGAATGTTTCATGCCGAGCGGTTCGAAGATGTGGTGTCTGAGCGCTTCTGGAAGGCTCATGCCTGTAACTTTCTCAATGATCAGCCCGAGTAGGTAGTAATTGGTGTCGGTGTAGCTGAAGCCTTCCCCAGGCTTGAAATCCGGTTTTTTGTTTTCCTTGCCCCAGCGGAGCACGTCTTTGACGGACATTGTTGTCTTTTGGTCGTGGATGATTTTGTCCACCATCGGCCAGAAACAGTCGTAGAGGCCCGAGGTGTGGTTCAGAAGGTGATGGATTTTGATCGACGCCGTGTGGTTTTCACCCTCAAGGACATGTAGATCGGCATAGAAGTCATCGTCGAGATGGTCGCGCATGGCATCGTCGAAAGAAAGACTGCCTTCATCATGGAGGATGCCGGTCAAAGTCGAAGTGTAGAGCTTTCCGACACTCGCGAGGTAGTTGGGCTGGTCTTCATGAAGCGGCCCGTCGGCGCCGTTGCCTTCGGCCATCTTGAGATGGATCTCGTGTTTGTCCGAATGGACGAGCAGATAGGCGTTCTTCAGCGTCTGGTCGCTTTGGACCTGTTTGGTGAAATTGGTTCTGATTTTGCTCAGGACATCGTTTTTCTTCATCGTCGGACTCCTTTTCGTTCGGTTTCTTGGGTATTAATCAATAAAAACGCGGACCGCCCGATAAAACTCAGGCCTGCCCGCGGAAATCATCATTTGTCCGTCTTGGGCGCTTTCTTCTGTTCTTCCTGCAAGGATTTGACGAACGCCTTCTCCGCATCGTTTCTGATCAGGATGATCTGCTGGGAGCGCCTGTGGTCCTGCGGGTTCTTGAAGTGCAGCACGACCTTGCAATATCGGAAGAGGCTGTAAAGCGGGCTGAAGGACTTGAAGTATCTCAGTTCCTTCAAGGAGTGGGTCTTGTCGGATTGATCCGGTTTTTCGAAGTGGATGACGCCGTTGTCCATCGTGAGTTTTAGCCCGTTGTAGCGGCGATAATCCTTGACGAGATGGACAGCCGACAGGATGAGGCCGAAGAAATAGAAAATGAGAATGCTCTGTAGCAGGGATTCCTCGACGATCATCCATTCCTCGGGGCCGTTGATGGCCCGGGCGATCAGAAAGAATAGGAGGAAACCGAACAGGCTTCCGATGAAGATGAGGGCGGCGAGGATTCCTTTTGACATTGTTTCGCTTTTCCAGGTCTTTTTCATCATGGGGACCTCCTTGTCAGTCCTTGATTTTGATGTAGGCGACTTTGTTTTCGATCTTCACAGCGAACCCCTTGTGTTGCTTGAAGAAGGTGAGCGGTTTGATGTTCGGTCCGTAGTTTCTCGGGTGGAAACCGGGGAACTTCTTCTGAAGGAGATTCGCCACGATGCTCCAGTAGGCCCAACCATCATCTTCGGCATTGGTCCGGATGATGTTTTTGAGTTCGCTTTCGATTCTTGAAAGCGGTGTGATGCTGCTTTGGGTTTTCGGCGGGGTTTCGGGTGAGGTTTTCTTTGTTGTCTTTTTCGGTTTCGGTTTCTCTTTTTCCTCGATGGTGTCGGCGAGCATCTTGTCGAGATAAGAGAAGGATTCACACGAGTTGACAAGACTGATCGGTGTCTTGGATTCGCCCATGCCGAAGACGAACATGTCATCTTCTCTCAATCTGGTGACAAGCTTGGTGAAATCACTGTCGCTGGTAACGAGACAGAAGCTGTCGACCTTGCCCGAATAAAGAATGTCCATCGCTTCGATGATCAGGGTGAAGTCGCTGACATTTTTGCCGGCGGTGTAGGCGTATTGCTGGACAGGGGTGAGTCCGAATTCGTTGATTTTTTCTTTCCATGCTTTCAGATTCTGGGTGGTCCAGTCTCCGTAAACCCTCCGGTAGTTGATTTTACCGTATTTGTTGGCTTCGTCGATGATGATTTCGATGTATTTAGGAGAGATGTTCTCCGCATCGATCAACAGTGCGATACTTCTGTTTTCCAGGGCCATAATAACCTCTTCTTTTCTTGTTTTTTGTGTTGCGGTCATGTGCTTGTTTCAGTTCAAAAAACGCATCGGTTTCTTGGGGTCGGGTCTGTAAGTGATGTTCACGAGGGGGATTTCGTAATAGTAGTTGAGGTAGTAGACGTCGACAAGGTGGCTGTAGACCACGGCTTTTTTGGTGATGTCACCGGATGGCGTGATCTCATAGACGATCTGGCCGCGGTGATTGAGCGCTTCACCTTCGCTTTCGATGACGAGTATGGTATCGTGAGCGGCAGCGAACGTTTTGAAGTGCTCGATTTTCGTTTCGGTGATGTCCAGAAAATCCAGTTCGAGATGGAGCGTCTTGTTGATGTCGTGGGGAAATTTTCCCGGAAACAAATCTTTGAGCGGAATGATATCGAATGCGGAAAAATCCATCTCAGACAGTTCACGTCGGTAGCGTTCCTTGATGTCCGGGCTTTCTACGGAAAGAAGCGTGATGTAGGGGGCGAAGACTTCGATGCCGTGCAGAGCGGCGAGATGATAGAAATCGTCTTCACTCAGTTCATAGAGATAGCTTTCATCCATGTTCAAAATCAGCTTCACGACATTCAGGATATCGAAGTGATTGAGCGATTCCTCGCGCATCATCGCATCATAGTCCTGCAGGGTGTAACCGATGTTGTCACGGGCGTTGAAGTCGACGATCTCGGTGAGCGCCAGCGTGAACTGTGAATCGCGAAGCAGCAATTGATGTGCAGGGGGAAAGCCCATCGATGTCCTGGCGGTGGTGTCGGCACCGAAGGTGACCAACATTTCGACATAGCCCGCTTCTTTCGCATAACGCAGCGCCTGGTGGAACAGGGTGAGACCGAAATCGTTCTCTTCATTGATGTCCCAGCCCCGGTTCAGCAGGAAAGCGAGGACTTTTTTGAAATCCGCGAGATTCTCCAGTTGCAAGACATTCATGAACAGCTCGGTATCGATATAATCACGCACATCCTCGACATCCACAAGCAGTGCGAGCAACTGAGGATGGAAACTAATGATATCGAACATGACATCTTCATCCCGAAGCAACGCTTCCATGGTTTCAAGACCGCTCAGATAGAGGAATATGTCATGGTTGTTGAGTGAAAGACGCAACAGATCCTTGTGCTGGTCGGCAGCGACCGGATAATGCCGGTAGAACTGTTTGAAATAATCGACGTCTTTGTGGGTGATGATGTATTCATACATATGGAGATAATGCTCTGGCGGAAATTCGAAGGATTCAAGCGCCATCAGCAGGAAGTGCTCGTGTTCGAAGATTAAAAGGAGGATGAGCAGAGAAAAATCCACCTGGTTGTAGAAATCGGAGTAGTCATAGGTGCTGATCAGAAAGTGGAAGATACGTTCGGCGTCATAGGCGATCGCGAGTTCGATGGGATCGAACATGTGCGCATCGTCGCTCGGGTCGAACAGCGTCTTGAATGTCTCGATATCATCTTTTTTGACGGTTTCGGCCCATTCGATCCACGAAAGGGTATCCTCGCTTTCTAACAGCTTCTTATAGGATTCGTACATACGGTCACTCCATTCGGCGATGTCGCTTCGTTATGATCAAAGGAAAAAGGGTTCATTTCTTCGACTTCTTGGGGTCGTCCTCGAGATGTTCCATCTGGCTCAGGATTTCCTGGATCGCGCCGCCGAGGGCCTCGGTGTTGCTCAAATCCTTCATCATCCCGCTCATCTTCATCTGAGAGTGGATGGAGACATCATCGAAGATATGGACTTCTTGGGGTTTTAATTGATTTGAAAAATCCATGGCGAAAAGCACTTTTTTCATGAGACTCTTGCCGATTACCTTGATCAGCATACTCAGGTAATAGACAAGCAGGAAGGGAAGAAAGACAATGAAGACCAATACGCTTGCCAAAGTGAAAAGTTTTCTGAAGGCTCTTTGTTGTGCGGCGCGCTTCTTGAAAAGAAAGGATTGGATGGCGATGAAAAAGCGGAACACATACGCGAACAGTCTTTCAATCAGGAAAAAGACGCTGATGACGACAAACAAGAATACATGCAGCGGCAACATGACAATCATCAGAAAATATTTGAGCACCGTTTCTTGGCGTTTGTAATCGGTGGTGTCGAACAGGTAGGAAAATGTCTTGGTGCCGTTTTTGAAGGTTTCTTTCATAGGGATCATTCCTTTTCTCGAATCATATTAATTGTATCACAATGACAATGAAAAAACTACCTTGTAAGGGCGCAAGGTAGCTTTTTTGAAATTATCCGTCTTTTTTGAGGCACATGAACCACTCGAGGCAGTGGACACCTTCTTGTGTTTCTTGCATCCGCCGCTCGGCGAGCTTGTTATTCGGCGGAACGGGCAGCATGACATCATCGCCCGGACGCCAGTCGGCCGGCGTCAGCACGTCTTCGTTGTCTGTTTTCTGAAGGGCGGTCAGGACCCGTTTCAACTCATCGAAATTCCGACCGGTTGAAAGCGGATAATAATGAATGGTCCTGATCTTACCGCGAGGATCGATGATGAAAACCGCTCTGACGGCTCTGGTGTCAGATTGATTGGGCTGGATCATTCCGTACTTTCTCGCGACATTCATCCGGATATCCTCAATTAGGGGGAAGTTGATATCGATATGCTTTATATCCTTGTATTCTATCTTCTCGTGGATGGTCCTGATCCAAGCGATGTGGGACTGAAGCGAATCGACCGATAGACCGATGAGTTCGGTATTGAGATCCTTGAACTCGCTTTGCATCTTGGCGAACATCATGAACTCGGTCGTGCAGACGGGCGTGAAGTCAGCGGGATGGGAGAAGAAAATCACCCAGGACCCACGGTAATCTCTCGGGAAGACAATCCTACCCTGGGTGCTTTCGGCTTCGAATGAAGGCGCGTCGTCACCAAGCATGGGCATTTGGACAATGACAGAATCTTTTTCGGTTTCCATACGAGTCATCCCTTCTGTTTTAAAGTGTTTTCTTGCACTCGGGACAGAAGCCCCGGTAAAGAAGCTGCGCATCTTCGACAATGTAGTCTTTCAAAAACGCGGCGTCGATGGCCGGTGGTTCGATGGCCACGTCGAAAATCTTTGAACAGTTCATGCACTTGAAATGGGCGTGCGGCTTGGTGATCAGGTCATAGCGTGTCTCGTTCTCGTCCATCATGATCATGGTGGCGAGATGTTTCTCGGTAAAAAGATGAAGCGTGTTGTAGACGGTTGTCTTGGAAAGCGTGGGCAAGGTGCCCAGGATTGCACGGTAGATCTCTTCTGCGGTCGGATGGGACCGCACTTCCTTAAGGTACTGATAGATCAGCAGCCGTGTATAGGAAGGATTGATGTCATAGCTTCTCAGAATCTCACTGTATTGTTGCATGGTCTCACTCCAATTGTAATCGTTTTAAAATTGTAATGAATACATAATTGATTATAATCCGGCTTTGTTGATAAGTCAAGAATTTAGTGTACATCGGTTGTCAGCACAAACAATGAGGGATTATAATGAAAGTATCTTATGAACGAGGAGTGATCTTATGGAAATCAAACAAGGTGAGAACCGGTTCTATATCGAAAACGAGAACAATGAAGCGGTTGGTGAAATCACATTCGAAAAAGAGGATGAAAACACCATTGTCGCAAAATCCACTTTCGTCGATCCGAGTCTCCGCGGACAGGGCATCGCGAAAAAGCTTCTCGACCGGCTCGCGGACTATGCGAGAAAGAACAACCTCAAGATCCGCCCATCCTGTTCTTACGTGGTCAAGGCTTTCGAACAGTCCGATGAATACAACGACATCGCTGTGTGAAAATCATCCTGCGAAAAGACTCCCGATGAGAATGATCAAAGAAAGAACCGAGAGGGCGAGCGCCCCTAGGAAACTACGTTGAATGGCCGTTGCGTTTTGTTCATCGATTTCCACGCGCACTGCGGTTCTGGAAAAGAAAATCGCCAGAAGCGAAAACGGAAAGCCGTAAAACAACATCCTTTCAGTCACTGATCCGAAGTCGCCGATCAATCCTGAAATCACAATCCCACCCACAACGAGATAGGCGATAAAGGTGAAAATCACTGAAACCAAGATATCTCTGTTTAGATTTTTCATCGTGAAACGCCTCCTTTTGCATGAATATTATATAGCGTTTCATCACGATTTTCCACAATTTCAAGAAAAAGGACTGCCGAGGCAGTCCTTTTTCTGTTTTCTTGTACGCGTTGAGAAGGTTCAGTTCGTCAGATTATTCGTTCAAGGCGGCGATGACCGCATCGTAGGCGGCCTCGCTCACCCATTCGCTCCAGAGGTCCTCATACTCGATGAGCCACCAGCGGGCCGCTTCCTCAGCCGAGGCATCCTCGGTCTGCATGTAGGCGAGTCCTTCGGCGGTGAGCTCGGCCGAAGTCTTATAGTTACTCAGGAAATCATAGACGCCCGGATAATCCTCCTGGAACCCGGCGGTGACAACGACGGTGACATCCTGAGTCGGAATCATGCCCGCACCGGTGTCCGGGTCATAATCGTGTTCATCGCCCAGTAAGAACATGTCGAGTTGTCCCATGATCCAAGTCGGTTCCCAGTTGTATCCGACCCATGGGTCTTCATCCTCATAGGCCGATATGAGGGTGGTGTTTAGCAGGGTGGTCGATTCGGCCGGTCTGAACACGAAATGCTCGACAAGTTCGGGATAGAGCTCTTCGTTACTGAATTTCGACTGCAGGAAATCCGTGACGGCCCATCCGGATGGGCCGCCGTGGACAAGCGCCTCGTGGATTTCGGGGTCCCATCCGGTGACCTCCGGGTCCGGGAACAGGTGTTTATAGTCCGGAAGGTCCTGGACGGTTCTCAGTCCGGGATGCTCATCGGCGAGATACTGCGGGATGTAAAGCCCCTGATAGTTGTCATCGTAGTTGACCGACACCTCTTCATAATGACCGGCGTCCAGATCGTCATCATAAGTGGGCATATTGTCGGTCCACACTTCCAACCAGGCGTGGATGGTGCCTTCTCTTAAGCTCTGGATTAGAAGCGGCGTGTCGACGATGTCGACATTCACCGGAATACCGTATCCTTCTTCGATGATGACGCGGGCGATTTCGTTGTGTAGGGTGTTACTTTCCCAGTCGCCTTCGCCGAGTGTGATCTCCTCGGTCTCGTACTCGCATGCGGCCACCGCGACCACGAGTGTGAGTAGTGCTGCCACAATGGTCAGCCTTCGCAATAGTCTCATTTGATTCACTCCTATAATCAGAATTTGATTTTATACTATTTCAACTTTATGCTATCATACGAGTTTTAATGTGTAAAACGATTAAGCCCATAAAAAAATCGAAGCCTGAACACAGCCGTCTGAAACGGCATGATCATAATGATGATTGTGAAAATCTGGCCGCTATTTTTCAAAAAAAAGACCACCAATGAAGGTGGCCTTTGTCTGAAGGAGTGTTCATCAGAAATGATGAAATGTCTAAGCAAGCGCTTCAACAACGAGGTCGTAATCGAGAATTCCTCGCAAACGGCCTCTTGAATCGACGACCGGAAGGTCATAGGTCGATTCTTTGAGTTTCGGCCAAGCCTCTGAAAGATAAGCATTCCGTTCGATCACCGTGTGATCGTCCTTGATGAGCTTGTCGATCTTCTTGGCTTTGGATTCTTCGAGGGTCTCCCGTTCGATGTAACCGAGGAGTTTGTTGTTGTTATCAACGACATAGACGAACTGCATGTCATTGTCTTTGACCTTCTTGCTCACTTCGCTTCTTGAATCGCCGGGTTTCGCCTTGAAGGTCGGTTTGACCATGATGCTTCGGACTTTGAGAATCCGGGTCTTGTCGACATCGGCGATGAAATCACGGACGTAATCGTTGGCGGGTTTGTCAAAGAATTCCGTCGGGGTGCCGATTTGGACGATTTGCGCATCCTTCATCAAAGCGATGCGGTCGCCCAGTCGGAAAGCCTCGTTCATGTCATGCGTGATGAAGACGATGGTCCTGTCCATCTGGTCTTCCAGTTTGAGAAGCTCGTTTTGCATCTCGCGTCTGATAAGCGGGTCGAGCGCACTGTAGGGCTCGTCCATCAGAAGGATGGAGGGATCGTTGGTGAGTGCGCGGGCAAGGCCGACACGCTGTCGCATCCCGCCCGAAAGCTGACTTGGCATATGGAACTCCCAGCCGTCGAGACCGACCATCTTGATGGCTTCCATCGCCTTTTCACGACGCTTCTTCTTCTCGATGCCCTGGACTTCGAGCGGATATTCGACATTCCCCATGACACTTCGGTGCGTAAACAGGCCGAAATGCTGAAAGACCATCGAGATATCGTTTCTTCTGAATTTGCGAAGTTCTTCACTGGTCATGTCCTGGACCTTGCGGTCACCGATTCTGATGGTTCCGGTAGCGGGTTTGTTCAGGAGGTTGAGGGTCCTGATGAAGGAACTCTTTCCGCTTCCCGAAAGACCCACAATGACGAACATCTCGCCTTCTTGGATGTGGAAATTGACTTTCTTGACAGCGACGGTGGCGCCGGTTTTCTCCCGGATTTCGTCCGGGCTCATCTCATCAAGCAGCTCCAAGGCCTCTTGACGCTGTTTTTTCGTCCCGAAGATGACGCTCACGTCTTCAACGCGAATATCCTTGTCATCGGTCACGACCGGCTCGTTGTGTTTCTCGCTCATGAGTTTGGATTCTTCGTTCTTATTCTTGTTTTCTTTGTTTTTTTCTTTGCTGTTTTCTTTCTTACTCATCGATACCAGCCTCCGAATACTCTAGTTTGTTGGCCATACCCTGAAGCAGCCTATCGAGAATGATGGCAAGGAATACAATGGCAAAGCCGGCGGTGAAACCTTCACCGATCTGGATTTGTCTGTTCGCAATCAAGACGATACGGCCGAGACCGTCCGCGCCGATCAGTGAAGCGATGACAACCATGGCCACAGCCATCATTGTTGTCTGGTTGAGTCCGGTCGCGATGGTGGATAGGGCCTGTGGAATCTCGATTTTGAATAGCATCTGTCTTGGTGTCGAACCGAATGCTTCGCCCGCTTCGACGACATCTGACTCGATGTTCTGGATACCCAGGAATGTCAATCTGATCAGCGGTGGAACGGAATAGATGATGGTCGCGAAAGTTGCCGGTACCCGTCCCTGCTGGAAGAGCATGACCGCCGGAATCAGATAGACGAACGAGGGAATCGTCTGCATGAGGTCGAGAATCGGCCTGAGGATTTTTTCAACGACGAGTGATTTCGCCATGAGGATCCCTAGAGGCAGCCCGATGATGAAGCTGATGAATACACTGATGACGATGATGCCGAGTGTGTAGACCATCGCATCCCATACACCGAACGCACCAATCAGAAATAAGAGAACCGATAGGAGCAGTGCGGTCTTCCATTCCGTGAGCGAATAGGCGCCCAGAAAGACGAGAACGATATAGATGGTCCATGGTGTGCGCGGTTGTTCGATGAACCACCAGGGAATACTCTCCATCTCGCGTACCATCTGTACAAAGTGGGGATTGATGAGAATGGCGTTATAATAGATGAGCCAAAGGACGAGGACACCGGCCACGGTGAGCCAGGCGATGCCCTTACGTTTTGTGAAATAATCAATGGCGTAATAGCCGGCGATCGCGAGTACCCAGATGAACCACGGTGTACTGTTCAAGATCGCGGCGACCGAGTCGAGCGAGCGCAAGAGTACAGTCCGGATGAATTCGAACAGGAATGAGAATGTCGATCTGAACCAGACGAAGGCGCGATCGATGAAGTCACTGAAGTTGAACATCAGCCACTCGGGGAATTCAATCAAAAAGTCTAACATGTTATTTCTCCTTTCATAATGTGATTGTCTTGTTGACTTTGATTAAAGAAAATACAGCGTGGCGTCACGCTGTATTTTCTACCAGTCAATGACAAATTGTTAGTCATCGTAAGTGTCTAAAGCGTCCATGATTGCTGTATGAGCATCTTCAGTAACCCAGTTGCTCCAGAGGTCTTCATACTCGCGTAGCCACCAGCGTGCTGCTTCTTCTGTTGACGCATCCTCGGTCTGCATATAGGCAAGACCGTCGGCGGTGATTGCGGACGATGTCTCATAGTTGCTGAGGAAGGCATGGATTTCAGGATAGTCGGACTCGAAATCCGCGGTTACGACTACGGTGACGTCCTGTGTCGGCGGGTTCCCGGCACCGGTGTCGGCATCGTACTCGTATTCATCTTCCAGCAGGAGCATGTCCAGCTGACCTAGAATCCAGGTAGGTTCCCAGTTATAGCCGACCCATGGCTCTTCATCTTCATAAGCGGAAAGCATGGTGGTGTTGAGAAGCGTGGTTGATTCTGAAGGCCTGAACACGAAATGTTCCACAAGACCGGGGTAGAGATCTTCATTCTCGAATTTCGTCTGCAGGAAATTGGTGACCGCCCATCCTGATGGTCCGCCGTGGACAACCGCTTGATGGACTTCAGGGTCCCAGTTGCTGACTTCGGGGTCCGGGAAGAGATGTTTGTATTCAGGCAGATCCTGAATGGTTCTCAGGCCCTCATGCTGTTCGGCAAGATACTGAGGAATGTAGAGACCTTGATAGTTGTCATCGAAGTTGACGGAAACGATTTCATAATAACCTTGATCGAGGTCATCCTGGAAAGTCGGGATATTGTCGCCCCACATTTCCATGTTGACATGGATGGTGCCCTCTCTCAGTCCTTGGACCAAAAGTGCGGTGTCGACTGTGTCGATATTGACATCGATGCCGTATCCGTATTCAATAATGAACCTGGTAATCTGGTTGTGGAATTCGTTACTTTCCCAGTCACCTTCGCCGAGTGTGATTTCATCTGTCTCGTATTCACACGCGGCAACAGCAAAGATCATGGTTAATAACGCTGAAACCAAGACAAGCCTTTTGATTAATTTCATAATGTTTCACTCCTATGTTATCAGTTTTTTAAAATTTAATGCTTTTACAACCTATATACTATCATAGGGTTGTCAGTTTGTAAAGGAAGATAATCGGACTTTGTCAGACAGAATCAACCGCTTCATTAAGGGGGTCTAACTGATATCGCCTTGGGGCCGGAATAATGAAAGCGTTCTTCTTTTGACATTATCATCGCCGAGCACATAAAGAATCATGTTTTCTTCCAGTGGCCATTTTGGATTCGGCGCCTGATAGAGATCACCATCAGCCTCGAGTGCGAGGACAAGACCATAAGTCTCATTCCAGAACTGGATGTCTTTCAGGCTCTTACCTAGGTGTTCGTCGGTCTTTTGGAGCTTGAAAGTGAAAAAGTCAAACGGAAAGACCTCGTTCTTCGATGTTTCCAGCAAACGCTTGATGTGGCTCTCAAGCATCTTCTGCACTTTCGCCGATTCCTTCAAAAGTTCCTGTGTATCGGAGAAAAGCCGGTGTGATTCGCTTTGCTTGCGGTGCTGTTCGACATAAAGTTCGGCCGCTTTGCTCGAGATCACATAGATACCACTGCGTTGTACGACCTCGACCACACCGAGATTCTCAAGCAGTCGCATCGCTTTCCTTATGGTCTCGCTTGATACCTCGAACTCACCGGCAAGCACGGAGCGTCCCCGTAACTTGTCGCCTTCTTCTATTCTTCCCGCCACGACCCGCTTTGCGATCTCGTAAGCGATGTTTTGGTAGCGGGATTCCTTGTTAACCATATCGTCACCTTCGTTCTCAATTTGACAACTCTTTACAACTTATATATTACCATAGGGTTGTCAGTTTGTAAATAATTATGACCATAAAAAACCAAGCCCTCGGATAAGGGCTTGGAAGGAGTTTTTGCCTTAGCGTTTCCCGGCGTCATAGGGTTCACCGGCGGCGCGTGGTGCACGCGATGATTTCGAAACGATGGCGAGGGCGATGAGGGTCGCGATATAAGGAAGCATCCTGTAAATTTCCGCAGGAAGTGCGGCGTCCCTTAAATATGGAATGCTTGAGTAGGTGCTGGATACGACTCTTACCGCTGCGAAGAAAAGCGCGGCCAGGATGATCTTGCCCGGATGCCATTGACCGAAGATGAGTACCGCGAGGGCGAGGAAGCCAAAGCCGATGACGGTTCCATCGAAACGGGTGGCGAAACTCAATACGAAGACAACGCCGCCCATACCGGCGAGCGCCCCGGATACAAGAACGCCGACATACCTTATCTTGTAGATGTTGACCCCGAGGGCATCGGCGGCATGCGGATTTTCCCCACAGCTGCGGATTCTCAGGCCGAGTCTTGTCTTATAGAGGATGATTGTGAGAACGATGAAAAGGACCACTCCGATATAGGTTGAAAGGTAGGCCCGTGTGAAAAACATTGGACCGATGAAAGAAATCTCGCTTAAAACGGGAACCGCAGTGATTCTGTAATTGCCGCTGATGACGATTCTTCTTGTCAGATAAAGCGTCCTTGCGACAAAGACGGCAAGTGCAGGGGCAAAGAGGTTCAAAGCGGTCGCGCTAATGATCTGATTGGCCTTCATATGGATGGAGGCGTAGGCGTGGAAGAAAGAGAAAATCATGCCGGAGAAAGCGCCGATGAAAAGACCGATGAACGCAATCCATTGCAAGGGCATCGATGTGCTCTGTTCGAGATAGCGGATGGTCATGACACCGGTGAAACCGCCCATGACCATGATTCCTTCCAAGGCGATGTTGATGACACCGCTTCGCTCGCTATAAAGCGCACCAAGGGCAACAACAGCCAGCGGAACCATGGAAGCGATGACAAGCGGAAAAAGGAAATAAAGCAGATCGAGATTGAACAATTCGCTCATTTGACCTCACTTCCTTCCTGGAGTTGGACTTCTTTTTTGATATGTTTTCTAAGATAGTTCGCGACAAATTTCCGGAGAAAGAGACTGAGTGCCGCAAAATAGATGATGACGGCGATGATGATGTCGATGATTTCGGGCATGAAATCATAAAGTTGCATGTAATAGCCGCCTTGTTCGAGGGCGCCGTAAAAGATACCGGCGAGGAAGACGCCGATAGGCGCGCTCAGACCAAGAAGCGCGATGGCGATGCCAGTGAAGCCTTCCGGCATCAGATGATTCACCGGTTCTAAATGTTTGCCGGCGACAAGAAACATGATGGCGCCTGCCGAACCGGCGATCGCGCCGCTGATTGTCATTGCGAGTACCATGTTCCTTTTTTCACTCATACCGGCGTAACGAGCCGCCTCAAGATTGAATCCGACACTCTTGAGTTCATAGCCGAACGTGGTGTGATTGAGAATGATATGCAGGATGATGACAAACAAAATGGCGATGAAGATGCCCATGTTCGCATTGGAACCGGGAAAAAGATTGTTCATGAACAAAACAGGTATTCTCGCTGAGGGAAGCGGTGATTGCGCACGTGCATATTGTTGATTGTAGATCAGCTGGGTGATGAGCATCGTGTTCATGTACATCGCGATGTAATTGAGCATGATCGAAGAAACGACCTCGTGCACATTTCTGAACGCCTTGAGGAATCCGGGGATCGATCCCCATATCGCACCCGCCAAGATGGCACCGAGCACGGCGACCACCCAGTGCAGCGGCCCGAGGAACCCCCAGTTGACGCCGATATAGACGGCGGTGAAAGCACCCATCGTCAACTGGCCGGTCGCGCCGATATTGAAAAGACCCGTACGAAAAGCGAAGGCGACGGAAAGGCCTGTCAGCACGATCGGCACCCCGAAATAAAGCGTGTTGCCCATACTGGCGAGCCCATCCTGGAAGGGGCCGGTCAGGATGGTGATGAAACCCGGGAATGCCTGTGAGGGATTGACGAAAAGCATAACGATGAGGCCGACCAAAAGCCCGCTCACAATCGCGAGGATGCTGGAGAGGACACTGATGCTTTCCGGACGGTCCGCAACCTTGTGAAGAAGGGATTCCCATAAACGCCCAATCTTATTCATGTGGTGTCCCTCCTTTTGGAACCGGACATGTAGAGTCCAAGTTCGTTCTCGGTGACTTTCTGCGGGTCGAATTCCCCGACATTTTCGCCTTCATAAAGTACGATGATCCGGTCGCTGAGATTCATGACCTCATCGAGTTCGAGGGAGACGACCAGGACCGCCTTGTCATTATCGCGCTGTTTGACAATTTCTTTGTGGACGAACTCGATGGCGCCGACATCGAGACCGCGTGTCGGCTGGACCGCGATCAGAAGGTCATTGTCGCGGCTGATTTCGCGACCGAGAATGGCTTTTTGCTGATTGCCCCCGCTCATGCTTCTTACCAGAGTGGATGCGCCTTTGCTTGTGCGGATGTCAAACCGTTCGATCAGGCGGTCCGCATGGTCATAAATCCGATCGAATTTGAAAAATCCATTGTTCTGAAACTGTTCGTCGAAATAATTCTGAAGGATGAGGTTGTTGGCGAGCGAGAAATCAAGAATCAGCCCGTGGCGCTGCCGGTCCTCCGGGATATGGGAGATCCCCTTCAGACTGCGCTTGCGTATCGATTTATGGGTGATATCCTCGCCGAGCAGGGTGATGTTGCCGTCCTTGACCGGTTTGAGCCCGACAAGACCGTGAATCAGCTCCGTCTGGCCGTTACCTTCGATACCGGCGACACAGAGAATCTCCCCCCGCTTCACGGTGAAACTCACATTCTTGACCACATCGGCATCGATGATGGAATCGCGGACCGTGAGGTTCTTGACCTCGAGCACGGTTTCTTTCGGTTTCGGCTTCTTCTTGTCGACGCCGAAAGAGACTTTTCGGCCGACCATCTTCTCGGCGAGCTGTTCATTTGAAGTTTCGCTGACGACGACGGTGTCGATGTGTTTCCCGCGTCGCAGGATTGTGCAACGATCGGCGACCTTTTTGATTTCCTCGAGTTTATGAGTGATCAGGACAATCGATTTCCCTTCGTCGGCCAGCGATTTCATGATTTTCATCAACTCATTGATTTCCTGCGGGGTCAAAACGGCGGTCGGTTCGTCGAAAATGAGGATATCGGCATCGCGGTAGAGCATTTTGAGGATTTCGACACGTTGTTGCTGGCCGACCGAGATATCTTCGATAACCGATTTCGGGTTGACTTTGAGCTTGTATTGTTCACTTAGAGACTTGATTCTTTTGACTGGGCCCTCCAGGTCCAAAAAGCCTCGTCTGCTATCCTCATAACCAAGGATGATGTTCTCGGTGACGGTGAAGTTGTGCACCAGCTTGAAATGTTGATGGACCATGCCGATACCGAGGCGGGTCGCGTCGTTGGGGTTCTTGATGTCCACTTTCTCCCCACGGACCTTGATTTCACCCTCATCGGCACGGTAAAGCCCGAACAGAACGCTCATCAGGGTCGATTTGCCGGCGCCGTTCTCCCCCAGCAGGGCATGGATCTCGCCCTTCTTTAGTTTGAGCGTGACGTTGTCGTTGGCCTTGATACCAGGAAACTCCTTGGTGATATTGTTCATTTCGATCACATATTCCATAGAGCACCTACTTTCAGTTATGGAGTCCGCAATATTCTAAAAAAGGAAAGCCAAGCTTCCCTTTTTTATTTTTCTCGGCGAATGATTCAACTATTCAGGTTGGACAGTTCCGCTTTCAATCTGCAGTTCGGCCAGGTCGTGCGTATCAAAGAACGCGACAAGGTCAGTGTAATTGGCTGGCACATCGATGGTACCGTCCGCAATCTGGTCGTAGATGCTGTTATATTGCGCGACGGTGAAAGTGTCAAAGCGCCAAGCGTCATCGTCGGTCGGAAGGCCGACACCATCTTCAGAGGCTGTGAGATTGATGACTTCGCCGCCACGGAACGCATCATTGTAGAAGTCTTCGAGCATATCCTGAACCGCGACGCCAAGTGCTTTCATCGCGCTGGTCAGGACGGTTGGGCTGTTGGCGGACTGGTCGACGTCGACGCCGATCATCCAGGCATCAGAGTCCTCAGCCGCAGCCATGATACTGGATCCGGCACCGCCGGCGGCCGCAAAGATGATGTCCGTGCCATCAAAATACCAGCTTTCGGCCATGTCTTTGTGATCGGGGCTCGGGTCGAAGTTGCCAAGATAAGTATAGCGGTTATTCGGGAAGTTGATCTCTTTTTCAAGTTCATTGGCCGCATAATAGGCGCCGGCGATATAACCGACTCCGAAACGCACAACCGCAGGCACGGCCATACCACCCATGAAGCCAAGGTCCTCGAAGCCGTCCATCACGGCCGCATAGCCCGCGAGGAATCCGGATTCTTCTTCTGCGAAGAAGATGGAGACAGTATTATCGCCGACATGGAAATCGGGGTCAGGCCAGTCGCCATCGTGGGGCTGGCCATCGATCAGGACGAATTTCACATCCGGGTGCCGCTCTTGCGCCACGTAGATGGCCTCTTCGAACAAGAAACCAGGTGTTATGACAATCTTGGCGCCACCGTTGACAGCAAGGTTGATCGCATCGAGATAGGCCGTGTCGGAAACTTCAGCCGGACGATAATAGCGGTGGGAGATATTGTTGGCTTCCGCATATTCGACGATGCCTTCCCAGGTGCCCTGGTTGAAGGATTCGTCATCGATGTCCCCGGCATCGGTGATCATGGCGATTTCGAACGTTTCCCTGCGGCATGCCGACACCGTCAGGACCAGACCGAACATCAGGAAAATTATAAAGATCTTTCTCATAATGATTGTTGCCCCCTTTATATTTTTATATCTTCATTATATCGGGATAGGTGCGGTAAGTAAAGAAGCGAACGGATTTTTATTTTTCGATGTCGATGATTTCATCGAGAATCAATGTGCCGCTGTCCAGAAAAAGAAGCCCTCTGTCGGTGTCGACGCCGAGAACAAAGCCCGCAAGTTGTTTGCGCCGGCCCTTTTCATAATAGACACAGACGATGCGCGACTGATAGAAAAGCGCCTCTTCGAGACTGTATTGCATGAGGTCCAAGTGGTCCTGCGACAACTCGGGTTTTTCTTCCTTGTCCAAGGAATCATAGAGCGCCCGCAGGGTGTCGCCTTGTTCCTCGAGGGATTCAAACGGAAGCCACTTGAGCATCCGGCGGTCCTGATAGGCGTCAGCCACGGTGACCACCCACCATGTCGGCGCGATCGATGGCCGTCCCATCGTCGAGATGGGAGGTGAGACGCATCACACTGGTCTTGCCGAAACGGGCACGGATGCGGTCGATCGTCCTGAAAAGCGACTGTGTCTTCTCCCTGCGTTCGACTTTCTCGAAAAAAGAAAGCTGGGTGAAGAGTCTCGCATCGGTCAGCCTGGTCGCGCGGATACTGATGCGGCGGATCGGTGCATCCTCGTAGTGGCGCCAGAAAAGGTCCAGGCAGGCATTGAGGATGTCATCACTCAGATCGGTGGGGTGTTCCAGGGATCGCTGTCTTGAAAAACCGCCGCCCGATGCCTTGGAATATCCGATGGAAAGGTGGATGGTCCTGGCTTCCTTGCGGATGAAACGGAGCCGTTCGCCGACCTCGTCGGCCATCTCCAGAAAGAGGGTGAAAACCGAATTCGCGTCATAATCCCTGAAAAGCGTCTGTCCGAGTCCGACGCTTTTCATCGTCGACCTCGCGGTTTCCCCCTTCTCGCTGATGATGGACTGGTCGATGCCGTGGGCGTGGTAATAAAGCTCTTCCCCGATGACGCCGAAAAGTTTCTTCAGGGTTCTGATATCGCTTTGGGCCAGGTCTCCGACGGTGTAGATGTTGAGCTGGTTGAGTCTTCTTTCCATCCGCGGGCCGATGCCCCACATCTTGGAAAGGGGCCGCACGGGCCAGAGTTCTTCTTTGATGTCCCCGTAACGGAACACAGCGATATGGCTTTTGACTTTCTTGCTTTTGAGGTCGAGGGCGAGCTTGCTCAAAAGCAGGTTGTCGCCGATACCGCAGGCGGAGGGGATGCCGGTTTCCTCATAGATCCTGCGCATGATGGTGCGGGCGAGACCGATGGCGTCCTTCCGGTAATAAGTCAGATAGGGTGTCAGATCCAAAAACACCTCGTCCACACTATAGACATGCATATCCTCCCGGGCGACATAATCGAGATAGATACGGACGATATCCCTCGAGACCGCGAGGTATTGTCGCATTCGCGGCTTGGCGATGACGAGGTCGTCGCTGCGGGGAATCTCGTGGAGCCGGTAGATGTTTTTGAAGCCTTTTTGCTTCAGATAGGGGCTGACCGCAAGCACGATGCTGCCGCCGCCTCTTTCCTCATCGGCCACGATGAGCGGCGTCTTGAAAGGATCGAGGCCCCGCAAAGCGCACTCGACCGAGGCATAGAAACTCTTCAGATCGATACAGACGATGTCGCGGTAGATCCGGTATTCTTCCATGTCGTCCCTCCTCGTGACTCGGATACAATTTCATTATAACAGGCTTATCCTCCAAAAACAGTGTTGACAAACCGCAGATTTTTTGAAAAGAAAGAGCCGTCTGTCCAGACGGCTCTTTATAATTTTTATGATTCGTTTCAGTGGGGCGGAAGAAAGACGTCAGCTTTTGTTCTCCTCAGCGTCTTTTCTCTCGCGCTTCGGATTCAAGAAGATGAGGTCGAATGCGAGACAGGCCCAGCCGATGGTGAGTGCCATATCGGCGACATTGAAGATCGGAAAGTTGTAGCCGAAGATATAGACGTCGATGAAGTCGATGACATGGCCGAATCGCAGGCGGTCGATGAAGTTGCCGAGGGTACCGCCGATTAAAAGGACCACGCCGACGGAGTAAAACGGTTTTGTCCTGAACTCCATCTCACGGCCGAGAATCAAAAAGATCACAAGGGCGATGATGGTGATGATGATGAAAAATTCGATCTGGCCTTCGAAGAAGCCCCAGGCGGCGCCCGGATTGACGTGATAGGTCAGATAGAGGAATGCGGGAATGAGTTCGATTTTCGAACCGTATTCGATATTGTCGGCGACCACCGTCTTGGTGAATTGGTCTAGACCGATCAGAAACAAAATGGCGATCAAAGCGACAATCAGGGTTTTCTTCGGCATAAGCATGACTCCTATGATGGATTTTATAGAGGAGAAGACGGGGCGTTTGTTCCTCTCAGGCTGTTCAATTTGTTCTCAAACATTCTAGGCAATTTCGCCTCGAATGTCAAGTGTTCTTCCGTGACGGGATGGGTGAAGGCGATTTTGAAGGCGTGCAGATATTGTCCGTAGGCTTCCGCTTTCTTTTTGTGTCCGTAAGTGTTGTCACCCACGACGGGGTGACCGATATATTTCATATGGACGCGGATCTGATGCGTGCGGCCGGTTTCGAGCCGGCATTTCACAAGCGTGTGTGCCTTGAAACGTTCGACAGTCTCGAAATGGGTGATGCTCTCCTTGCCGCCTTCGGTCACGGCCATGAGATGTCTTTTTTTGGGATGGCGTCCGATCGGCGCGACGATCTTTCCTTTGCTGTGGTCGACGACGCCCTCGACAATCGCCATGTATTCGCGGTTGACATCCCTTTCCTTGAGGGATTCCTGAAGCGAATTCAGGACCGATTGGTTTTTGGCCACCAACAAAAGACCGCTTGTGTCCTTGTCGAGCCTGTGCACGATGCCGGGACGGAAAGGATCGTCGAACGCGTCCTTTTCGATCTTGTCGAGCAGGCCTTCGACCAGAGTTGTTTCTTCGGTGGTCTCGGTGGGGTGGACAATCAGGCCGCTTGGTTTGTTGACGACCATCAGATGGGCGTCCTCATGGACAATCTCGATGTCCATGGGATGGTGCTTGAGGATGAAAGGGCGTTTTTTTTCGATCTCGACGGTGATGATTTCACCTTCTTTGAGACTGTGGCTCGGCTTTCTGCGCGTGCCATCGACCGTAATCGCACCGTCGTCCAACATCCTTTTAATCTGGGCGCGAGAGTGTGACTCGAGGACCGCGCTCAGATATTTGTCGAGACGGGCACCTTCTTCTTCGGCCGGGACATGGAATTTTTTTTGCATATGCGCCTCCTAGAGATAGACCGGAACAAGCAGAATCATGAGGACGATGCCGATGACGAAGATCGCCCCGGCGAGCGTGACGCCATGATAAAGCCAGAAACGATGGGCTTTTGTGTCGTTTTCGCGGGAGAACGACAAGGTCTTGTGGGTGAGATAACTCGCCAGGAACATAAAACCGCTTGCAGCGAGGATGATGAGCGTGGTGAACAGATAGACGCGGTAGATGAAAAGCATCCACAGATTGATAAGCAGCGCGAACAGGGGTGCCATGATGATGAGTGACAGCACAATGCCGGTAAGCAGTGATTTCCACACCGCCGCGTGGCCGCATTCCTTGAAGACACTTCTGTAGCGTTCGATCATGGGGTCTCACCCGCCTGTCTTCTGAGCAGATAATCAAGCACATCGGCGAACGTTTCGACGCCGACGACTTCCATGTCGGTCTCGATCAGTTCAAGCGCGAGAAGGGCCTGATGGTAATTGTCGGTGGTGCTGCCTTCCGTGCGCGGCACAAAGAAAACATCGACATCGTGCATGTGCGCGGTGAAGACTTTCTCCCGGATGCCGCCCATGCTCGAGATGCTGCCGTCGAGACGGATGCCGCCGGTTCCGGCGATTTTGAGGCCCGCGGTCAGGTCCGTGTCGGAAAGGGCGTTATAGATATAAAGAGTCTGCATCACGCCGCCGCTCGGTCCGCCGATCAGCGAATCGTAGCGGGTCAGTTCGACCGGGGCGTGGGTGATACGGTAATATTCTCTCGTCGCCAGGCCGAAAAGACATGATTCGCGTCTTTCCTGTTTTCTGATTTCGCGCGTCACCGTTTCATCACCGCGGCGCAGTTCGAATGTGTGGTATTCGCCGCAGGTGGCGTCCTCCATGGCCTCCTGGATGGCGGTGTCACCGTTGACGGTGAGGAGGATGTCGCCGATTTCGAGGGCGCCTTCCTTGATATCGATGAAATCGTAGTAAAGGAAGACGATCTGCTCGATCTCATATTCAATCGGCATCCCTAAAAGCTCGAGCGAAGTGATGAATGAGGCGTCGACCGACGTGTTGCGGCTGACCTGGCCCGACTGGAAATTGACCCTGTCGGGAATGTGGGTCCTGATCTCGGGAAGGACCGCGATCGAGTGGGCATCGGTCAGGTAGCTGGTGAGAAACTGAAAGAAAGTCGGCCGCTCCACGCTCATGACGTAGACGGAATAGACCGGGTTTTCCTGTGGGTTCTCCTCGCTTAGTTCGATGTAGGATGAGACATTGGTCAGATTGCCGGGGGTGGTGATGCGGTAATCGATACGGTAGGTGAAAAGAAACATGAGGAAAAGATAGGGCAGAGCGAGGATGATGACATATTTGCGCGAGCGTCTGAACATTTCACGCATCGCTGATCATCATCTTGAAGTTCTTCATCTGCCTGTGAGAGACACCGGCATCCTCAAGCATGCGCATGCTTGCCTTGACGCTTTTTTCTTCCTGATATTTGTTTTCGATATAGACGATCTCCCGCACACCGCTTTGAATGATGAGCTTCGCACATTCATGACAAGGAAAAAGCGTCACATAGAGGACCGTGTCCTCTAGGCCGACGGTACTGTTCAAGATGGCATTCGGTTCGGCGTGGACGACGTATGGGTATTTGGTGTCGAGGAAATCCCCTTCGCTTTCCCAGGGATAGACATCGTCATCGATGCCGATGGGAAAGCCGTTGTAACCGATCCCGACGATCCGGTTTTTAAGGGTGACGATGCAGGCGCCGACCTGGGTGTTCGGGTCCTTGCTGCGCATGGCTGAGAGTTTCGCCACACCCATGAAATAACGGTCCCAGCTGATATAGTCGCTGCGTTTCAAAGAAATCACTCCTTCACTTTGGAAACAGAGGAAAGATTGACATGGCAATAACCACCCGGATTTTTCTTCAGATAATCCTGGTGTTCTTCTTCGGCTTCATAGAAGGGTTCGTCCGTCGAAAGCTCGATGAAAAGCGGACGGTCATAGTCGTCGCGGATGCTTTCGATGAACTCATCGATTCTTCTCGCGTCGCTGTTGTCATAATTGTAGATGCCGCTTCTGTACTGCACGCCGATATCGGGTCCCTGACGGTTGATGAGCGTAGGGTCGACGATGTTGAAGTAGTGTCTGAGCAGGATGGTCAGGGTCACTTCGCTTTCATCATAGGTGATCTCGACGGCTTCGGCATGACCGGTGCCGCTGCAGACATCGCGGTAGGTCGGATTCTCGGTGTCGCCGGCGATATAGCCGGCGCGGGTGTCCTTGACGCCTTCGATCTGTTGGAAGTACGCTTCGACGCCCCAGAAACAGCCGCCGGCGAAAACAATGGTCTTCATAGTCTCACTCCATCAGTTTTTTTGTGATATATTCCGCGGCTCTGAGCCCGGCGGTGGGTGGAACGAAAGGATTGGATGCGGGTGGTTCGCGGTCTTTCGATTTGAAGGGATGCTCTTTTGAGTATACCACGGGAACGCCCGTGGTGATACCAAGACGCCTCAGACCTTTGCGCATCCGTCGTGCGAGCGGGTCGTAGGCGGTGGTGAAAAGGTCCTGGATACCCACTTCGGCGCTTCGAAGTCGGTTCCCCTGCCCACAGGAAGTCAGCAGCGCGATGCCTTTTGCCCTGCAGGTGGCGGCAAGGTCGATCTTCCACCGAAGCGAATCCATGGCATCAAAGAGGAAATCGATGGGCTCGGTGAGGATGGTTTCCCGGGTCGAGGCATCATAGCGCACGGGGTAGGCGGTGACACGCACCGCCGGGTTGATGTCTTTCAGTCTTTCTTCGAAGACATGGACTTTGTAGCGTCCGATTGTGGAATGAAGCGCGATCAGCTGGCGGTTGAGGTTGCTCGCTTCGATGCGGTCGCCGTCGACGAGGATGAAGCGGCCGACACCCATGCGGGCGAGGGCTTCGACGGCGAAGGAACCGACGCCGCCGGTACCGATGACACAGACGGTCTTGTCCTTGAGACGCACGAGGGACTGATTGCCGTAGAGACCCTCGAGCCGGCTGAACTGATCATCCATCGGTTTTGATTTTTTCAAGGCCGAGTTCATAGAGCTGTTCTTCGCTGACGTGGCTTGGCGCATCGGTCAGCAGGCAGTGTGCGGAGGCTGTCTTCGGGAAGGCGATGACGTCGCGCATGTTTTTGGTGCCGGCCAGAACCATCACGAGGCGGTCCAGGCCGAAAGCGATACCGCCGTGGGGCGGCGTGCCGTATTTGAGGGCGTCGAGGAAGAAACCGAACTGCTCCCGCTGGGCTTTTTCGTCCATGCCGAGCACTTCGAAGACGGCCGCCTGCATGTTTCTGTCGTGGATCCGCATGGAGCCGCCACCCAGTTCCTGTCCCTGCACAACAAGGTCGTAACCGTAGGCGAGGACTTCGCCGGGTCGCGCTTTCAGTTCTTCTTTGTCTTTGTCGTGAATGCGGGTGAACGGGTGATGGAGCGCATAATAGCGACCATCCTCCTCATTATACTCGAACATGGGCCAATCGACGACCCAGTGGAAATCGAAGGTTTCATCGTCATAGAGGTTTTGTTCCTTGGCGATCCGGTTGCGAAGATAGGCGAGCGCGCTTTTGGTGACCGAACGTTTGTCGGCGACCAGAAGGCCGAGGTCGCCGTCTTCGAGGCCCAGACGTTCAATCAGACCGGTTTTCTGGGCATCGGTGAAGAATTTTACGGTGGGACCGCTCAGTTCATCACCGGCCATTTTGATGAAGGCGAGACCCTTGGCGCCGTATTTTCCGATATCCTTGGTCAGCTTGTCGATATCCTTGCGCGAATAGCGACCGGCTCCGTCTTTGACGTTGATGGCGTTGATGATGCCGCTGGCGGAAAGGACATTTTCGAAGACCTTGAAGCTGGTATCGGCGAACAGGTCGCTCAGGTCTTTAAGAAGCATCCCGAAGCGGGTGTCGGGCTTGTCGGTTCCATAGTCGCGCAACGCCTCGGCGTAGGTCATGCGGGGGAAAGGCGCCTTGATGTCGAGGTTCTTGATGTCCTTCAAGAGCTTGACCATCATCCGTTCGCTGACATCGAGGACGGCTTCCTGGTCGATGAAGCTCATTTCGATGTCGATCTGGGTGAACTCCGGTTGACGGTCGCTTCTTAAATCCTCGTCCCTGAAGCATTTGGCGATCTGGTAGTATTTCTCGAAACCGCCGATCATGAGCAATTGTTTGAAAATCTGCGGTGATTGCGGGAGGGCGTAGAAGTTTCCTTTGTGGTTGCGTGAGGGCACGATATAGTCCCTTGCCCCTTCCGGCGTCGATTTTGTGAGCATCGGGGTGTCGATGTCCAGGAAATCCTCGCCGTTTAGGAACTCACGGACGCTGCTTGTGATTTTGTGGCGCGTTTTGAAGATGTTTTGCAGGTAGGGGCGGCGCAGATCGAGGTAGCGGTATCTCAGACGCGTGTCCTCGAGGGCGTCGGTGTCATCCTGTATCAGCATCGGCGGGACTTCCGCGGTGGAAAGGATGTTCAGCATGTCGACGTTGATCTCGATGTCGCCGGTTTTGATGTTGGGGTTCTTGCTGCTTCGTTCGGTGACCACGCCGGCGGCTTCGATCACGAATTCGCTTCGGATGGCGAGGGCTTCGTCTTTGAGCGGGTTGTCATTATAGAAAGCGAGCTGGGTGATGCCTTCGGTGTCGCGCAGGTCGATGAAGACCAGGTTGCCCAGGTCTCTTTTTTTCGCGACGAACCCTTTCAAAGAGACATGTTTGCCGACATCCGCGATGGTCAGCGCGTTGTTATGATGGGTGTAGGTCATTTCTTTTCTCCTTTGTGGTCGCAGTCTTGACATTCATGGGTCGGACGGGTGAGCCGTTCGACGACTTCTGCGTAGAGGGTCTCGAAGGCCACCGGCGTTTCCTCGCCGGTTTTCTGGTCTTTGAGATTCACCGCACCGCCGTCGACTTCCGCATCACCGATGATGGCGACGAAGCGGGCGTTTTTGTGTTCGGATTGTTTGAACTGACCCTTGATGTTCTTCTGCAGGTAATCCGCATCGGCCATGAGTCCGCCGAGGCGCATCTTCTGCATCAGATCATGGGCCTTGAGACGGGCTTTTTCACCCATGATGACCATATAGATATGGGCGTAGGGGGTGTCGGTGGGGTAGTTGTTTTCCTTGAGGGCCATGATGAGGCGCTCGAGGCCGAAGGCGAAGCCGACCGCAGGGGTCGCGGGGCCTTCCAGGGATTCGACCAGATGGTTGTAGCGGCCACCGCCGCAGATTGCGTTCTGGCTGCCGAGCAGCGCTTCGCTGACTTTGATCTCGAAGACGGTGTGGGTGTAGTAATCGAGGCCGCGGACCAGGTTGTGGTCGATAATGAAGGGGATGTTCATGACTTCGAGATAGTCCTTGACCGACTCGAAATGCGCCTTGTCCGCATCGGTCAGAAGGTCGATGGTCTTCGGTGCGCTCTTGATGGCGTGGTGGTCTTTGTCGACCTTGCAGTCAAGGATGCGCATCGCGTTTTCCTTGTAGCGTTTCTGACAATCACGGCACATATCGCCGATATGGTCCTTGAAATGGTCCTTGAGGGCCTTTTGGTAGGCGATTTTGGAATCCTTGTCACCAAGCGCGTTGATGTGGACTTTTACGTCTTTCAGTTTGAGAGCGCGCAAAAACGTCACGGCGTAGGCGATGATTTCCGCGTCGGCCGAGGGATGTGCGGCACCGAAGCTTTCGGCACCGAACTGTCTGAACTCTCGGAAACGGCCCTTCTGCGGACGTTCATAGCGGAACATGCTGCCGAGATAGTATTTTTTCTGCGGAATTTCCTTTTCCGCGTACAGTTTGTTTTCGATGAAGGCGCGCACGACACCGGCGGTGCCTTCGGGTCTGAGCGTGTTGATCCGGCCGCCACGGTCTTCGAAATCGTAGGTTTCCTTGCTGACGATGTCGGTATCTTCGCCCACGCTGCGGTGATAGAGGTCGCGCGCTTCGAAATGCGGCGTCCTTATTTCCTTGAAGCCGTAGAGTTTCGATACCCGGTGCGCCTGTTTCTCGACCGCCTGATAATAGCCGATATCGGTTGTGATGTCATAGGTGCCTTTCATGCGTCTGATCATAATGATCGCCTCCTAAAATATAAAAAAATCACCCTTAAAGCTAAGGGCGAATTGACCGCGGTACCACCTTAGTTCCGATTTCTTTTGAACCGGCACTCATGGCCTTAACGCAGCCTTACGTCTTTTTCTACAGGTGTCGCTTTCAAAAAAGCCCTCGGAAATGTCAAGTGCCTGTCCACACGGATGCTTTCAGCCTGGGCATCCTTCTCTTTGGTGCGACCGAGCACGCAGTTTCTTCTTCGGTTAGTCTAATTATAGCGGTTTGGTTCCGCCGTGTCAATCATAGCGGGATCAAAAAATGATTTCGATGGTTTTTTTGAAAGGAATGAAGACCTCGCGGTAATGGGCGTGGTAATCGCTATCGGTGAAACTTGCGACGACGAAGTCGAAGAGTTTGCCGTCATAGCGCATGAAATAGTTGCGCAGCGTCCCCTCATAGGTGAAAAGAAGTTTCTCGCGCAGTTTCAGCGATCCCTTGTTATCGGGGAAATGCGAATAACCGAGGCGGCTGAGGCTCAAGTGTTCGAACGCATAGACCATCACCGCCATGGTGGCTTCATACATATAGCCATGGCGCTGGTAATCGGGATGACAGACCATGCCGACCTCGGCACGGTGCTTTCCTTTGAACGAGTGGATCTCGACCGTGCCGATGACGCGGTCATCCTTGCGGTGAATCACGGCGAAAGGGCCGGGTTGATGGTCGCGTTTGGAAAGGGCCGATTCGATGAAGCGCCGCGTATCGGTGATGGTCTCATGAGGCGCCCAGCCGGCGTTCGGACCGATGTCATCACGCTTCGCATAATCAAAGATATCCTTCTCGTCTTTTCTCTGAAGCGGTCGCAGATAAAGACGGGGCGTCCTAATACTCGGTACCGGGATCATCGGGAACGAGCATGCTCCACCGGTCGATATCGACGAAGTTCAGTTTCTTGTAGAGTTTCTCGGCGATGGGATCGTCGTAGTAGAGACAGAGGGTCTTGCCCTTGTGGTTGATATAAAGGTCCATGAGGTAATGCATGACTTTCTTGCCGTAGCCTTTGCCTCTGTAATCCGCATGGGTGGCGACCGCGACAATCATGGCGGATTTCTTCGTTTCGAAAACGGCGCTCGCGCTGGCGACGACTTTGTCATCCTCTTTGATGAAGACCGTGGTGCCGTTTTCTCCAGTGTTGTGCAGGAAATACTCAAGGGCTTCTTCTTTGCCCTTGCGGTGGACGGTGTAGAGTTCGGGGATGGTCTCGATCAACGCATAGACCGCTTCGGCATCGTCTTTTGTGGTGAGGATGCGGATGCCGTCATAATCGATGGTCTCATCACGGGTGAATGCGGACGATTTCATGAAATCCATCTTGTCCTCCCGCATCTTCGGGTAATGCTCGCGGATCGGGGCCATCAGGGATTCCTTGCAGCTGATGAAAAGGAAATCGAACGAATCGAAAATGTCGAACCATTCGCTGTTGAAGTCCTCATCGATGCTGTAGTAGGTGAGGTTCGACATGTTGCGGCTCATGACCGCGTGATAGTTTCCGTCCCTGAATTCGGCGTAGATTTGCTGGTGTTCGGCGTCAAAACCGTTATTGGTGATGTCGCCGATGAGGTAGAGGTTGACTTCGGGTTCCTGATATAAAAAATCCAGTACATCTTCCTTGTCTTCGTTTTTGAGTTTTCTGATCATGAGTGATGGTCCTTTCTATAGGTATGATGTCGGTTATGTCGGGCTTTGTGCGTTCTTGCCTATGAAAAAACGGAAACGAATTTCTTATAGATCATCGGAATCGAGCATGATGGTGACCGGCCCGTCATTGACAAGGGCGATTCCCATCGTCTCAGCGAAGACGCCGGTCTCGACAGTGACGCCTTCTTTTCTGAGGGCCTCGTTGAACTTCTCATAAAGCTTTTCGGCGGTCTTCGGCGGGGCGGCCTTGGCGAAGCTCGGCCGATTGCCTTTTTTCGCGTCGGCGTAGAGGGTGAACTGGGGGACCGACAGGACCGCTAGGCCGAGGTCGGTGATGGCGTGGTTCATCTTGCCTTGGGCGTCTTCGAATATTCGGAGGTTGGTGGTCTTTTTTGCCATTTTCCCGATGTTCTCGGTGTCTTTTTCGTCTTTGATACCGACGAACAGTAGGAGGCCGGGGCCGATTTGACCGGTGATTTCTCCGTTGACCGTGCAGGAGGCTTCCTTGACGCGCTGGATGAGGACTTTCATCTATTTCATCAGCCTTTCGATGTTGATCACGCCGTTTATTTTCTGGAGATTCACGATCACACTGTCGAGTTCGTTCTTGTTGCGGACGCCGACTTTGGTCTTGATGACGCCTTCGCCTCTTTTGTTCGTCGAGGCGGTGACCTGGTTGACTTTGGCACCGTGGGTGGTCGTCGTGTTGATGATCTCTGCTAGGATGTTGTCGCGGTTGAGGACGATCAGCTTGATGTTCACGCCGGTGTATTCGCCTTCGTAGTCCGCCCACTCGACGTCGATGAAGCGACCAGGGTCAAGATTCTGCAGGTTCTTGCATTCGCTTCTGTGTACGGCGATGCCGGTCCCCTTGGAGATATAGCCCTTGATGGTGTCGCCGGGTATCGGCGTGCAGCAGTTCGAGAGTTTCACGCTGGGATTGTCGAGCCCTTCGACGATGATGTTGGAATCGGTCTGGACCGCGGGGCGACGGGGCCGGTTGATGGCTTCGACGAGATCGGCCTCACTGAACGGTGCTTCATTGCTCAAGACATTGACGGCGCTTTGGGCGGTGAGCGTGTTCTTGCCGATTTCATAGTAGAGGTCGTCCATGGATTTGACGCCCTTGTTCTGGAAGTTCTCATGAGCGAGCTTGTCGTTGAACTCGATTTTTTCCGGACGTCGGTCGACTTCCGCTTGGAATTCCTCCTTGCCCATTTCGATGAGGACATCGCGGCGCTGCTTGTTGAGATAGTTTTTGATCTTGCTTTTCGCACCGGAGGTTTTGACGAGTTTGAGCCAGTTGTCGTTGGGACCGAAACTGTTCTTTGAGGTCTTGATGTGGACGATATCCCCGGTTTCGAGCTGATATTCGAGCGGAACGATCTTGCCGTTGACGATGGCGCCGACGGTCTTGATGCCGACTTCGGTATGGATGCGGAACGCGAAATCCAGGGGCGTCGAGCCTTTGGGAAGGTCGATGATGTCGCCGTCGGGGGTGAAGACATAGACATTCGAGTGGAAGATATCGTCCCGAAGCAGGCTCAGGACTTCTTCTTCCGATTCGCTTTCTTCGGTGAATTTGATCAGTTCGCCGTACCATTTGAGTTTTTTCGAGACCATTTCGGTCATCGGCAGGCGAGCGCCTTGTTCCTTGTAGGCCCAGTGCGCGGCGATACCGTATTCGGCGATCTGGTCCATCTCTTCGGTGCGGATCTGGACCTCATAGATCTTGCCTTGGGCGATTACGGAGGTGTGCAGGGACTGATAGAGGTTCGGTTTGGGCATGGCGATATAGTCCTTGAAGCGGTTCGGTATCGGGGTGAAACGGCTGTGGATGACGCCGATCGCGCTGTAACAGGCTTCGACGCTTCTGACGATGATCCTGAGGGCGAGCAGGTCGTAGATCTCGTCGAATTCCTTGCTGCGGGATTCCATTTTCTTGTAGACGGAATAGATGTTTTTGACCCGTCCTTTGACGTTGTACTCGAAATTGTGCGCATGCAGCAGGGTTTCTAGGCTCTCCTGCATCTTTATCAGGTCCGTTTCACGGTTTTGTTTGGTGTCGCGGATCATTTTGGCGATGTCGCGGTACTGTTCCGGTTTTAAAAACTTGAAGCTTGTGTCTTCAAGTTCGGCTTTGAGGATATACATACCAAGACGGTGGGCGAGCGGTGCGTAGATGTCCAGGGTCTCTTTGGCGATGCGTATTTGTCTAACTTCTTCCAGGTTGCCGAGCGTGCGTACATTGTGGAGACGGTCAGCGAGCTTGACGATGATGACACGGATGTCCTTGGCCATCGCCAGCAGCATCTTCTGGTAGTTTTTCGCCTGGGCGAGTTGTTTTTCTTCTTCGGCATCCTCGATCCCCTTGAACTTGTACTGGCCGAGTTTGGTCACGCCTTCGGTCAAAAGGGCGACCTCTTCGCCGAAACGGCTTTCGATGTCTTCGAAGCTCGCGGGGGTGTCTTCGATGCAGTCATGCAAAAGACCCGCCATCAGTGTGGTGGGGTCGGTTTTGTATTGTGTGAGGATGTAGGCCACATTGAGCGGATGGGTGATATAGTCCTCTCCGCTTTTGCGGCTTTGGCCCTCGTGTTGTTCAAGGGCGAACTGATAGGCTTTTTCGATGTTGCTTATGTCGTTTTCGTCCCGGATATAGGACTTGACGCTTTCCATCAGGTCGCCGAAAGTGATCGAGGCCATGGTAATTCCCCCTTCGGGCTAATAGACAAGCAGGCTGTGCACGGGATAATCTTTGAAGCGGTGACGGCCCTTCAATTCGGCGAGTTCGATTAAAAAGGCGATCCCGACGACATTGCCGCCTGCGCGTTCGATGAGCTTGATGGTCGCTTCGATGGTGCCGCCGGTGGCGAGCAGGTCATCGACGATGACGACGCGCTGCCCGGGACGGATGTCTTCTTTGTGGATGGCGAGCGCGTTCTCGCCGTATTCAAGGGAATATTCTTCAGTCAGGGTTTCTCTGGGGAGTTTTCCGGGTTTTCTGACCGGAACGAACCCCACACCCAGCGCGATCGCGACAGGTGTGCCGAAAATAAAGCCGCGCGCATCGGGGCCGACAATGACCTCGGCGTCTTTCTCGCGGGCATAGTCGGACAATAGCTTGTTCGCATAGCGGAAGGCCTGCGCATCGGCGATGAGCGGGGTGATATCCTTGAACATGATGCCGTCCTTGGGAAAATTCGGGATGGTTTTGATATAGTCTTTTAGGCGCATTTCACATCACTCGCTTTCGGTATAAATACATTATAACATATCTGTCATTGTGCATAGGGATTCACATCCGCTCCGGCGCGCTGACGCCGAGGAGGTCGAGTGCATCTTTCAACACGATGCGTGTCGCTTCAAGGAGATTGAGGGCTTCGGTGGTCTTGCGTCTGTCTTCACCGATGATCGGCACGGCGCTATAGAAGCTGTGGAGATTCTGCGCCAGGTCGTGGATGAAGCGGGCGAGACGGTGCGGGATGCGGCGTTCGGCGGCTTCTTCGATGACGCTCGGATATTGAGCCAGCACCGCGAGAATCCCGGTCGCGTAAGGATTCGAAAGATGCTTGTATTCATTCACCGAGGCATCGACCAGCATGTCTTGTTCGGCGGCTTTCTTAAGCAGGGTGACAATGCGCGCGTGGGCGTATTGGGCATAGAAGACGGGGTTCTCGTTTGTTTTTCTGATGGCGAGGTCGAGATCGAGGTCCATGTGGGTGTTGAGGCTGTGGCGCGCGAAAAAGTAGCGGATGGCATCGGCGCCGGCTTCATCGATCAGGTCGGAAAGCGTGATGGCGCGACCGCTTCGTTTGGACATCTTGACTTCTTCGCCATCCTTTAGTACCTTGACCATCTGCAGGATGTCGACTTCGACGGTGTCTTCTTCGCCGCCGAGCATCTGAATGGCGGCTTTGAGTCTTGGAATATAACCGTGGTGGTCGCCGCCGAGGATGTCGATGAGTTTGTCGAAGCCACGGCTCAGTTTGTTTTTGTGGTAGGCGATATCGGGCATCAGATAGGTGTAGGTGCCGTCGCTTTTGACGATGACACGGTCCTTCTCGTCTCCGTATTGGCTCGTCTTGAGCCAAAGGGCGCCATCTTCTTCGTAGGTATGGTCTTTTTCCCGGAGCGTTTCAAGCGTCTGTTCGACTTCGTCGTTGTCGTAGAGGGACTGTTCGGAGAAAAAGACATCGAAGGTGACGTTGAAGCGCATCAGGTCTTTTTTGATCCTATCGAGGAGGAAATCGACACCGAACTGCCGGAAATAATCATGTCCGTCCTCTTTCAAGAAGCGGTCTTCGTGTTCGTTCTTGATGACCTTGGCGAGGCCGATGATCTCAGTGCCATAATAGCCGTCTTCGGGCATCTTCGCGGCTTCACCGAAAAGTTCGCGGTAGCGGCAGTCGATACTTCTGGCAAGGTTGTGGATCTGGTTGCCCGCGTCGTTGACATAGTATTCTTTGGTGACCGCGTAGCCGGCCTTTTTCATGATCCGGGCCATCGAATCGCCGGCCGCCGCCCCTCTGGCGTGGCCGACGTGGATGTCGCCGGTGGGGTTGACGCTGACGAACTCGATGTTGATATGGGTGTCTTTCGCCGTTTGCGCGGCGCCGTAGGCGGTCTTTTCGTTCAGGATCTTGCCGATCAGTTCGAAATAGACGCTTTTGTCGATGAAGAAATTGATGAAGCCCGGTCTTGCGACCTCGACTTTCTCGACAAGCGCTTCGTTGTCTGGCAGGGCGGCGATGATGGTTTCGGCGATGGTGTGGGGATTCTTGCGCAGTTCCTTGGCGAGGGTCATGGCGAGATTGGTGGAATAATCGCCGTTCGTCTCGTCCTTGGGCTTTTCGATATGGACGTCCTTTTCAAGGCCATAGGCTTTGTAGAGGGCTTCCTTGAGCATGTTCTCTATGGTTTTTTCAACGGATTTCATGGTATCACTGCCTTCAGATTTTTAAGTTGAGCTGTTCTTGGAGGGAACGTTTCTTCGGTGACTCGTAGAGTTTCATCCACTTGGCGCTTCGACCCTTGCCGAGGGGTCTGATCTTCTTTTCGTCGCGCAATCTGGCGAGGGTGCGGTTGATGGTCGATTCGGAGATGGTCGGGTGGGCGTTTCTGATGTCTTCCTTGCTGAAGACTTCGTTTAGACGGTTGATGGTGTTTTCGATGTAGTCGCCCTTGTTCAATTCCTTGTCGAAGGTGTAGTTCCTGAGCATCTCGTGGACTTCCTTGTAGGCTTCGATGGCCACATCAAGGATGAATCGGTGCAAATCATGGACGTCGGCCAGGCCTTCGGTCCAGTTGGCGACGGCTTCGTTTTTAAGTTTCATGAAGACGTCCTTGCGTTTCATGAGTTTTTCAAAGAAGCTGCTCAGATGGAAACAAAGATACCCGTCGCTCAAAAGCAGGACGTAAAGCATGATCAGCGCGATGGTGTCGTTGTGTTTCTTGAACGGTTTGAGTTGGGTGAGGTCGATATAGAAACAAAGGTTGATGAAACCGTCTTCGTAATCGTGATGACGTTTGGCGTAGTGATAGCGCTCCACGAGCATGGAGAGGGCTTCGCGTTTGGTCTTGTGACCGCTTGAAAGCAGGTTGATTTTCTTTTCGGGTCTGCTGTTTTCTTTGGCGAAGGCGAGCTCATGGTCCGAGGCGGCGTCCTTGTGGAGGAACTTGAGAAGATCGTGGATTTCACGGTCGATCAGCTCGAAGCTGTCGGTATCGTCGTGGATTCTCAGAAAGGCTTCTTTGATGTTTTTCAGGCGTTGCTCATCGTTCGTCTTCGCCTTGACGTCCTTTGTGATGAGCTGTCTGTAGCGGGTTTCGGTGATGTTCAAATCGAGCAGTTGTCCCATGAAGTAGGCATCCTGTTGGATGGTCTGCCTGGTGAGCGTGGTGAAATCCTCTTCGAACGCTTTCATGAACTCGCGGTTGCGCCCGATGAAGGTATAAAGATCGAGGTATCGTTTGATGATGTCATTCGCGATTTTGTTGTATTCGATGTTTTTAAGACAGTTCATGGACGAGACCTCCTTTGAAGATATCAGGCTTCTTCTTCGAACAGCGAGACCTGTTGTCTGCTTTCATAAGGTTTTTGTTCATAAAGGGTGAGAGGCGGCAGGTCGGGATCGGTTTCCATCGTCTCGATCTGCATGAAGTTCGGTTCGCCGGCTTTGCCGCTGATGAATTTCTTGCCCGCCTCGCTTTTGACCTGTTTGATGTCGAACGCGGTCATCGAGACGCGGGTGTTGTCGGTGACGATGTCGATGGCGGCCCGGTTTTTGTACTGGGTGTGGTTCATCAGGGCCAGATCCGTGACACGGTAGGGATTCGATTTCGGTTGGCTGAAGAGCGGCTCGCCCTTCGCGGTACGCTTTTTCAAAGGAATTTCGGTGAGTTCCATGCGTTTGATGGTTCCCCTTGAGGTCAGCACGAGCAGTTCATGGAAATCCTTGAGGGCGATCGAGGCCGCGAGGCGGTCCTTATCGGAGAGCTGCATCGCCTTGACCCCCTTGGTGGCGGGATTGGTCACCGGGATTTCCTCCAGGTGATATCTCAAAGCCTTACCCGAGGTGCTCGTGGTGAGCACTTCGCCAGAGGCCCTATCCAGGTGGCTGACGTGGGCGAGGGTATCGCCTTTGTTGAGCATGATGGCTCTTAGAGGTTTGTTGTAGCGCAGCGCGTCATAGTCTTCGATCCGGCTGAGCTTGACCAGGTTTTTCCTGGTGGTGAAAAGCAGGTAGCCGCCGTCTTTGAAGGCGCTGACCGGCTGGACGTGGATGATTTTCTCATAATCGCTTTTCGGCACGAAATGATTGATGTGGGTTCCGATATCTTTCCAGCGGCTCTGGGGGATCTTGAAGACCGGCAGGTAGATATAATTGCCGTGGTCGGTGAACAGCAACAGTGTGTCCAGGGTGGAACGCTCACCTTCATAGAGGAAGGCGTCGTTTTCCTTGAGATCCGGATTCTCGGTGGCCTTGTGGCTGCGCAGGGAAGCCTGTCGCAGATAGCCCTCTTTCGTGATGCCGACCATGACCTGTTCGGATTCGATGAGGTCTTCTTCGGCCACGGTGATGCGTTCGATTTCTTCTTCGATTTCGCTTCGCCGCGGTGATTTGATGCTTCTTTGGACATGACGCAGTTCCTTCTTGATGACGCTTTCGAGTTCCTTTTCGTTGGACAGGATGCTGTTGAGCGCGGCAATCCGGCTTTCGAGCGCCGCTTTTTCTTCGGTGAGTTCGCTCAAGTCCGTGCTTGAAAGGCGGTAAAGTTGGAGGACGAGGATGGCTTCGGCCTGTTCTTCGGTGAAGTCGAAGGTCTTGATGAGCCTGGCCTTGGCGTCCTTTTTGCTTTTGGATTTGCGGATCAGGTCGATGACTTCATCGAGGATGTCGACCATACGGATGATTCCATCGACGATATGCAGCCGCTTCTCGGCGCGGCGGAGCTCATGGTTCGAGCGGTTGGTGATGACTTCCTTCTGATGGTAGATATAGGCGTCGAAAATATCCAGGATGCCCATGGTCTGGGGCCGCTTGTTGTTGATGGCGACCATATTGTAGGAAAAAGATTTGGTGAGGTCGGTTTTTTTGTGGAGGAAATTGAGGATGGCCTCGGGTTCGAAGACGGGTTTGGTCTCGACGACGATACGGAGCCCTTCGCTGCTGGTCTCGTCTCTAACTTCCTTGATGCCGTCGATTTTCTTTTTGAGACGGAGTTCGTCGATACTGCGGACGAGATTGGCCTTGTTGACCTCGTAGGGGATTTCAGTGATGATGATGTCGTTGCCGTCGATTTCGGTTTTGGATTTGATGATGATTCGGCCTTTGCCGGTCGATAGCGCCTGTCTGATGCCGTCTTTGCCCTGCACGATGGCGCCGGTCGGGAAGTCCGGACCCTTGACGATCTTCAGGATGGTTTCGGTGTCGCACTGGGGATTGTCGATCCGCTTGATGACGCCCTTGATGATTTCTGCGAGGTTGTGCGGCGGGATGTCGGTGGCATAACCGGCGGAGATGCCGCTTGCGCCGTTGACGAGCAGGTTCGGGAATCTCGATGGCAGGACGATCGGTTCGTATTCCTCGTCGTCGAAATTCGGGATGAAGTCGACGGTCCGCTTGTCGATATCCTGAAGCAGAAACTCGCTGACTTTCGACATTCTTGCCTCGGTGTAACGCATCGCGGCCGCGGAATCGCCGTCGATCGAACCGTTGTTGCCGTGCATGTCGATGAGGGGTTGGCGCATCTTGAAATCCTGACTCAGGCGGACGATCGCCTCATAGACACTCGAATCACCGTGGGGATGATACTTGCCGATGACGTCTCCGACAATCCGGGCGGATTTCTTATAGGGTTTGTCCTGGGTCAGGCCCAGCTTGTGCATCGCATATAAAATACGGCGCTGTACGGGTTTGAGTCCGTCCCTGACATCGGGCAGCGCGCGGTCTTGAATGATGTATTTGGAGTAGCGCCCGAAACGCTCTCCGACAATCTCTTGAAGATTCTCATCCAGTATTTTTCCTTCGATGAATTCATCGATGATTTTTGCTAGTTTTTCCGCCATGGGTTACTCCTTTATCTCGAAGTTGTCTTCATTGGTGAAAGTCACGTTGGATTCGATCCAGTCCCTGCGTGGTTCGACCTGATCGCCCATGAGGATGCGAATCTGTTTCTCGGTGTCGGCGAGGTCGTCGATCTTGACTTTGACAAGGGTCCTGGTTTCGGGCTGCATGGTGGTTTCATAGAGTTGCTGGGCGTTCATCTCCCCGAGTCCTTTGTAACGCTGGATATGGACGTTTTTCTTGACCTCGAGCAGACGTTTGAGTTCGTCGTCGCTCCACGCGTAGACCACTTCATTCTTGCGGTTTTTCTTGAAACCGATTTTGTAAAGCGGCGGCAGGGCGATAAAGACCCGGCCGGCCTCGACGAGTTTGCGCATGTATCGGAAGAAAAAGGTCAGCAGAAGGACCTGGATGTGGGCGCCGTCGGTATCGGCGTCGGTCATGATGATGATTTTGTTGTACTTGCAGGCATCGAGGTCGAAGTCGCTGGAGATGCCGGCGCCGATGGTGTGGATGATGGTGTTGATCTCTTCGTTCTTAAGGACATCGTCGATTCGGGCCTTTTCGGTGTTGATGACTTTCCCGCGCAAGGGAAGGATGGCCTGGAAGCGGCGGTTTCTGCCTTGTTTGGCACTACCGCCGGCGGAATCGCCCTCGACGAGATAGAGTTCGGTCTTGGTCTTGTCTTTCGATTGCGCAGGGGCGAGTTTGCCCGAGAGAATCGGTTCTTTCTTCCGGTTCTTCTTCTCCATCCGCGCTTCCTCGCGTGCTTTTCGTGCGGCCTCACGTGCGTTTTGGGCATGGAGGGCGCGCTCGATCAGGGTCTGGGCGAGCTTGGGATTTTCGTTGAAGAAATAGGTCATCTTCTCGCTCACCGTCTGTTCGACGGCGCTTCTGGCTTCGCTTGTGCCGAGTTTGTTCTTGGTCTGACCTTCGAACTGCAAAAGATGCTCGGGCACCCTGATCGAGATGATCGAGGTGAGACCCTCCCGGATATCGGCCCCTTCAAGTTTTCCGTTTTTCTCTTTGAGAATACCGTTTTTGAGGGCATAATCATTGAAAATCTTGGTGAATGCGGCCTTGAAACCGGTCTCGTGGGTGCCGCCGTCTCGGGTTCGTACGTTGTTGACGAACGACAAAATGGTGTCGGTGTAGGATTTGGTGAACTGAAATGCGACCTCGACATTGATGTCGTCGATCTCGCTTTCAAAGGAGATCGGCTCGTGGATAGTCTTTCGGGTTTCATTCATGTATTTGATGTAGGAAAGAATGCCCTCATCATACTGATAGACATCTTTTTGTTTGCTTCTTTCATCGATCAGGACCATCTTGAGGCCTCTGATCAGGAAGGCGCTTTCTCTCAGTCTTTCACTCAGGGTCTGATAGTTGAAGACGGTCGTTGAGAAAATGCGCGCATCCGGCTTGAAGTGCACGCGGGTGCCCGATTTTCTGCGTTGGCCCGTCCTTTCTAGCGTAGAGACTTTCGATCCGCCGTCTTTGAAACGCATGTTGTACTGCTCACCATCACGGGTGACGGTGACATCGAGGAATTCGCTCAGCGCGTTGACGACACTCGCTCCGACGCCATGGAGGCCGCCTGAGACCTTGTAGCCGCCTTCCTGACCGAACTTTCCACCGGCATGAAGTTTGGTGTAGATGATCTCGATGGTATTCTTTCCGGTCTGATGGTCCTCGATGGGGACGCCACGGCCATAATCCTCGACGATGACCGAGTTGTCTTCTTTGATGATGACGGTGATCTCATCACCATGGCCGGCGAGCGCCTCATCGATGGCGTTGTCGACGATTTCCCATACGAGATGGTGAAGCCCGCGGGCGTCGGTGGAACCGACATACATTCCGGGACGTTTTCTCACAGCTTCTAGTTCTTCAAGTACTTGTATCGATTCAGCATTATAAGCTTTTTCAGTCATATCAACACGTCCTTTGGGTTTGCTCACTGACATATTATACCAAAATAAGTATTCTATTTGTAGTGTCTTTTTCATTTTAATTGTGGTATAATCAAAAAATAAAAACCCCCAAGGATGGTTGACTATGATTACACTCATTACGGATTTGATGCCTTATATATTGATAGTGATCGCCTATTTGGTCGGTGCGCTGCCGATGTCGATTATCGTCGGAAAAATCGCCATGGACGTCGATGTGCGCGAACACGGTTCGGGGAATCCCGGAACGACCAATGCCTTCAGGGTCCTCGGTCGCAAGCTCGGTTTCACCGTCTTTTTCCTGGATGTCTTCAAGGGCGGGTTCATCATCCTGCTGATCAGACTCGGTCTGTTCGACGGGTTCGATATCTTCCATCCGCTTCTTTACGGTCTTTTTGCGGCGCTCGGACACATCTACCCGGTCTTTTTGAAATTCAAAGGCGGCAAGGCGGTCGCGACGGGCGCCGGCGTCTTTTTGTTCTACGCACCGGTCCTGGGAATCACCGGCATCGGCGCCTTCCTGGCGATGCTGTGGTTCACGAGGTATGTGAGCGTCGCGTCGGTCACCGGCGCCTCGACACTGCTTCTGACGACGCTGTTGGTCTTTTTCTTCGGCCCGGCGGAAAATACGACCGCGGAACTCTTCTTCAGCCGCGGCGGCGACATCTGGATGCCGCTGATCGGTCTTGTGGCCACCGGCCTCATCATCTATCGCCATCGCACGAATTTCAAGCGTCTCAAGGAAGGCACGGAACCAAAAACCGGATTCGGTTTCAAAAGCAAGGACAAGCAGTGATCAAAAGCGCGCCTGCGGGTGCGTTTTTTTTACGCATTTCTTAAATAAAAAAACTTCAATGGTTGAAGTTTTAATATCGGCGCTTATTTCTTGTCTTTTCCCTTGGTTTTCTCTTTGGATTTCTTCTTCGGTTTTTCCTGGGGCTTGTGCTGGTTCATCGATGCGAGGACCTGACGGACTTGTTTCTCGGAAGGCTTTCTTCCCATCTGTGTCATCATCGCACGGACCATGCTTTCGTTGATCGGGGGATTTTTCTCAAGATAACGTTTGAAATAACGTTGCGAGATGAAAAAGCCGAGTAGGGCCCCGATAATCAAGGCGAGCACAATCAACAGGATTCCCAACCATAATGGCATCTAATCACTCCTTTGAATGGGTTATCATTATTATAGTCCAAAAACCTCTTAAAGACAAGGAAAACCCTTATCAATTTGTCCTTCCCGGAAACCGGCTGACCGTGACGGTGATCGTGTTTCTTCACGCCACATGGCGGCTTGATTGAAATGAAAACAAATAACAGAAAAATTTTGTAATACAGGTTTACAAAGGCAACGATATCGTGTAAACTACGGTTGGAATAATTTTGAAGGAGGTACGACATGGCTAGAAGAATTACCGAAGATTGCATCGCTTGCGGTGCCTGCCTGGCGGAATGCCCGGTTGACTGTATCACCGAAGGAGATATCTATGTGATCGACGAGGACGCATGCATCGATTGTGGCGCGTGTGAGGAAGTATGTCCCGTTGACGCGATCGTCGAAGTATAGGCAAGAACGAACCCTCTCATATAGTTCAAGAAGTAAAAGGGCCCCGCGCCCTTTTATTTTTTGACGCTCATAATTCTTCCAAATAAGCGTGGTTTCGGCTGAAATAACTTGAAAAGCGCCTGGCAATCATATAAAATATGTAGTATCCCAAGTTAAGGAGGAATGACCATGCCAAGAAGAATTACCGATGAATGTATCAGTAGTGGCGCCTGTGTTCCGGAATGCCCTGTGGACTGCATTTCTGAGGGTGAAGAGATCTATGTCATCGATGAAGATGTGTGTATCGACTGCGGTGCATGTGAAGTTGTTTGTCCGGTGGATGCGATCATCGAAGTCTGATCCGGCGCAAGTCAGTCCCCTTTAGACTTTTCATTACAGAACGAAACGAACAAAACCCCCGTCCGATGTCGGACGGGGGTTTTGCATGGTGTGCTCAAGTGATGGTTCAAAGGCGTCGCGGGATTTTTCAGACGAATGTGAAAGGGTCCAAATCGACGTTACTTTCGTACACGGGACAGTCTTCGGCGATTTCGACGAGAGCGGCTTTCAGGGCCTTGGCGAAATGTTGCTCGACATGATGACCGATGTCGAGACCGGTGAGGCCGAGCTGAAGCATGTCGTGCGCCTGATGATAGCTCACATCGCCCGTGATGTAGAGATCGGCGCCTTTTCTTTTGGCCGCGAACATGTGCGACGCACCGCTTCCACCGCTGATCGCGATGGTCGACACGCGCTTATCGGGGCGGTTGGTGATCAGGCGGGCGTGGTCGATACCGAGTCTGTCTTTGATGATTCTGACGGTGTCGAAGAGGGAAGTTTCTTTGAATCTGCCGATTCGCCCGATGCCGTGGGATGAAGATTCATAGTCGAGGATGTCGGTGTTTTCAAGACCGATTTTTTCTGCGAGGACGGCGTTCATCCCCGCCTCGGCCACATCATAGTTGGTGTGGGCGACATAGAGGGCGATATCGTTCTTGATGAGTTTTTCGACGAGGGCGCCCCGGTAGGAATCGCTCAGGATGTTTAAAACGGGTTTGAAAAAAAGCGGATGGTGGACGATGATCAGATTGACGTTTTTCTTGATGGCTTCCGTCACGACGTCCTTCGTGACATCGAGGGCGATGAGGATGCCGGTGAGCGTCTTGTTGAGTGTGCCGATCTGAAGACCGACATTGTCCCATTCATAGGCCAGTTCCGTCGGGAAATTCTGTTCGAAGAAGGTCTTAATCTTCACGCCATTCATCGAATACCTCCTCGAGTAGCGTCATTTTTTTTCTTACAGGCGCTTGCGCGCTTTCATCGGGAATCTTTTCAAGCAACGCTGCGAGGAAACGGTGTTCCTTCTTCAGCTGCGCGTGGTAAGCCGCGGGTTTTTTCGCTCTCAGAACCGGCCCGATGTAGCGGTCCTTTTCAGAAAGCGACTGCGACCCTGGTTCGAAGACGATGATCTGATAGAGTGCGTCTTTTTGCGCAACGACGGTCTCATCGACGATCTTCAGTCCGCGATGTTTCGTGAGATCGCGCACACGGTGCGCTTCATTGTTGGGCTGCAGGATGAAACGGCGCACGTTTTTGAAGTCGGCGTCACGGAGGATATCGTGGATGGTCTTGCCGCCGAGGCCGGTGATGCTTACGGCGCCGACGGTGCCGGGAAGGTCTTGCATGCCGTCTGAAAGAAGCGGAATGACTTTGTCTTCAAGGCCGAAGGCGGCGATGTTGTCGGCGGCCTGTTTGAGGGGACCTTCCTTGTTGTCGACGGCGTATGCCTTTTTGATGAGGCCCTTTTTGACCGCATGGATGGGCAGAAGGGCGTGGTCGCTACCGATATCGTATAGGACGTCGAAGCCTTCAAGATAACCCATGCAGGCGTTCAGACGCGCATCCACCTCAGCGTCCGCTCATGAAGTCTTTGAGTTTCTTGCTGCGGGATGGATGGCGCAGTTTGCGAAGCGCTTTGGCTTCGATCTGACGGATCCGCTCGCGGGTGACGCCGAATTCGCGACCGACTTCTTCGAGGGTCCTTGTGCGTCCGTCAAGCAAACCGAAACGCATCCGAAGCACCTTCTCCTCGCGGTCGGTGAGGGTTTCTAGGACTTCGTCGAGTTCGCGTTTGAGCATCTCCTGGGAGGTGAACTCGAGCGGGGTCAGGGTGTCGGTGTCCGGGATGAAATCGCCGAGTGAGGAATCTTCTTCCTCGCCGACGGGGCTTTCGAGGGAGATGGGTTCCTGGGCGACCTTCTGGATGATCTGGACTTTCTCGACGCTGATGTCCATACGAGCGGCGACTTCTTCGGGAAGGGGTTCCCTTTTCAGTTCCTGGATGAGCTGACGCTGGGTCCTGACCAGTTTGTTGATGGTCTCGACCATGTGGACGGGGATACGGATGGTGCGCGCCTGGTCGGCGATGGCGCGGGTGATGGCCTGACGAATCCACCAGGTCGCATAGGTCGAGAACTTGAAGCCCTTGGTGTGGTCGAATTTGCTGACGGCCTTGATGAGGCCCATATTGCCTTCCTGGATCAGGTCGAGAAACTGCATGCCGCGACCGACATAGCGTTTCGCGATCGAGACGACGAGACGCAGGTTGGCTTCGACGAGTTTGTTTTTGGCAAGTTCGCCCTTGAACATGAGGTCTTCGACTTCCTTTTTGTATTCGGGTGTGATCTCCTCATGGTTCTCATTGGCCTGGTCGTATTGTTCTTTCGCGATGGCGGCGTAGTAGATATCTTTGGCGAGTTCGAGTTCATAGTCGGGATCAAGCAGCTCGACGCGACCGATTTCCTTGAGGTACATCCGTACGGGGTCGTCGACCTTGATGGAGGTGATGGTTTCGAATGACTTGTCGTGGAGGAGTTCCTCTTCGATGTCCTTGGCGAAGTCCAAATTCAACTTGATGGCTTCGACGACTTCTTCTTCGTCCTCGTCATCCACTCCGATTTTCGGAACCTTGTAGGTGATCATGTCCTCCTGGGAAACGACATCGACATCGGTTTTTTCGAGTTCGCTGATGATTTCGTCGAACATCTCCGAGTCGGCGCGTACATATTGTTCGATGTCCTTGACCTCGAGGAATCCTTTGGTTTTGCTAAGTTCTGTGAGTTCTTTGATGATTTTTTCTTTTTCCATGTTTGACCTCCTTAGTGATCGCGTCAATCTCTTTTTTCAGGTTGATTTTCTTGTCGATGTCTTCTGTGTCTTTCAGTCTTTTGCGCAGGTGTTCGATCTGTTCGTTTTTGCTTTTCCGTCGCAAGACGCCGATGAGATCCTCGAATTCGGCGTCTTGGTACGGGTAGCTGTCGCAGTCGATATGGGTGTTCAGGTACTTCTTTTGCCGGTCGGTCAGCCTTGTTTGTGCGAAAAGGTCGATCAGGATGCAGGATTGCGGGTATTCGCGGTAATAATCGTAGACCGCATGCTGGATGTCCCTGGCTTCCTTTTCGGCATAGGGGATGAACGTGTCTTCTCCGAATTCGTAGTTGAGTTTGCGGGGATAGTGCTCATCCTTGAAGAAATAATGGATGATCGCACGTTCGGCGCGGTGGAACTTGTCGGTGACCTTGATCGGTTCTAGCTGCCTGTATTTCGGCAGGGCGCTTTGTCTTATGCTTTTGAAATCGCCGGCGATGGTGTCGTAGTGGATTTTGAGGTCGTCGGCGAGTTTGGTCAGGAAATAGTTCTGTTCGACGTTGGAGAGGTTTTTGATGAGCGTGAAGACTTTCTTCTTGAAGCGCTCGATGTCGGTGATTTTTTCGAGTTTCGTCTCGAGGCGGTAGTGTTCATAGAGGAATTCGTTGTCCGAAAGCGCATCGTCTATCAGATTAAGGAACGCTTCCTTGCCGTTTTCACGGATATAGTCATCGGGGTCTTTCTTCTCCGGCATCCGTGCGACCTTGACGGTCAAAGACGATGGCCTGAGGGTGTCGATCATACCCTTTGTGGCGGTGACGCCGGCGCTGTCGCCGTCGAAACAGAGGATGACCGTGCTTGTCTGTTCCCTGATCTGGCGGATGTGTTCATCGGAGAGCGCCGTGCCCATCACCGCGACGCCTTCTTTCACGCCGGCGCTATGCGCGGCGATGACGTCCATGAACCCTTCGAACAGGACGGCGCGTCCCTTGTCCCGGATGGGGATTCTGGCGCGGTGCATGTTGTAAAGAATCCGGTTTTTCTCAAATGTCTTGGTCTTCGTGCTGTTGATGTATTTGGCGGTCTTGACACCGTCTTTGAAGATTCTTCCGGAGAAGCCGACCACATTGCCGCTTGCGTCGTGAAGCGGGAACATGATGCGGTTTCTGAAGACGTCGGTCGGGTTTTCGCTGTCATGGATGAGACCCTGGTCGAGCAGGTCGCTTGCCAGGAAGTCCTTTTTCTTGAGCGCCTGGTAGAGGGCGTCTTTTTTTTCGGGCGCAAGGCCGATGTGGAAGGTCTCGATCAGTTCGGTGTCGATGCCGCGGGCGATCAGATAATCAAGGGCGACCCGGCCGCTTTTGGTGTGGTTCAGATAGACGTGGAAGAACTGGTCGGCTTCCGCGTTGATGTCATAGTATTTCTTGAGGGGGTCGGGTTTGTAGTGATTGCTGATGTCCATGTTGATTCTGGCGGCGAGGTGTTTGATCGCATCGCCGGTCTGGAGCCCTTTAGTCTCCTTGATGAAGGTGAGGGCGTTGCCGCTTTTTTTGCAGGAGAAACAATGATAGACCTGTTTTTCCTCGCTGACGGAAAACGACGGCGTCTTCTCTTCGTGAAAAGGGCACAGGCCCATATGGCCTTTGCCTTTTTTCTCGAGCGATGTGACCTCGCCGATCACATCGATGATGTTTGTGTTTTTCAAGACCATGTCGATGAGACGGTCGTTTCCTTGTGCCATACGATCACCTAGAAGGCAGTTTTTTTGGTCAGATAGTCGATCAATTCGTCTTCACTGAGACGGATTTGTTCCATGGTGTCTCTTTCACGGATGGTGTAGGTCTTGTCTTCAATCGAGTCATGGTCGACGGTGAGGGCGAACGGGGTGCCGATCGCGTCCTGGCGACGGTAGCGCCGGCCGATGTTGCCTGACTCGTCGTAGCTCACCATGAAATGCTTGGCAAGTTTTTCCCTCAGTCTGAGAGCTTCTTCGCGGTGATGCTTCTTCATCAGCGGAAGGACCGCGACCTTATAGGGGGCCAAAGCGGGGTGGAGTTTGAGATTGATGCGGGTTTCGTCTTTCTCCAGTGTCTCTTCGGTGTAGGCCTCGGAAAGAAGGCTCAAGAAGAGCCGTTCGACGCCGAGAGAAGGTTCGATGACATAGGGAAGATAGCGTTCCTTGGTGATTTCGTCGAAATATTCGAGGTTGACTTCGGCGTGTTCCTGATGGCTTCTCAAGTCGAAATCGGTTCTCGAGGCGATGCCCCAGAGTTCATCGAAACCGAAGGGATAGTTGTATTCGATGTCGGTGGTCGCGTCTGAATAATGGGAAAGCTGGCTTTCCTCGTGATCGACGAAGCGGAGGTTCTTTTCGGCGATACCGAGGTCAAGAAGAAACTGCATGCTCGCTTTTTTCCAGTAGTCGAACCAGGATTTCTCACTGCCGGGCTTGCAGAAGAATTCGAGTTCCATCTGCTCGAACTCGCGGGTTCTGAAGATGAAGTTGCCGGGGGTAATCTCGTTTCTGAAGCTTTTGCCGGTCTGAACGATGCCGAAGGGAATCTTGAGACGGCTCGCACGCTGGATCTGTTTGAAATTGAGGAAGATGCCCTGGGCGGTCTCGGGCCGCAGATAGATCGACTGCGCCGCTTCATCGAGGACGCCGAGCGAGGTCTTGAACATCATGTTGAACTGGCGGATGTCGGTGAAGTTGTGCGCGCCGCAATCGGGGCATCTGACCTTGTTGGCCGCGATGTAGTTCTCGAGTTCCTTGTTGCTCATGCCGTCGGCGAGCACGGTGTCGTCGTGGGCTTCTGCGAGATGGTCGGCGCGATGGCGGGTCTTGCAGCTCTTG
>PWHD01000060.1 GCA_003555335.1 Mollicutes bacterium | reverse complement strand
GCGTGAAGACAAGTCCCCACTAGGAACCCGTATTTTCGGGCCAGTAGCAAGAGAGCTCCGTGAGGAAGGTTTCATGAAAATCTTATCACTGGCTCCCGAAGTATTATAAGGAGTAGGAGGAAGACTTATGAAAATCAAAAAAGGTGATAAAGTTCGCGTTATCTCAGGGGAAGACAGAGGTAAAGAGGGCAATGTTCTAAGAACATACCCCAAACAGGACCGCGTCCTTGTCGAAGGCGTGAACATCATTAAAAAACATGAAAAACCTACTCAGGCGAACCCCGATGGGGGCATCTTGGAATATGAAGCGCCGATCCACGCATCAAACGTCATGATTGTTGATAAAAAAGGTGTGACACGAGTAGGCTACAAAACCGTCACAGATGCAGATAAGAAAAAAGAGAGCACACGCAAAGTGCGTGTATCGAAAAAAACCGGTGAGGTTTTAGACTAAAGAAAGGAGGCATTAGTGGATGAATCGTTTAAAAGAAAGATACAATGAAGAAATCCGTTCCCTGCTAGTGGAAAAGTTTGACTACACTTCTATCATGCAGGCACCAAGAATAGAGAAAATCGTCGTGAACATGGGTGTCGGTGACGCTATCGACAACACCAAAGTTCTCGATGACGCCTTTGATGAACTTACCAGACTGACAGGACAAAAGCCTGTTATCACAAAAGCAAAGAAGTCCATTGCGAACTTCAAGTTGAGAGAAGGCATGCCAATCGGCTGCAAAGTGACCCTCAGGGGTGAAAAAATGTATGACTTCCTGGATAAGGTCGTCAGCATCGCACTTCCACGTGTGCGCGACTTTCAAGGGGTCAGTCCTAAAGCCTTCGACGGCAGAGGGAACTACACACTCGGTGTGAAAGAACAATTGATTTTTCCAGAAATCGATTATGATAAGGTCAATCGTGTCCGCGGGATGGACATTGTGATTGTAACCACGGCTCAAACCGACCTTGAGGCCAAAGAGCTTCTTACCCAATTCGGTATGCCGTTTAGAAAAAGTTAAGGAGGCTATTTATGGCTAAGAAATCAATGATCGCGAAACAAAAACGTCTACAGAAGTTCAAAGTCAGGGAATACACAAGATGCGAACGTTGTGGCCGTCCCCATGCTGTTATCCGCAAATTCAAACTGTGCCGTATCTGTTTCCGAGAACTGGCATACAAAGGACAAATCCCCGGCGTCAAAAAAGCAAGTTGGTAAAAATAATTTCCTAAGATATTGGGAGGAGGCAATTTTAAATGGTAATGACAGATCCTATTGCTGATATGTTGACACGTATTAGAAATGCAAATCAAATGAAAGCCCAGACAGTCGATATTCCCGCGTCCAAGCTCAAAAAGCAAGTGCTGGAGCTACTACGCGATGAAGGATACATTGCAAAGATCGATGTTGTGAGAAGCAAACCCGTCAATAAGCTGCGCGTTACGCTGAGATACGTCCAGAACGAACGTGTGGTCAAGGGGCTCAAACGCATCTCCAAGCCCGGTCTTAAAGTTTATGCCAAAAGCGGTGAGATCCCCAAAGTACTGAACGGACTCGGTATCGCGGTCATTTCGACATCAAAAGGCATCATTTCAGACCGAGAAGCCCGCAAGCAAAATATCGGCGGCGAAATTCTCGCATACGTATGGTAATTAAATAAAGGAGGTACACACTATGAGTCGTATTGGGAATAAACCCATAAATTTACCTCAAGGCGTCACAGCCACGGTCGAAGGACAGACTGTCACTGTGAATGGCCCCAAAGGAACACTCAACATGACCGCTCATGAATCCATGACGGTGAAACTCGATGACGAAGCACTCCACGTCGCCCGCGCCAGCGATTCCAAACAGGACCGTACCCTACACGGTACAGCGCGTTCCCTGCTTGTCAACCTGGTTCAAGGTGTCAGCGAAGGCTTCACAAAGAAACTCAAAATGGTCGGTGTCGGTTACCGTGCGCAACTTAAAGGTAACACACTCGTCATCAACGCCGGTTATTCACAACCGGTTGAAATGACCATCCCTGAAGGCATCACAGTCGAGGTTGTGAAGAACACCCAGATCGTTGTCTCGGGTATCGACAAACAACGTGTTGGCGAATTCGCCGCAAACGTACGCGCCGTACGTAAACCCGAACCTTACCTGGGCAAAGGCATTCGCTACATCGACGAACATGTACGTCGAAAAGAAGGAAAAACTGCTAAATAGTAGTTAGGAGTGACGAAGATGATTAACAAGAAATCAAGAAACGACATGCGTAAGAAAAGACATCTTAGAGCCCGTAAGACCTTAGTCGGAACGCCACTGCGTCCCCGTCTGAGTGTTTTCCGCTCAAACAAGAATATCTATGCTCAGCTGATTGACGATGTCAATGGCGAAACGCTCGTGAGCGCATCGACCATGGAAGAAGGATCCGATCAAGCAACGAGCAACAACAAAGAAGGCGCCAAGACCGTCGGGGAGAACCTGGCGAAAAGAGCCCTTGAAAAAGACATCGAGAAAGTTGTGTTCGACCGTAGCGGCTACCGCTATCATGGCCGCATCAAAGCGTTGGCCGAAGCAGCGCGTACGGCAGGATTACAATTCTAATAAGGAGGTAAGCCAATGCAAAAAAATCGTAGAAAACGTAAAAAAAGAGAACAAAGCATATACGAAGAACGCGTCGTTAATATCAGCCGTGTCACAAAAGTTGTGAAAGGCGGACGTCGTTTTCGTTTCAGTGCTCTAGTCGTTGTCGGTGACAAGAAAGGTCAAGTCGGTTTCGGTACCGGAAAAGCCCAGGAAGTCCCCGACGCAATCAAGAAGGCCATCGAAGAAGCCAAAAGGAACTTCGTCAAAGTGCCGATGTATGGAACTACCATTCCTCATGAGATCACCGGACGTCATGGCGCCGGCCGTGTCTATCTGAAACCGGCGGTCGAAGGTACCGGTGTGATCGCAGGCGGTCCGGTCCGTGCTGTGTTGGAGGCCGCAGGTGTGGCGGATATCCTCTCCAAATCACTTGGATCCGATTCACCGATCAACATCATCCGCGCGACGTTCTCCGCTATCGGCGAACTGCGCAGCGCAGAACAGGTTGCCCGTACCAGAGGTAAGACTGCCAAGGAGATCCTGTCATAATGAAAACATTGGAAATCACACTCAGAAGAAGCCTGATCACAACCACACCGAAACAAAGAAAAACCGCCCAGGCTCTGGGCTTGACAAAAGTCAACAGGACCGTTGTCAAAAAAGACACTGAGACCACTAGGGGAATGATTCGTATCATCGCCCATTTAGTGGACGTCGTTGAAAAATAGGAGGTACTCAGTATGAAACTACACGAACTCAAACCGACACCGGGCTCCACGAAGAACCGAAAACGCGTCGGACGCGGAATCGGAACCGGAACCGGCAAAACCGCCGGAAAAGGTTCTGACGGACAAAACGCCCGCTCAGGCACAGGCAAAAGACCATCATTTGAAGGCGGTCAGACACCACTTTACAAGCGCCTCAGGAAAGTCGGTTTCAAGAATCCGCATCGCAAGGAATACGCGACGGTCAACATCGATCGTCTGAACAGATATGAAGACGGAACCACCGTCACACCGGAAATGCTTCTCAATGACCGTGTCATTACCAAGCTGCTCACCGGTGTCAAGATTCTCGGAAACGGAACCCTCGAAAAGAAAGTAACAGTCAAAGCGCATAAATTCACGGCTTCAGCCGAAGAAAAAATCAAGGCTGCTGGTGGAAACGTAGAGGTGATCTGATGGATACGATCAAAGCAGTATTTAAGAACAAGAGCCTGATGAACAAAATTCTTTTCACTCTTGCAGTATTCTTGATCTACAGGGCCGCAACATACATCACCATGCCTTTGATCAATCCCGCTGAAATCACTCAGTTCTTCGAAGGACAAGGCGGCTTCCTCGGCATCATGGATGCCTTTACCGGTAGCGCGCTGTCAAACTATTCGATCATCGCACTGGGTATCGGCCCATACATTACCGCGTCCATCGTCATTCAGCTTCTTCAGATGGACATCATTCCAACACTCAAAGAATGGTCGCAAGAAGGCGACACCGGAAAACAAAAGATCAACCAAGTCACCCGCTATCTGGCACTAAGCCTCGCATTCATCCAGGCGCTCGGGATGACTTACGGTTTCGCACTTACTAATGACGCCATTTTCGATATCGGTGTCCAACCGACTTTCCTCACCTACACCTATCTGGCGATCGTCATGACGGCGGGAACCGCATTCCTGCTTTGGCTCGCTGACCAGATTACCCTCAAAGGTGTCGGTAACGGAACATCGATGATCATCGTCGCCGGTATCATCGCCGGTCTTCCCGGTATGTTCACCTCCCTCACCAACGAGTATCTTATCGAGGGTGTCGGATTCGGTGATTATGCCATTTTCGGGGTTGTCGTCCTCATGTTCATTCTGATTTTGATCGGTGTGACCTACATGCAAAGCGCCAACCGCAAGATTCCGATTCAATATTCGAACAGACCGAGCAGTTCCAAGTTCAAAGGCAAATCCGGTTCGAACATCCCCCTCAAAATCAACTCGGCGGGAGTTATTCCGGTTATCTTCGCCGTCACCATCCTCTCCGTACCCCAGACCATGCTCAACTTCATGCCCCAGCTTCAACAGACAACGGTCGGACTATGGCTCAATGAGATGTTCAATTATCAAAGACCACTCGGCTACATCGTCTATGCGATCCTGATTGTGACCTTCACGTTCTTCTACTCCTTCGTACAGATCAATCCGGATAAGATTTCAAACAACCTGCAGAAACAAAACGCATTCGTTCCGGGTGTCAGACCCGGCGTCGAGACAGAAAACTATATTTCAAAGCTCCTTTTCAAAATCACCGTCATCGGTGCGCTATATTTGTTGATTGTGGCCTCGATCCCCATTTTCGCCGCAATCATCTTCGGTCTTCCCCCTTATATCCAGGTCGGTGGGACCTCGCTTCTGATTGTGGTCGGTGTCGCGATTGAGACAACCAAACAGATTAAAACCGACGTACAAGGCAAAAGCTATAGCGGATTCATCAGATAGGGGGCGTTTTACTTGAAGATTCTGATCATGGGCCCCCCGGGTGCCGGAAAAGGCAGCCAGGCCCAAAAACTGGTCGAAGATTACAATCTGACCCATATCTCAACCGGTGAGATGTTCCGCCAATCCTATGAACGGGGCGAAGAACTCGGGAAAAAGGCCATGGCCTACATCAATGATGGCAACCTGGTTTCCGATGAGATCACCAACAAGATTGTCAGGAAACGCCTATCGGAAGAAGGGCCGGATCAATCGTTCCTGCTCGACGGCTATCCCCGCACGGTCGCCCAAGCGAAAGCATTGGACGATATGCTAAAAGAGCTGAACGCCGCTTTGACAGCGGTGATCAATATTGTCGTCGACAAGGGCGTCATTCTCGAACGGATGGTGGGGCGACGCGTCTGCAAAAGCTGCGGTGCGACCTACCACACCAAGTTCAAACCGCCGCAGAAGGAAGATGTTTGCGACCGGTGCGGAGGCGAACTCTACCAGAGGGAAGACGATAAATTGGATTCAGTCCGCAACCGTTTGAGAATCTATGAAACCAAGACCAAGCCCATCATCGATTACTACAAGGGACGCGGCATCCTCGTCAATATCAACGGGATGCAGTCATTCGAAGCAGTCTACAGCGATATCAAAAGAGCGTTGAGGGATTTGTCATGATCAAGAGAAAATCCGAAAGAGAAATCGCACTCATGAAAGAAGCGGGACGCATCGTCGCACATGCACATCGCGAAGTGAAGAAACATGTCCGCCCAGGCATCACCACGGACGAGATCGACCGGATTGTCGAAAAGGTCATCACCGACCATGGCGCCACGCCATCCTTCAAAGGCTATGGCGGGTTCCCGGGGAGTGCCTGCACATCGATCAACGAAGAAGTCGTCCACGGTATTCCCTCGAAAACACGCCAACTCAAAAATGGCGATATCTTCAAAGTCGATATCGGCGCGAACTACAAAGGGTATCATGGTGATTCCGCCTGGAGTTACGCGGTGGGCGAAGTTCCCGAAGAAGCCAAGGCACTCCTGGAAGTCACAGAAGGTGCACTGTTTGAAGGTCTGAAACACGCAAAAGCGGGTCAAAGACTCTCCGACATCTCCCATGCCATCCAGACTTACGCCGAAGAAAGAGGCTACAGCATTGTCAGGGAATTTGTCGGACACGGTATCGGCAAGAACCTTCACGAAGACCCGCAGATTCCAAATTACGGTCCACCGAACAAAGGCCCCGTGCTCAAAGCCGGTATGACGCTCGCCATCGAGCCCATGGTCAACAGCGGTGGAAAAGAAGTCAGGGTCCTAAGCGACCAGTGGACTGCGGTCACACTGGACGGATCGCTCAGTGCGCATTATGAGCATACCGTACTGATCACAGAAGAAGACTGTTTACTTTTAACTGCGTTAGAATAAGGAGGAGATCGACTTGGCAAAAGAAGATAAGCTTGAAATGGAAGGCCGGATCGTCGAGGCCCTACCGAACACTGAATTCCTGGTGAAACTCGAGAACGGCCACACAATCAAAGCTCACGTTTCGGGTAAAATCCGTATGTATTACATACGCATCTTACCTGGTGACAAAGTCACGGTTGAACTTTCACCGTATGACCTAACACGTGGGCGCATCACTTATAGACATAAATAATAACTAGTGAAGGCTCCAAAGGAGGAAATTTAAATGAAGGTAAGACCATCAGTAAAAAAAATCTGCGACAAATGCAAAGTCATAAAACGTAAAGGGAAAGTCATGGTCATCTGTGACAATCCCAAGCATAAACAAAGACAAGGTTAATAGGAGGTGCATTCATGGCACGTATCGCAGGGGTAGATATCCCCAGAGAAAAACGCGTTGTTGTTTCGCTGACATACGTTTTCGGAATCGGAAGAAGCCTTTCCGAGGACATTTTGAAAAACGCCAATGTCTCAGTTGACACGCGAGTAAAAGATTTGAGTGATGATGAACTAAGACGTATCCGTGAAGAGGTTGACAAAGTCAAGACCGAAGGTGATTTGAGACGTGAGGTATCACTGAACATCAAACGTCTTCAGGAAATTGGCAGTTACCGAGGCATGCGTCATCGTAGAAAACTTCCAGTCCGTGGCCAAAAAACGCGCAATAACGCGCGTACGAGAAAAGGTCCGCGTAAGACTGTAGCCAAGAAAAAGAAATAGGAGGCGAGCAATATGGCACGCAAAACCAAAACCAGATCCAAACGTCGTGTAAGAAAGAATATTCCTTCCGGAGTCGCACATATACATTCGACTTTCAACAATACAATCATTACCGTCACTGATCCTACAGGCAATGCGATTGCATGGACCAGTGCGGGTGCGCTCGGTTTCAAAGGAAGCCGCAAATCCACACCGTATGCGGCCCAACTAGCAAGCGAAGCTTGCGCCAAAGCCGCGATGGAACACGGTGTACAAAAAGTAGAGGTTTCTGTCAAAGGACCAGGTCCTGGACGTGAAGCCGCAATTCGTTCATTACAAACCGCGGGACTAGAAATCACAGCCATCAAAGATGAGACCCCAGTTCCACACAACGGATGTCGTCCACCAAAACGACCTCGTGGCTAGTTTTGAAATCAAACAAGGGAGGTTGTTCATTTGAAAGATTTGAAATTCGAAAAACCGACAACAAAAATCATTTCTGACGGTGAGACCAAAGGACAATTTGAGATCACACCGCTTGAGCGTGGGTACGGTATCACACTTGGCAACGCCCTGCGCCGCATCCTGCTTTCCAGCCTGCCCGGCGCGGCCATCATCAACTGCCAGATCGAAGGCGTTCAACACGAGTTTTCCTCGATTGAAGGCGTTGTGGAAGATGTCACAACGATCGTGCTCAACTTGAAGGATGTCATCCTGCGTATCGAAAGTGATGACCCGAACGTTGAAAAAGAACTGGAGATCGATGTCGAGGGTCCGAAAGAAATCACGGCCAAAGACATCAACCTCAAAGGCGATCCGGACATCACCGTCGTGAACGGGGACCAGCATATCGCCACCGTGACCCAAGGGCACTTCAGAATGACCATGAATGCCAGGAAGGGTATCGGCTATGTGAGCGCCGAGTACAACAAGACCTACAACAGAAGCGTCGGTGTCATCCCCATCGACAGCATCTATACCCCTGTCCAACGCGTCAAATACGATGTTGAAAAAACACGGGTCGATGAACAGGCGGATCTCGACAAACTCTTTATCGAACTAGAGACAAATGGTGCCGTAACCCCCAAGGAGGCTCTTGGAATCGCCTCGAAAATGATGATTGACCATCTCAATCTCATTGTCGAACTGTCAGAAAAAGCCAAAGAAGAAGAATACATGGTTGAAAGAGAGTCCGAACAAAACTCTCAAATATTAGAAATGCCAATTGAAGATCTTGATTTATCCGTCCGTAGCTACAACTGTTTGAAACGCGCCGGGATCAACACCGTTCAGGAACTGACACAGAAAACTGAAGAAGACATGATGAAAGTCAGAAACCTCGGTAAAAAATCCCTCAAAGAAGTCAAACAGAAGCTCGATGATCTCGGTCTTTCACTTGCAAGACATTCATAGGAGGTTTTATAATGGCTACTTATCGTAAACTCAATCGCAGAAGCGACCAGCGAAAAGCGATGCTCCGCGATCTTGTCACCCAACTGATCATCCATGAGCGCATCGAAACCACGGAAACCAAGGCCAAAGAAGTCAGCCGAATCATGGACAAGATGATCACACTCGGCAAGAAAAACACGCTCGAGACCCGCAGACGTGCCGCTGAGACTGTCCGTTTCATGGACACAGGCGATGATAAAAACGCCCTACAAAAACTGTTTGATGATATTGCGCCTCGCTACACCGAGCGCAACGGCGGATACACCCGCATCCTCAAAAAAGGTCCTCGCCGCGGCGATGCGACCGAAATGGCGATCATCGAACTCGTTTAAACGACCCATCTCATAAACACACGTGAAAAGTGACGTCCGACGGGCGTCGCTTTTTTGTTTTTGGGCGTCGCCGGAAAAAGGCCTATCAAAGAGCGATTTCCTTCGCTTTTTGAGGATAAGTTTGATATAATGTTTACGATTTTTGAGGAGTTGATAACCATGAATCCCATGATAGAAATCAAAGACGTCTCATTCGCATACACACAAGCGAAAAATGTGCTGCAAAATATCAATCTCGAAATAAAGAAAGGCGAATGGATCACCATCCTAGGCCACAACGGCAGCGGGAAATCCACCCTTTCAAAATTACTGATCGGCCTGCTCAAGGCGAAAACCGGTACCATCACCGTCGACGGTACCGAGCTCAATGAAAACACCGTATATGATATCCGCAAAAAAATAGGCATCGTCTTTCAAAATCCCGACAATCAGTTCGTCGGTGTCACCGTCCGTGACGACATCGCCTTCGGTCTTGAGAATCTCCAGGTGGAACGAGAAGAGATGATCGAGCGCATCGATACCTACGCCAAGCGCGTCGGCATGTTCGATTTTCTAAACAAGGAACCCCAGCAATTATCGGGGGGCCAAAAACAGCGTGTGGCCATTGCGGGCATCCTCGCCATGAACACCGATGTCATCATTTTCGACGAAGCCACCGCCATGCTGGACCCCAAGGGACGCAGGAACATCATCGGCTACATGCGTGAGTTGAACAAGGAAGGTGTCACCATCATCACCATCACCCACGACATGAAAGAAGCCCTTGAAAGTGATAGAATTGTTGTACTCAAAGACGGCGAAATCCTCAAAGTCGACAAATCCGAAAACATCCTCAAGGACAAGCATACCCTTGAACAATCCAACCTCGAACTGCTTCTCCCCATAGAACTCATGCACTATCTCGAGGAAGAGAAAATCGACAATCCTATGCTGAAGGAGTTCTTATGGCAATCCAGTTTGAAAGAGTAGGCTATCAATACACAGGCATTGATGAAAGAGGGTACATGGCCCTATCCGATGTGAGCCTCAAAATCGATAAAACGGGGGAGTTTATCACTTTGATCGGCGAAACAGGCAGCGGAAAGACCACCCTTGCCAAACATATGAACGCTCTTTTCCTTCCCTCGGAAGGCAGAATGAGCATCTTCGGGCTCAAGCTTTCCAAGGATACCAAGAAAAACAAGAAAGTGAAACTGAATCCGATCAGGCAGAAAGTCGGACTTGTTTTCCAGTTCCCCGAATATCAGCTCTTTGAAGAGACCGTACTCAAAGACATCATCTTCGGTCCGAAAAACTTCGGAGTCAAACATGAAGCGGCCGTCAGGAAAGCCGAGGAAATCATCGAGGTCGTCGGCCTCGACAAAAGCTACCTGGAAAGAAGCCCTTTCAACTTGAGCGGCGGCGAGAAAAAAAGAGTCAGCATCGCCGGCATCCTCGCGATGGAACCGGATATCCTCGTCTTTGACGAGCCGACGAGCGGTCTCGATCCGCTCGGGCGAAGAGCGCTTCTCAAAGTGTTCTATGACATCCATGAGAGACTTGACAAGACCGTCATCATCATCACCCATGATATGGACACGGTCTATGAGTATGCGAAAAGGGTCCTTGTCATGCGAGAGGGGGTCCTTGTCTACGACGGGGCTCCCGAGCAGCTTTTTTCCCGGAAAAACATCGAAAACTGGAACCTGGAGACCCCTGAGATCCTGAAAATCGTCAAGGGACTTGAAGAAAAATTGTCAATCACACTAAAAGACACCCCCAGAAGCAGAGAAAAGCTTCTTGAAGCGCTTAAGGAGGTGGCATAGATGAAGAATATCGTCATCGGTCGCTATGTCCCCGGCAACTCCTTTCTCTATAAGATGGATCCGCGCACCAAGATCATCTGTATGCTTCTTCTGATGGCCTCCGCGTTCATCGTCGACAACATCTATCACATGCTATTGGGCCTCGCTTTCGTGTTTTTCATCCTGCTTATCGGAAAAATCAGCGTCAAGCGCGTCTATCTGGGCCTAAGACCACTGATGTTCTTACTCATCTTCACCTTCACGTTTCAGGTACTGTTCAACGAACAGGGCGAACTACTCTTCGAAGAACCCCTATTTTATTCACCCCTGAGTATTTTTCTGGCGCTTCTGATCTTCTTCTTCTGGTTCTTCACCAAGAAATACGTTCCGTTTAAACTGCTTTATTTCGTTCTGGCCATCGCAGGTATCGGATTCGTGCTCACCCAACTCGATTTCTGGTTCGTTTTCGCAACAGGAACCTTCACGGTCTATCAAGGGGGCCTGGAACTCGCCTTCTTCATCATGATACGTCTGATCATCCTGGTCACCCTGTCGACCATTCTCACCATCACCACCAAGCCCACCGATTTGAATCTCGGCTTGGAGCATGTCTTGAGCCCCCTCCGCCATGTCCGGATCAACAGTGAGGAAATCGCCATGATCATCTCGATCGCTTTGCGCTACATTCCGACGTTGCTCGACGAAGCGAACAAGATCATGGAAGCCCAAGCCAGCCGCGGTGTTGACTTCCAGGAAGGCAAGCTGAAAGACAAGATCATGCAGGTGGTTTCTTTGCTTGTCCCGATGTTCATCATTTCTTTCAAACGAAGCGACGAACTCGCCAACGCGATGGAGGCACGGTCGTTCGTCCCCGGCAAACCACGCACAAGACTGCACATCCTCACATGGAAAACACTGGATACCCTCGCGGTCGCGACGGCGTCTGTCATCATCGTCACCACGACCCTCTTTAGGATATTGCTATGATTGAGGCCTTCGTCACCGCGCTTAAGGAAAAAGACGAGGATCGTATGATGAAGATGCTTCCGGGGCTACACTTCTTGAGAGATACCAATGAGAAAAAATACGCATCCTTGGAAGCGGTTCTCGACAGACTAAGACGATACGCCGGTTGCAAGGATTACAAAGCGTCCCCCTATCTGTCCTATCATATCGTGGAAATCGATGAACGCTTCCAGATGAAAGTGAAATCAGACACCACCGGCATCACTCAAATCTATATCAGGAATCTAGAAGTCGCCCCCCGACGGATACGTGTCGACCTCAGTTATGACGGTTCACGCTACCACGGCTTTCAAAGACAGCCCAAGGTATCCCCTACCGTCCAAAGCACGATTGAAAAAGTTCTAAGACACCTTTGCGGTGATAAGACGCCCATCGTGGCCGCCGGACGCACCGATAGAGGGGTCCACGCCTTTCACCAAGTGATCCATTTCGATACCGGATCCCCCTTGGAGGACCAAAAACTTGAAGAAACCATGGAGAAAATGTTGCCGGCTGACATCCGCATCCTGAAAGTCACAACGGTCCCGCCGGTCTTCCACGCCCGTTTCGATGTGACCGGCAAAACCTATATGTACCGCATCATTCATGAGAAAGACCCATTCCTTTCCCACTATGCGCTTTATGAGCCTGAACTGGAAGAATCGGCCCTAGAAAAAATTCTCGCGGTTGTCCAGGGATCCCATGATTTCATCGGATTTTCAAAATTCGATGCTGATAAGAGTACGGTTCGAACAGTGGATAAGATCGACGTGTTTTCTGAAAAACGCGAGACCCGCATCGAAATTAGGGCTCATGGATTTTTGCGCCACATGGTACGCATCATTGTCGGTAATGCCATCAGGGATGTGAAGCGAAACACACAGTTCACTGAAAAAGCGCTTGAAGAAGCCAGCAAGGACAGTATCAAATACATGGCACCCGCTGAAGGTCTTTACCTCAAACGAATCGATTACTGAGACATCGGTTAAAAAATGCCGCGATGATATCATCGCGGCATTTTTTTCATGTAATTATCAGGATGCGGCCTCATCGGCCTGTTTTTTCTTGATGAGCTGATGTTTGAATAGTTTTTTGAGGATGACGACCATAATCAGGATCGTGATATTGAAAAGCACAATGGTCGCACCGGAAGGGATGCGGAACACAAATGACAGCCAAAGTCCCATGATTACGGAAGTCTCGCTGAAGACGATGGCGATGAAAAGGGTGTTTTTGAAACTACGGCCCACTTTCATCGCTGCGGCGACCGGGATAATCATCAGGCTCGATACGAGAAGCACACCGACGGTCTCTATTGCAAGGGCGATAACCATACCGAGCGCGATGGTTGTGAAAAATTGGAAGATACCGACCTTGATTCCGAGCAATCTGGCATAGGTCTCATCGAAACTGATGATGACAAGCTGTTTGTAAAACGCGATGACGAGGGAAACGATGACGATGGTCGCTGCGATGTTGATGAAGACGAACTGCCGGCTGACCGTCAGGATGGAGCCGAAGAGATAATTGAAGACACTCGAAGTGAAACCGCCGCTCAAGGAGATGAAAAGTGCGCTCAAGGCGGTCCCGAGGGAGATGACCATCGGCATCGAGATTTCCTTGTAGTTTTTGTAGTAGCTACGCAGAACCTCGACAAGGAGTGCCCCGATCACAGCGAATATCATCCCAAGATAAAGCGGGTCACCCAAAGGCAACCTGAGGATGTTGATGAAGAAAAGCCCGATTGCAAGTCCGGCCAAGGTGAAGTGCGAAAGTGTATCGGCGATCATGCTCAGACGTTTGATGACGACGAAAGAGCCGATCAAAGGCGCCAAAAATCCAATCAGCACACCGGTGACAAGCGCGTACTGCATGAACTCCCGTTCGATGAGTGCCCGGATGAAGCTGGTATAGATGAAAAACGTGTCCATCAGCTCTCACCTCCGAAGTCAATATCACAGATATTGCTGATCTCCGCCCTGCCATCATCCAGATGCATGATGTGGGTGAAGTTCGCTTTGGCGTTTTTGAGATCGTGGGAGATCAGAATGATGGTTACCCCATCGCTGTTCAAATCGTTGACCATACGGTAGAAGCTTTCGATGTTTCCGGCGTCGACACCCGCGGTGGGTTCATCGAGAATCAAAAGTCTCGGGTTGTTCATGAGCGCCCTGGTGATGAAGACACGCTGCAGTTGCCCGCCGCTCAGGTTGTTGATATTGTCGTTTTGAAGCTCGAGGATTCCCATCCGATCAAGAAGCGAGAGTTGCTCGTCTTCGTCGACTTTCGAGAGTTTTGAAACGGTCAGAATTTCGTTGACAGTGATTGGAAACTCATAGTTGAAATCATCGAACCGCTGTGGAACATAACCGATGTTGATCCACTGTCTGTAGTCATGAAGTTCGATATCATCGAGAAAAATCCGTTTGTCAGGCACTTTGTTAAGTCCCAAAAGGCATTTGATGAGTGTCGACTTTCCACTCCCGTTATTTCCGACAATGACTAAAAAATCACCGCTTTCAATGCTGAAGGATATGTTCTTCAGCACGGTCCGGTAATCATATCCGAAAGAGAGGTTGTCGACTTTGATACGCATGAGACCATTCCTTTCACAAATCATAAACATTATATCACATTAATACGTCCAATAATTTATTTTCATATTTAAAAAGGTGCGAAAATATGCGATAATAATGGAAAGAACACAAGAGGAGTGACCGGATGTGAAAAATAAATTCATTACGTTCGAAGGGCCGGAAGGCTCGGGGAAAAGCACAGTGATGAAAGCTGTAGAAAAGGCTTTGAAAAAGAATAATATAGATGTCGTTACCACCAGGGAGCCTGGTGGTATTGCAATCAGTGAACAAATCAGGGATGTAATCCTTGATGTCAAGAACACAGAAATGGACGCCCGGACAGAAGCGTTGCTTTATGCTGCGAGCCGCCGTCAACACATCGTCGAGAAAGTATGGCCCGCCCTTGCGCAAGGCAAGGTTGTCCTTTGCGACAGATTCATCGATAGCTCACTTGCCTATCAGGGCTTCGGTCGTAAACTCGGCCTGGAAACCGTAATGGATGTAAACAAGTTTGCCATCGAACAAAGCATTCCCGATCTGACCATCTTCATCGATATTCCGCCGAGTGTCGGCCTGAAGCGTGTTTTCGGCAACCACCGCGAAATCAACCGCCTCGATCTCGAGAGTATCGCTTTTCACGAACGTGTCTATGAAGGTTATCAGGCGCTCATCAGCCGTTATCCCGAAAGAATCAAGGTTGTCGACGGCAACCGGGGTATCGATGCGGTCGTGAAAGACGCCCTTTCCTTGATAAACGGTCTTTGAGAAGGATGATATTATGATTTTCGATCAATTGAAGACAGTCCAAAGTGAAGCCATCACCATGATAGAAAACAGCTTCAAAAAAGAACGTCTTTCCCATGCGTATATCTTTGAGGGTGACGCGGGCACGATGCGTTTTGACGTGGCTCTTTTTTTTGCTGCCAAACTCTTCTGTCGAAATGAGAAGCCGCCTTGTTTCGAATGCAATCAATGCAAACGGGTTCTGAATCTGACCCACCCGAACCTCTATGTCGTGAGGCTTCAGAAGACGGCCATCGTGAAAGACGACATCAAAGCTCTGCAGGCAGAATTTTCCAAGACCGCATTGGAGGAGGGCCCGAAAATCTATATTATCGAAGCTGCCGATAAAATGAACGCCCACGCCCAAAACGCATTGCTCAAATTCTTGGAAGAACCCCACCCTTCGATGTATGCCATCCTACTTTGCGAAGACGCCGGTAAACTACTTCCCACCATCCAGTCTCGGGCGCAGAATCTCCACTTCAAGCGGCTCTCAGATAAAGCCATCGAGACCGCTCTCGTACAGGAAGGCTTTGAGATGACATCGAGCCGTCTGGCCGCCCGCCTTGAAAGCACGGTCGAAACCGCCCGGGGATTGCTTGATGAATCCGACCTCGAAGACCTGACCGATGTGGTCAAGGCTGTCTACCGAGATATCGCTGGAGAGGAATCCCCGCTTTTGACCCTGCAAAAAGAAGCCGGGCAACACTTCAATGACTCACAGAAGCTAAGAATGCTCATTGACATATTTATACACTACCAAAAAGACCTCATTTATGGTAAAATAAACAGTCATAACCAGATTGTTTTCGCAGAGGAAATCGATACCATCGAGTCATGTGTGAAGCGCTATGAACTCGATGACCTGATTGCCATCCTCGAACAGATGTTGACGATCAAGACAAGGCAGAATAACTTTATCAACATGCGGTTGGCTTTCGACAACCTCATGCTTGCTTTGGAAAGTAGGAGAAACAATGAAGAATAAAGTGGTCGGTGTCCGTTTCAAAGAAGCGGGGAAAAAATATTATTTCGATCCCAATGATATAGAGTTATCCCTCGGTGAATCGGTCGTCGTGGAGACGGTTCGCGGCGTTGAAATCGGCGAGGTCATGGAACCACCGAAGACAATTGAGGAAGAATCCCTGCAGGCTTCGCTGAAACCGATTCTTCGTAAAGCCACACAGAAGGATCTGCAGAAAGAAGAACGCAACAATGCCGAAATTCCCGATATCGTCGACAAATGCAAACGTTATGTCAAAAAACACAATCTCGAGATGAAACTGCTCGGTGCGGAATACACCCTTGACCGTTCAAAGCTTATCATCTATTTCAACGCAGAGGGCAGGATCGACTTCCGCGAACTCGTCAAAGACCTCGCCAATGAGTTCAGAGTACGAATCGAACTGAGACAGGTCGGTGCCCGGGACGGCGCGAAATTCCTTGGCGGTATCGGCCCGTGTGGCTATCTGCTTTGCTGTATAACCTTCCTTGGTGAGTTCGAAACCGTCTCGATCAAGATGGCCAAGAACCAAAACCTCTCTTTGAACCCATCGAACATCTCCGGTCTCTGCGGCAAACTCCTTTGCTGCATCCGCTATGAGGATGACACTTATTCCGAAATGCGCAAGGGCATGCCGAAGATCATGAGTCGCGTCAAGACCGCAGAAGGCCCTGGCAAAGTCCTATCATCCAATATTCTTGAACGCACCGTCAAAGTCGACCTCTCTGAGACCGTCAAACATTTCAATGTGGATGACCTTCTGGAAATCAAGGAATACGATTCGATGGATTTCGTAACGGATAAGGACCAAAAGAATAAGCATGCAAGAAAAAATTAACACACTTTTCGGGAACGGCGAAATAAAAATCATCCAACGACAGGATATGTTCAATTTCTCGCTGGATTCCATTCTGCTCGCGGATTTCGTCAATCTCACGAAAGACGCTCACACGCTTGTCGATCTCGGCACCGGCTTCGCACCGATTCCGCTCTTCTTATCCACCCGGTCGAAAACGCTCGACATGCTCGGCATCGAGATACAACGGGAAGTTGCCGACATCGCAAGAAGAAACGTCGCACTGAACAACCTCGAGCCGACTATCAGAATCATAAACGGTGACCTCAGAGACGAAAGCTGTCTTCCCGCACGCGCAACCATCGACATCGTCACCTGCAATCCCCCCTTCTTCAAACACGACGTGACAAGCAATCTGAACAAGAGCACCTACAAGACCATCGCACGCCATGAAGTCACAGTGACGATGGAGGACATCGTCCGCACCGCGGCTTATCTTTTGAAACAGACCGGTCGTCTTTTCATGGTCATCAGAGCGATGCGTACCGATGAGCTGATCCACCTTTTCAAGACATATGACTTCCATACCAAGCGCATGCGTTTTGTCCATACCAGAGAAAACAAGGAAGCCTCAATGGTACTCATCGAGGCAACCTACAGAACCAATCCCGGACTCAGAATCCTGCCGCCGCTTTACGTGCACGACGCGGAAGGCTACACCGATGAGGTCGACAGGATCTATAAAAGAAAGTAAGTGATAAGGTGGAACGTCAGAAAACATTCCAGGAAAAAAGACCGACCCTCTATCTTGTTGCCACCCCGATCGGCAATCTCGGTGATTTCACACACCGTGCGATCGCCACGCTCAATGATGTTGATATCATCCTCGCGGAAGACACACGCACCAGTGGCGTCCTGCTCAAACACTACGACATCACGACCGCGCTCAAAAGCTATCACGCCCATAACGAAAACGCCAGACTGGAAAGCGTCATACGTTACCTGGGTGAAGGTAAGGATATCGCCCTCATCAGCGATGCCGGAACACCATTGCTCAGTGATCCCGGTGAATCCCTTGTCCGTGCGGTCCGCAAGTCGGGCTACCTTGTTACGAGCATTCCGGGTCCTAGCGCACTTCTATCGGCTCTCGTGGTCACAGACATCCTGACCCATCCTTTCACCTTCATCGGGTTTCTCCCGGCGAAAGAAAAAGCACGCAAAGACATCCTTAAAACCTATAAGTCACTCACCCACACCCTGGTTTTCTATGAGAGCCCGCACAGACTCAAAGCCACGCTTGCCACCATGTATGAAGTGTTCGGTGCCAGAAAAACGGCCGTGGCTAGAGAGATGACCAAACTGCATGAGGAAATCATCCATTTCGACCTATCGAACCATCCGTCTTTTCCGGAAGTGAAAGGAGAGATTGTCCTGATCGTCGAAGGCAGCGAGACGGACGTCGTCTTCGATGAAAGCGACATGGTGGAACATGTCGAGTTATTGATCGATGACGGTCTTAAAGAGATGGATGCAATCAAAAGTGTCGCGAAACAACGCGGATTAAAGAAAAACAAAGTCTATATGGCTTATCAGAAACATAAACAGCAATACAAAGATTCCGAGGAGTGATCACATGAACAAGACATACTACATCACCACCCCGATCTATTATCCGAGCGGCAAGCTCCATATCGGGAACACCTACACCACGGTGTTCTGCGACACGCTGCGCAGATACAAGGCACTGCGCGGTTATGACACGTTCTACCTGACCGGTATGGACGAACACGGCAAGAAAATCGAGACCGTCGCGCAAGAAAGAGGCATTCCACCGATCGACCATGTCGATGAGATGGCCGAAGAGACCAAAGCCCTATGGGACCGCCTGAAGATATCCTATGACGATTTTATCCGGACCACGGAAAAAAGGCACAAGACCGTTGTTCAGAAGATATTCGAGCAGCTGATCGAACAGGGTGACATCTATCTCGGTCACTACAAAGGGTATTATTGCATGCACTGTGAATCGTTTTTTACCGAGACACAGCTCGGAGAAAACCACACCTGTCCCGATTGTGGTCGTGAAACCGCTCAGCTCGAAGAGGAAAGCTATTTCCTGAAACTCAGCAAATATCAAAAAAGGCTTCTGACGTTCATCGAGGAAAACCCGGATTTCATCACCCCCGAATCCAGAAGGAACGAAGTCCTCGCTTTCATCAGGAGCGGCCTTAATGACCTTAGCGTCTCCAGGACCACCTTCGACTGGGGCATCAAGGTCGTATCCAATCCCAAACATGTCGTCTATGTCTGGATTGATGCGCTTTCCAACTATATCAGCGCGCTTGGTTACGGTACCGAAGACGACACGCTCTATCAGAAGTACTGGCTCGGTGATGAAGTGGTCCACGTGACTGGAAAGGACATCCTGCGCTTCCATGCGATCTATTGGCCCATCCTGCTCATGGCGCTTGATATCCCTGTCACCTTCAAACTCCACGCTCATGGATTCTATCAGGCCAAGGAAGGCAAGATGAGCAAATCGAAAGGCAGTGTCATCTATCCGGACACAATCCTCAACAACTACGGCCTTGATGAGCTGCGTTATTTCCTTCTGCGCGAACTTCCCTACGGCGGTGACGGCGTCTTTACACCGGAAACTTTCGTCGAACGTATCAACTACGACCTCGCCAACGACTTCGGCAACCTGTTGAACCGTACAATTTCCATGGTCAATAAATACTTCGACAGCCGCATCGCATACAATGGCGATATCAGCAACGCGTATGACGAATCACTGGAGACGCTTGTTGCCGCTACCGTCGATGAATACCGGGAAAACATGGAATCCTTCAAGGTCTCCGAAGCAATCAAAACCATCTGGAAACTCATCTCCAGAACCAACAAATACATCGATGAGACCACCCCCTGGATACTCGCCAAGGATGAAGATAAGAAAGACGAACTTGAGAATGTCCTTTATCATCTTGTCGAATCCCTGAGACACGTTGGCATTTTGCTCACACCGATTTTACTGGACGCAAGCCAGGATACCTTCAAACAACTGGGTATCACCAAAAACCTCCAAACATGGGAGACTCTCGAGTTCGGTCTTCTCAAGGAAACCGAAGTCTTCAGAAAGCCTATCCCCCTGTTCCCGAGACTCGATGTCGAGGAGGAAGTCGACAAACTGAAAAAGTATATCCGCGGTGATTTCGAAGAAGATATCACGCCTGTCGATGAAGACAACCTCGCCACCATCGAGGACTTCGGCAAACTCGATCTTCGCGTCGCCAGAGTCGAATCCTGCCGCTATCATCCCAATGCGGACAAACTGCTGGTGCTTGAGGTCGACGCGGGTGAGAAGGATACACGGCAGATCGTCGCCGGTATCGCCAAACATTACAAGCCAGAGACACTGACGGGCAGAAAAGTGATTGTGGTCGCCAACTTGAAGCCGGTGACGCTGCGCGGTGAGAAAAGCGAAGGCATGCTGCTTGCGGGTTCGAACAAGGACCAGATGGAGATACTCACAGTCGAAAAACTCAATCCCGGCGACAGCGTCCAATAAATTGGTTAAAAAGCATTAAAGTGTTTGACATATATGAGCAAATAAGCTATCATATATGTCGGTACATTTAAGAAATCTCCTTTATAGCCCGACTATGAGAAGATAAAATAGGAGGCTACGCACTATGAAGACCTACATGGCAAACAACCAGACAGTAGACCGCAAGTGGTTTGTAATTGACGCCAAAGGGCAGACACTTGGGCGCTTATCAACCGAAGTTGCTGCAATCCTGAGGGGCAAGCACAAACCAACGTTCACACCACATGTCGATTGTGGTGACTATGTCATCGTCATCAATGCCAAGGATATCCACCTTACAGGCAAAAAATGGCAAGACAAGAAATACTATTCACACTCGCAACACCCTGGTTCCCTGAAAGAAACCAACGCCGCCGATATGAACAAGAAACATCCCGGCCGCATGGTCGAACTTTCGATCAAAGGAATGCTTCCCCACACCACGCTGGGACGCCAGATGTTCAGAAAACTTTATGTCTATCAAGGCGAAAATCATCCACATCAAGCTCAAAAACCAGAATTTTTAGAGCTGAAAGGCTAGGAGGTAAAACATGGCAAACCAAGTCAAATATCTCGGCACAGGCCGTAGAAAAGAATCCGTTGCCCGCGTTATCATGGCGCCAGGTACCGGTAAAATCACTGTCAATGACCGTCCATTTGAAGACTACATTCCTTCAGCCGCGACTCGCCTAGACGTTTTCCAACCACTTGAAATCACCGAGAATCAAAAAGCCTTCGACATTATCATCAATGTCCATGGAGGCGGCATCACCGGCCAGGCCGGCGCCATCCGTCTTGGAATCTCAAGAGCGTTGCTCGAAGTTAATGAAGATTACCGCAAACCGCTTAAAAAAGCCGGTATGCTGACCAGGGACCCACGTGCGACAGAACGTAAGAAATACGGACTCAGAAAAGCACGCCGCGCACCACAATTCTCAAAACGTTAATATTTCTAAAAAAAGCACATTTGTGCTTTTTTTATTTACTGTGATTGAGCTGAACGTCAAAAAGTACTATAATGGACTAGAGATGACAAGGAGGAATACCAATGGAAAAAATCCGCGTCCGCTATGCACCTAGCCCCACGGGGCACCTGCACATCGGAAACGCCCGCACCGCACTTTTCAACTATCTTTTCGCCCGCCGTCATGGCGGCGATTTCATTGTCAGAATCGAGGACACCGATGAGAGACGAAACGTCGAAACCGGAATAAGAAGCCAACTTTTCTATCTGGACTGGCTGGGTCTCGAATGGGATGAATCGATTGATAAGGACGGGGGGTACGGACCCTACAGGCAGATGGAACGATTGGACTACTATCATCAGTTCGCCCAAAAGCTTGTGGAAAACGGCCTCGCCTACAAATGCTACTGTTCCCCCGAAGAACTCGACGCCGAACGCGAGGCGCTCAAGGAAAAAGGTGTCTCAAACCTTCATTATTCGAGAAAATGCCTCGGGGCACCCGACAAAGACGCCCCCCATACAATCCGGTTTCTCGTCCCGGACAACACGACCTATACCTTCAATGATATCGTCAAGGGCGATGTCACTTTCAAAAGCGAAGATGTCGGCGACTGGGTGATTCTGAAACGAAACAAAGTGCCGACTTATAATTTCGCCTGCGCGGTCGACGACCACCTGATGGACATCACCCATGTCCTTCGCGGAGAAGACCACATCACCAACACGCCAAAACAGATAATGATCATGGAGGCACTCGGATTCGACGTTCCGAAATATGGCCACATGACCCTCATCGTCAATGAGGAAAACAAGAAGCTATCGAAAAGGGACGAATCCATCATACAGTTCATCGAACAATACAAGGATTTGGGCTTCTTGCCTGAAGCGATGTTCAACTTCATCGCGCTTTTGGGCTGGAGTCCCCCTGTCGATGAGGAAATCATCCCGAAAGACAAACTGATCGAACTCTTTGACGAGAACCGCCTTTCGAGTTCACCGGCGACTTTCGACAAAGAGAAGCTCTTCTATATCAATAACCGTTATATCAAGACGCTGTCCTTCGATGAGACCATGGAACTTTGCCTGCCCTTCATCAAGGAAGCCGGCATCGGCCAAGGTCAGGATGATGATTGGTTCGAAAGCCTGATCACGGTTTTCAAGGACCGTCTGAGTTACGGCAAGCAGATTGTGGAACTCTACCATGATTTCTTCGACCAGCCATTCGAACTCGCTGGCGAAGCGCTAGAGATGCTGAAACAAGACGGCGTGAAATCCCTGCTTGAAACGCTCAAAGAGAAGCTTGAGCAAACCCCGGATATCAATCCGGACATCCTGAAAGGTCTGATCAAGAAAGCCGGCAAAGAGACCGGTATGAAGGGCAAGATGCTGTTCATGCCTGTCCGTATCGCCGTGAGTGGCGCCATGCATGGACCGGACCTTCCACAGATGATGAACCTGCTTGGCAGAACGCTTCTTCTTAAAAGGCTCAACAAAGCAATCGATATGATTTAGGAAAATATTTGCATTTTAATCTGCACCATTGTATAATGGGGTTATCAAAAGAAAAAAGGAGATTTTTAATCACATGACAGGAACAGTAAAATGGTTTAATTCAGAAAAGGGCTACGGCTTCATCACGACTGATGAAGGAAATGACATCTTTGTACACTACAGCGCAATCAATGCTGAGGGCTTCAAAACTTTGAACGAAGGCGACAAAGTCGAGTTCGAAGTGGTCGAAGGCGACCGCGGACCTCAAGCTGCAAACGTAGAAAAACTTTAATGAATTAACAGACAAAGCAGGAGGCAGACCCTCCTGCTTTTTTTGACTAAATTGTCATTACCGTTTTTTAACGAAGACCGATATGATACAATATAATATGATTTGACAACCCCAAAAGAACATTATCCATGAAAAAGGTGAGGACCATGAAAATCTATAACACATTGACCAGAAAAGTCGAAACGTTCGTTCCCATACATGAAGATACGGTGAACATGTATGTATGCGGGCCGACAGTCTATAACTATATCCACATCGGCAATGCCCGTCCTGTGATCTTTTTCGACGTGGTGAGGCGTTATTTCGAATACAAAGGTTACACAGTGAATTTCGTGTCGAACTTCACCGACGTCGACGACAAGATCATCACCAAAGCCATCGAAGATCAGATGGATGAGATCGAAGTCGCAAACAAATTCATCGAGGCTTTTTACGAGGATGCTGAACGCGTAGGCAGTTCCACAAAATACCTTGCGCCTCGCGTCACTGAATACATGAGTGCCATCATCTCATATATCGAGCGGCTTGTGGAAAACGACTATGCCTATGAAGTCGACGGCGATGTCTATTTCCGTGTCAACAAGATCAGTGACTACGGTATTCTCTCGGGCCGCAAGGTCGAAGATCTGATCGAAGGGTCGCGCATCGACGTCAACACCCGTAAGGAAAGCCCGCTTGATTTCACTCTCTGGAAGAAAACGGAAACCGGTATCACTTGGCCGTCGCCCTGGGGGTACGGCAGACCGGGATGGCATACCGAATGCGTCGCGATGATCAATGAAATCTTCGGCGGCAAGATCGATATCCACGGCGGCGGGTCTGAAATAAGATTCCCCCACCATGAAAACGAGATCGCGCAACATCGTGCGCTTGATGAGGGTTACATCGCCAATTATTGGATCCATAACGGCCAATTGAATATCGATGATAAGAAAATGTCGAAAAGCGAAGGCCGGATCATTCTCGTCAAGGACCTGAACGCCGATTATATGGGTTTCAGACTGTTCACGCTCTCCACGCACTACCGCAGCCCGATCAATTACACCGATGAGGTTCTCGATGACTATGTCAAGGAATGGGACAGGATCCGCCGGGTCTACAAGCAAAGCTACTATCACCTCGATCTCGCGGACGCCCTCGATGAGAATCCTGAACACACCCAGGCGCTTTCGACCATCGAGAAGCATTTCATGGAAGCCATGGACAATGATTTCAACACCGCAAACGCCATCACCGAACTGCAGAATCTGGTCAAACTCACCAACCAGACGTTAAGGCGAAGAAACTCTGAAAACGAACTCAAAGCTTCCATCGACCTTTTCGATCAGTTCTTCAGAATCCTGGGGCTCAATCCCGGGGTGTCCCCCTTGAGCGCCAATGACAAGGCCGTCTACTCGGAATGGGCCGATGCCAGAAGGAACAAGGATTTTGACAAGGCGGACCGACTGCGCGAGAAACTCCTGGAGAAAGGCATCCTCTGATGCTTCAATATAACGGCCAGACCCTGGCTTATATCGGTGATGCCGTCTACGAGCTCTATATAAGGGAAAAATTTCTCGAGGAAGGAAAAGTCCATCCGAAGGTCCTGCATCAATCCACGATCACCTATACCAATGCGACCGGTCAATACCATGCCTATAAAAAGATAGAACCGCTTCTTACCGATGAGGAGCGGGCCGTGATCACACGCGGCCGCAACGCGAGCAGCGCGCGCAAGCCCGGAAAAGCCGATATGAGGACCTATAAACTGGCCACAGGGTTCGAAGCGCTAATCGGCTATCTATATCTCGACGGTCAGAAGACCCGCCTTTATGAATTGCTCGAAAACATCAAATAGGCTGTGGGATAACCCGCAGTCTTATCTTGTTGAAAATACGGTATCATTTCTCAATTCCGCCGACTTGAAAGTATGATACAATAGAAAAGGAAGGTGTTATCATGTTGATATATGGGACGAATCCCGTGAGGGAGGCATTGAAAGCCGACCGGAAAGTATACGAGATATTCTATATCAAAAACTCGCAGAGCGATATCCTACTTATTGCCCGAAATCACAATATCAAGACCACTGAGATGACCAAAGGGTCCATGGATAAGAAATTCGGGAAAAATCATCAGAATATCGCGGCTAATGTCGAAGATTACACCTTCACGCCTCTAAAAGACGCGATTTCCAGAGAGGGAAAAAAACTTTTCATCATGCTGGACGGTGTCGAAGACCCCCACAACCTCGGTGCCGTCATCAGAAATGCAGATGCCTTCGGTGCTTCCGGCGTCATCATACCCAAACACCGCAGCGCCCAGATCACCCCCACCGTCGTCAAGGTTTCGACGGGCGCGATCGAATATGTCTCCTTGATTCGCGTGACCAATCTCAACCAGGCGATCAGGACCCTGAAGGAAAACAACATCTGGGTCGTCGGTCTCGAGCTCGATACCGATGAGACCCTGGAAGATATCTATGTCGATTTGGACATGTGTCTTGTCTTCGGCAGTGAAGGCAAAGGCATCTCCCGCCTCGTCAGGGAAAACTGTGATTACCTTGTCAAAATCCCGATGCAAGGAACCGTGAACAGTCTCAACATCAGCGTATCCTCCGGCGTCGCGCTTCACGATATAACAAAAAGAAGAAGGTCGTGAGATGAGCAGAAACCATAATGACTTTGAGATCATCGCCCGTATCAAAGAAGGCGATGAGCAAGCCCTCGAACTTATGGTTTCGAAATACGAGAAATTCATTGCGAAAAAAATATATAAGTTCAACCTCGCCTACGACTATGAAGACCTCTTCCAAGAAGGCATCATCCTTCTTTACAAAAGCGCACTCAACTTTGATGAGTCTTTCAACAAGACCTTTACCAGGTTTTATGAGATGAATCTCGAACGTTATTTCATCACCTACATCAACACCATGAAAAGAAGGAAAGAAAAAACCGTCCATAACCAGACCATCATCGCGGAGATGAACCACTGCATACGTGAGAACTCCGTCTATTACAACCTTCATGTCGAAGAGATCAAAACGCTGTTGACGCCGCTTGAATTCTCGATCTATTCCTTAAGAGAACTGAAGAACTTCAGTGTTGAAGCCATCGCACAAAAGTACGCGCTTGATGAAAAGAAAATATATAATGCGTTACACCGTGCAAAAACCAAGATTCATGCGTACTTTAAGTAATTATTAAGTTGACAAAAGCTCCCCTTTTTGGTAGATTATATATTTGCAAGGTTGTGATAACATGAGAAAGAAGATTCGGCTTATCTGCGAGATTTGCCTGTCGAGAAATTACACCGCATTCAAACACAAAGACGAGAAAGAACGCATGACGATAAAAAAATATTGCAGTCGTTGTAAAAAGCATACAACGCATAAAGAAAGCAAGTAGGAGCGTAATCACATGGCTGAAAAAAGAGAAGAAAAAGTTGCAAAGGTTCTTAACCTTCTGAAAAAGGAGTATCCTTTCGAGGGACTGTTGCTCGGTTTGCTCGGTGCACTGGTCCTGACACTCGGTATCTATATATTTGAAGGGGAGGTCCTCCAGATTCGTCTGACCGACTTGTGGATTTTCGCCACACCCCTGAGAATCAATATCTTTTCCATCATCGTGATGGTGCTCGGTGCCGCGGCACTGATCATCGCACTGGCACCGTTTTTCATCCCCGGCTTCAAGGAGATGCGCCGTGTGTCCTGGCCCACCAAGGACATCATGACGAACCACACCGCCCGCGTTTTCGGTTTCGTTATCTTCCTGGGTCTCATGTTCGTGCTCTATGATCTCGTATTCAGACCGATTTTCGATTTCCTCTACGGTTTGGGCGCTTGACATGAGCGAACTCTACAAAGATAAGAAATGGTTCATTATCCAGACTTATTCGGGTCAGGAGAATTCAGTAAAAATCAACCTTGAAAGACGTATTGAAACCATGCAGATGGAGGATAAGATCTTCGATGTTGTGATTCCTGAAGAAACCGTTCTCGAAAAAAAACCTGATGGTTCGACCAAGGAAAAGGTCAACAAGATCTATCCCGGTTACGTGTTTGTCGAGATGATTGTGACCGATGATTCATGGTTTGTTGTCAGGAACACGCCCGGTGTGACTGGCTTCCTGGGCAGTAGCGGCGGGGGAACCAAACCGGTTCCACTCCCACCAGAAGAGATCAATCCCATTTTGAAACGAGCCGGTGTCATCCAAACGCCGAAGATCGATGTGGAAAAAGGTCAGAAAGTCCGTGTGACCGCCGGGCCGTTCATGAACAAGATCGGTACCGTCGAGAATGTCGATCATGAAAAACAGATCGTCACGGTACTGGTAGAGATGTTCGGAAGAGAAACGCCGAAACAACTCACATTTGACGAAATCGATACAAATATTTAAATTGTGTGTCAATCATTGACACACAATTATTTGCAGTGTATAATAGTTTAGCATGTCAAAAGGTATGCTTATTTTTAGAGTGGAAGGATCAGGTCACTGGTCCGCTGACCACATCACGAACATGAGGAGGTGTCTATCGTGGCTAAAGATATCAAGACTGTCGTAAAGTTACAAATCCCGGCGGGCAAGGCGAACCCTGCACCACCGGTCGGTCCGGCGCTCGGACAAGCTGGCGTCAACATTCAGGAATTTTGTACAAAATTCAATGAAAAGACACGCGAGCAGATGGGTAACATCATCCCTGTGGAAATCACAGTGTATGATGACCGGTCGTTCACATTTGTAACCAAAACCCCACCCGCATCCGACCTGCTTATGAAAGCGGCCGGAATCAAAAAAGGGGCCGGGAACCCACTGACTGAAAAAGTCGGTACTGTCACCCGTGAACAGGTGAAAGAAATCGCGGAAACCAAAATGCCCGACTTGAACGCAAACGACGTTGAAGCGGCTATGCGAATCATCGAAGGTTCTGCACGCAACATGGGAATCGTTGTCAAAGACTGAAGCAACTAGTTGTAACCATACAACTAATTGTGGGAGGAGATTCCGTTAGACCACATTAGGAGGTAAAACCATGGCTAAAAAAAGCAAGAAATTCACCGAAGCGCTAGAAAAAGTCGATCGTTCCAAAAACTACGACATCAAAGAAGCGATTGCGCTCTTGAAAGATATCTCATTTGAAAAATTCGACCCGACCGTCGAACTTGCGTTCCGTCTTAACGTGAACCCGCGTAAAGCAGAACAGAATCTTCGCGGTGCGACCGTGTTGCCGCACGGCACCGGTAAGACAAAGACTGTACTCGTATTCGCAAAAGGCGAGAAAGCGAAAGAAGCCGAAACCGCCGGCGCCGATTATGTCGGTGAAGAGGAGCTCGTCAACAAAGTTCTTGATGGCTGGACGGACTTCGATACTGTTGTCGCAACCCCGGATATGATGGCGCAAGTCGGTAAACTCGGCCGTACGCTAGGACCGAAAGGCCTTATGCCGAACCCGAAAACCGGTACCGTCACCCAGGATGTCCAAAAAGCAGTCGAAGAGATCAAAGCCGGTAAGGTTGAATACCGTGTCGACAAAGTCGGCAACATTCACATCATCGTCGGCAAACTGTCTTTCTCGAATGAGCAGCTTCATGAGAACATCAAAGCGTTCCACGAGCTTATCGTCCGCCTGAAACCGCAAACGGTCAAGGGCGTCTACATCAAGAACATCGCTATCGCATCAACCATGAGCCCGGGCATCAAACTCGACCCAAGCTCAATCTCATAAACATACAAACCAAATAAGAACATTGTCGAAGACCTTGGGTGCGAAAGCTTAATTTCCTAAGCAGACAAAAGAAGCTAGAACCGCTAGTCCTCTTTTGTCGTCAGACGAAAGAGGTTTTTATTTAAACACACTCAGGAGGTGTAAACGTTGACAAGAAAGGCTATCGAAAAGAAACAGGAGCAAGTTGAAGTTCTCACGCAGCAGATGCAGGAAGCCCGGTCCGTCGTCATTGTGGATTATCTCGGACTGACTGTCGATCAGGTGACAAAACTCCGCGTCGAACTGCTCAATAATGGCTGTGAATTCAAAGTCCTGAAAAACAACATCATCAGGCGGGCGGCCGAACAGGCCGGTTACGGCGAAATGGTCGAACACATCACGGGCCCGAATGCCGTTGCGCTCTCACACGAAGACAGCGTCAGTGCTGCGAAAGTCATCTACGATTTTGCCAAGAATAACAAGAAACTCGAACTCAAAGTCGGTGTTGTTGATGATCAGTTCATGGATCACGACAAAATCGAAACCATTGCGACCATCCCACCGAGAGAAGTCCTACTGACAATGATCGCAGGCGGTATCTTAGAACCAATCAAGAATGTTGCAATCGCATTAAGTTTACATGCAGAAAATTTAGAAGAAAATAACGGATAATAGGAGGAATTTAAAATGGCACTTAAAAATGCAGAAATCATTGAAGCGTTGAAAGAAAAGACTTTGCTTGAACTCAAAGAACTTGTTGATCTTATGAAAGAAGAATTCGGTGTTGACCCTAGCGCCGTCGCAGTTGCCGCACCAGGTGCTGCTGAAGAAGATGCCGCACCATCTGAAGTCACCGTGAACCTCGTGGCACCCGGACAAAAGAAAATCGGCGTCATCAAAGTCATCAGAGAAATCACAGGCCTTGGTCTGAAAGAAGCCAAAGCCCTTGTTGACAGCGCACCTGCCGCAGTCAAAGAAAACATCAGCCCAGAAGATGCTGAAGAGATCAAAGAAAAACTCGAAGAAGCAGGCGCTGAAGTAGAAGTTAAATAATTACCCGAATCCAACCAAAAACCTGAGTATTTTTTACTCAGGTTTTTGTCCTTTACACGAATGGAAAAGAAGGGTGAATCTATGGCGCATTATTATTCAGAGAAACAAGATGATGTGAAGACCGAAGAAAAGACACTTGTGTATGCGTTCGGAGACAAAACATTCGAGTTCATCAGCGACCATGGCGTCTTCTCAAAGGGTCACATCGACGGTGCGACCGATCTGCTGTTGAAGACAATCGAGCCTAAAAAGCACATGCGAGAAGGGTTGGACCTCGGATGCGGCTATGGCGTCATCGGCATTGTCCTGGACAAGACGACCAACCTTGATATGACCATGATCGATGTCAATCAACGTGCCATCGAACTGAGCAGGAAGAATGTCGGACTCAACGATTCTTCCGCCAATGTCTTCAAAAAGAATGTCCTCACAGGCTTGGAAAGAATGTACGACCTGATCGTGAGCAATCCGCCGATCAGAATCGGTAAACAGCAGTTATATGAGATTTTCACAGAAGCATTGGACCATCTGACACCAGACGGTGAGTTCTGGTTCGTCATGCACAAAAAACACGGCGCCTTATCGGCATTGAAATTTTTACGACAAAAAACGGATATAGACATCATCAAAAGACACAAAGGTTTTCATGTGTTTGTGTGTCGGAACCATTGACGACTTGACAGAATTGTGGTAAAATAACAAAATGCGATACAATGCGCTTTTTTGTGCTGGAATGATTTTTTAAACTTTAAACGGGGTGGATATTAGTGAATTACTCGATTGTAAAATATGGGCGTAAACGGGAAAGAAGGAACTATTCCCGCGTCAAATCCAATATGGAATTACCGAATCTGATTGAGGTGCAGACCAGCTCTTTCGATTGGTTCGTCAAAGAAGGATTGGATGAACTTCTCAAAGACATTTCGCCGATTGAAAACCACACAGGCGATCTGGAACTGTATTTCGAAGGAATCGAATTCGGGGATCCGAAACACACGATTCCTGACTCGAAAGAAAAAGAATTGACTTACGCCAAACCCCTTCGTGTCGGCGTTAAGCTGGTAAACAACAACACCGGCGAGATTGTCGAACAAAAAATATTCATGGGTGACTTTCCATTCATGACGCCGCGCGCCTCGTTCATCATCAACGGGTCCGAACGGGTGATCGTATCCCAAATTGTCCGCAGTGCGGGCGTATTTTTCAGTGAGGAAGTCGACCGCAAGACCTTGGAGTCGAAATATCTCGGACAAATCATCCCCAACCGTGGCGCATGGCTGGAATATGAGACGGGATCCAAGGACACGCTCTTTGTCAAACTTGACCGTTCTAAGAAAATTCCACTGACAACCTTGCTTCGTGCGCTCGGTTTTGCCGGAAGAGACCAGATGAAGGCCATCTACGGTGAGAACCCCTATATCGAGACAACGCTGGAAAAAGACACGACTCATACATCGACCGATGCGATTTTGGAAGTTTATTCAAAACTTCGTCAAGGCGAAACCGCGACCATCGAAGGCGCCATCAACTTCTTCGTGAGCCGCCTTTTCGATTCGAAGCGCTATGAACTGGCCAAAGTCGGTCGTTTCAAAGTCAATAAGAAACTCGACATCCTCAACCATCTAAAAGGAAAAGTACTCGCTCAAAACATCATAGACAAGGAAACCGGAGAAATCATCCTTGAATCCGGGACCGAGATCGAGAAAGACCATCTTGAAGTCCTTGATAAGAACCGCAAGCACTTCACAGAAGAAATCGCGGGTGTCCTTCAAGACACGCTCGAATATGATTTCAGGGAACAACTCGACATCTTCGAGGGCAATCCCTATTTCGATTTCCTGAGCGAAGACGACAAACTCCAGCAGATCCGTTACCAGAAATACTGGTCTGCGGACGACTATGTCAAGCAATACCTCAAAAACAAGGGACTCACCGAGAAGCAATTCATCAAAGAAGAAGGCAACGATGCCTTCGAGACAATGGTCGCAAGCATCAAGGAGACCCTTGCCAAGGAAGAATTGCACTTCGACCTCGCCAAGATCGAAGTCCTCGAAGTCTTTCACCGCAACCGCGAAGACGAGGAAATCCGCCTGCGTGTCATCGGAAATCATTCCGAAGAGACCGCGGAACATCTTGTGCCTTCGGACATCATCGCGAGTATCGGGTATTATCTGAACCTGATGAACGATTATGGACGCCTCGACGATATCGACCACCTCGGAAACAGAAGGCTGCGTCTCATCGGAGAGCTTCTTAAAAATCAGTTCCGCATCGGTCTGTCAAAACTTGAAAAGAACGTCAAGGACCGCATGTCGACAAGAGATACCTCCGAGATGAAGCCTCAGGGCCTGATCAATATCAGACCCCTGACCTCATCGCTGAAGGAATTCTTCGGCTCCTCGCAGCTTTCACAGTTCATGTCGCAGACCAATCCGCTCGACGAACTGACCCATAAACGCCGTCTCTCCGCTCTAGGACCGGGCGGACTCACACGGGATCGCGCGGGCTTCGAAGTCCGTGACGTCCACTACTCCCACTACGGAAGAATCTGCCCCATCGAAACACCTGAGGGCCAGAATATCGGACTGATTAACAGTCTTGCTTCCTTTGTCCGTGTCAACCAGTACGGATTCATCGAAACGCCCTATCTGAAAATCAAAAAAGTCGAACAGGATGATGGCAGCACCGAGATTTTCATCACCGACGACTATATCTTCCTCACTGCCGACGAGGAAGAACCATATACCATCGGACAGGCCAATATCAACCTAGACGATGACAAGCGTGTCATCGACGAGAATGTCGTCGCCCGTCACATGGGTGACACGAAGATGCATCACAAGGAAGAACTCGATCTCATCGACGTTTCTCCCAAACAGATTGTCTCAATCTCCACCGCATCGATTCCTTTCTTGGAACATGATGATGCGAACCGTGCCCTCATGGGTGCGAACATGCAACGTCAGGCCATCCCCCTTTTGCGTCCTGAAGCCCCTTATGTCGGGACCGGCATCGAGTACAAGGCCTCACAGGATTCGGGCTCGTGCGTCGTCTGTCAACAAGACGGTGTCGTCGAATACGCGGATTCGCTCCAAATCAAAATCAAGACAAAAGACGGAAAAATCGATTCTTATCATCTGGATAAATTCGAAAGAAGCAACCAGGGAACTTGTTTCAACCAAACCCCGATCGTCAAAATCGGTGAGGAAGTCAAGGCCGGCGAAATCATCACCGACGGTCCGTCGATGGACCAGGGTGAACTCGCGGTCGGCCGCAACGTGGTTGTCGCCTTCATGACATGGAACGGCTACAATTACGAAGATGCCGTCATCCTCAGTGAAAGACTCGTAAGAGAAGACACCTACACATCGATTCACATTGAAAAATACGACGCCGAAGCCCGCGATACCAAACTCGGGAAGGAAGAAATCACCCGAGAGATTCCCAATGTCGGCGAGGAAGGCCGCCGCTTCCTCGATGAACGCGGCATCATCATTCCTGGTGCCGAAGTCGATGAAGGCGACATTCTCGTCGGTAAGGTCACGCCGAAAGGCCAGACGGATCCGACGCCGGAAGACCGTCTTCTGCTTGCCATTTTCGGTGAAAAATCCCGCGAAGTCCGTGACACATCGTTGCGCGTGCCGCATGGCGGAGGGGGTATCGTACAGAGTGTCAAGTACTTCTCCCGCGCCGATGGTGACGAACTGCCACCGGGTGCGAACGAGGTTGTCCGCGTCTTCATCGTCCAAAAGCGTAAGATCTCAGAAGGGGACAAGATGGCGGGGCGCCACGGAAACAAGGGCGTCATCTCCAAAATCCTCCCCGAAGAGGACATGCCCTACCTCCCCGATGGAACACCGGTCGACATCATGCTCAACCCGCTCGGTGTGCCCTCGCGCATGAACATCGGTCAGGTTCTCGAGATCCATCTCGGTATGGCGGCCAAGAAACTCGGCGTCCATATCGCGACCCCGGTTTTCGACGGGGTCACCAACGAAGACCTCATCAAGATCATGGAAGAAGCCGGCATGCAGCCCGATGGCAAGACACCGCTTTATTCCGGTCGTACCGGTGAGAAATACGACAATGATGTCTCTGTCGGTGTCATGCACATGATCAAACTCGACCACATGGTTGATGACAAGCTGCACGCCAGAAGCGTCGGTCCCTACACACTCGTAACCCAACAACCGATGGGCGGTAAGGCCCAAAACGGCGGCCAACGCTTCGGAGAAATGGAAGTTTGGGCACTTGAAGCCTATGGCGCCGCTTATTGCCTGCAGGAAATGCTGACAGTCAAGAGTGACGACATTATCGGTAGAAACAAAGTGTTCCGCGCGATTGTTGATGGTAAAAGCATTCCTGAACCTTCATTGCCAGAATCATTCAGGGTACTCACCCGCGAACTTCAGTCCCTCGGCATCACGGTCGAACTGATCAACCGCGATACCAAGAAGAATGAAGCGAACAAGAGTCTGGTCGAAGATTCAGACGTTGAAGACTATCTAGACAAATACGGCTTTAGTTCCTAAAAGGAAAGGTGATTGTATGAGCCAAAAATATTCCCACTATAAGATTCGCCTGGCATCCTCGGAGGAGATTCTAGACTGGTCCTTCGGAGAAGTCGAGAAACATGAGACCATCAACTACCGCACATTGAAACCGGAAAAGAAGGGCCTGTTCTGCGAAGTCATCTTCGGCCCGACCAAGGATTATCAGTGCGCTTGCAACAATAAAAGCAAAAAAAGCTCCCACAGCGGCAAGAAATGTCCCGACTGTGGCGTGGAGATTACCGAAAGCAAAGTAAGACGCGAACGCATGGGCCACATCAAACTCGCCGCCCCCGTGGTCCACACCTGGTATCTGCGCAATACCCCATCACGCATCGCGACGCTGCTCGACATCAAATCGAAAGACTTGGAAGAAGTCGTCTATCTCGCCTCTTACATCGTCATCGACAAAGGCGATACCGACCTTCACTACAAACAGATTCTATCTGAAGCCAAATACACCGAGAAATACATGGAGTACGGCAGCCGCTTCAAAGCCCTGACCGGGGCGGAGGCTGTCAAGGTGCTTCTGCAGAGACTCGACCTTGAAGAAGAGTCCTACAAATTGAGAAAGGCGCTACCGGTCGCTTCGAAACAAAAGCGCGACAAGTTCATCAAGCGCCTTGAGGTTATCGAGGCTTTCAGAAACTCTGACAACAAGCCCGAATGGATGGTCATGGATGTCCTGCCCGTCATTCCACCGGAACTCCGTCCGATGGTCCAACTTGACGGTGGCCGTTTTGCCACCACGGACCTGAACGACCTCTACAGACGCATCCTGAACCGGAACAACCGACTCAAAAGACAAAAAGAACAAAACGCACCCCACCTGATCACAAAAAATGAAAAACGTATGCTCCAGGAAGCCGTCGACGCTCTTATCGATAACTCCAAACGGGGTCGCAAGGTCGTCGTGGAGAAAAACCGTCCACTCAAGAGCCTTTCCGACATGCTCAGAGGAAAGCAAGGGCGTTTCCGTCAGAACCTACTCGGTAAACGTGTCGACTATTCGGGTCGAAGTGTCATCGTCGTCGGTCCCGACCTCGAGATGTATCAGTGCGGGATTCCCAAGGAAATGGCAATCTCCCTGTTCAAGCCTTTTGTCATCCGTGAACTGATCAACCGCGACATTGCCACGAACATCAAAAGCGCCAAAGGAATGATCGAGAGACTCGACAGCCGTATCTGGGAAGTCTTGGAAGATGTCATCCGTGAACACCCCGTGCTTTTGAACCGTGCTCCGACCCTGCACCGTCTCGGTATCCAAGCCTTCGAACCCAAACTCGTCGAAGGAAAGGCCATCCGTCTTCACCCGCTTGTCACCACCGCTTTCAACGCGGACTTCGACGGTGACCAGATGGCCGTTCACGTCCCGCTCAGCGAGGAAGCCCAGGCGGAAGCCCGTGTGCTCATGCTCGCATCCAACAATATCCTGAACCCCAAAGATGGTAAACCCGTGGTCACCCCGTCACAGGACATGGTCCTCGGAAACTACTACCTCACCCTTGAACGCACCGATCAAAAGGGCGAAGGCCATGTGTTCAAGGATTCAAAAGAAGCGCTTCTCGCTCATGCCAACGGCATCATCTCCCTTCATGCGCTGATCGCGATCAGGGCGAGCAACCTCGGCCATGCCCCCCTAACCGAGAGACAAAAAGAGGGCTATCTCATGACCACCGTAGGAAAACTCATCTTCAACGAGATTCTGCCCAGAAGCTTTCCCTACCTGAACGAACCCACACAGAAGAACCTTGAACAAAACACTCCGGACCACTATTTCGTCTACCGCGGTGACAATGTCAGAGAGATGATCTACAACCGATTGGAACTCGAAAAACGCTACCAGGAACTCGCCGCTCTGCAGAGGGAAGTCTTTGAAGCAACCGAGATCGAGGGCATCCAAGTCTCCAAAGAAGACCGCATCCGCGAGATCGAGGGCAAAATCGTCGAACTTGAGAAAGCGGGCGCCAAACGGCTTGTCGATCCTTTCAAGAAGAAGTTCCTGTCCCTGATCATCTCCAAGGTCTTCGTCGATTTCAAAATCAACGAAACATCCAAAATGCTCGACAAGATGAAAAACCTCGGCTTCGAATATTCGACCTACGCCGGAATCACCGTCAGTGCCTTCGATGTCAATCCCTATAGCAAGAAAGCCGACATCCTCAAAAAGGCCGACAAGCGCGTCGAAGACATCCAGGACATGTATGACGACGGATTCCTTACCGAAACCGAACGTTACAATCTGGTCCTCGAAGTCTGGAAAGAAGCCAAGGACAAAATTGAAAAGGGTCTCGCTGAAGAACTCACCATCGACAACCACATCCAAATGATGAGCGACTCGGGCGCCCGTGGTAATATCTCGAACTTCACCCAGCTCGCCGGTATGCGCGGACTCATGTCCAACCCGGCGGGACAGACCATCGAACTGCCCATCAAAGCCGCTTTCCGTGAGGGTCTCACCATGTCCGAGTTCTTCATCTCCACCCATGGTGCGCGTAAAGGTTCGACAGACACCGCCCTCAAAACGGCTGACTCCGGGTACCTCACACGTCGCCTCGTCGATGTCAGCCAGGATCTGGTCGTCACCGAAGAAGATTGCGGCACGGACAGAGGCACCCTTGTCAAAGACATCCTCGACAATGATGGAAAAGCCATCGAACCACTCGAAGACAGACTAAGCGGTCGCTATACGCAGCAGACCGTCAGCCATCCCGAAACCGGCGAAATTCTCGTCGAAAAAGACACCTACATCACCACTGAACTGGCGAAAACCATCGTCGATGCCGGCATCGACGAAGTCAAAATCAGAACCGTATTGACCTGTAGTGCGAAAAACGGTGTCTGTAAACGCTGTTACGGCCAGAACCTCGCCACCGGCGAACAAGTCGAAGTCGGCGAGAGTGTCGGTATCATCGCGGCACAGTCCATCGGTGAACCCGGAACCCAGCTTACCATGCGTACCTTCCACACCGGCGGCGTGGCCGGCGCCGATATCACCCAGGGTCTGCCCCGTATCCAGGAGCTTTTCGAAGCCCGCAAACCAAAAGGGCAGGCAATCATCTCCGAAATCAGCGGCAATGTCGAAAAGGTCGCACAAATCGACGAACGCTACAAGGTCACCATCTCCAACGGTGTCGAAACCTACGAATACGAGACCGACAGCAACGTGACCCTGCTGGTCGAGGAAAAACAGATGGTCGAAGCCGGTGAGAAGATCACCGAGGGCTCGATCGACCCCAAACTGCTTCTTCGCGTCACCGACGCAGAGACCGTCCAGCAATACATCCTGAAAGAAGTCCAGAAAGTCTACCGTTCACAGGGTGTTGAGATCTCCGACAAGCATATCGAGATCATCATCCACCAGATGATGATGAAACTGAAAATCATCATTGAAGGCGACACCGCACTTCTTCCCGGCGAACAAGTCTCCATCCGGGAATTCAAGGCCGCCAATAAGGCCGTGTTCGAAAACCGCGGCAAGCCCGCGGTGGGAAGACCGGTATTGCTTGGAATCACCCGCGCCTCACTGAGAAGCGAATCCTTCCTCAGTGCGGCGAGCTTCCAGGAGACCACACGTGTCCTCACCGATGCGGCCATCCGCGGCAAGACCGACGACCTTGTCGGCCTCAAGGAGAATGTCATCATCGGCGGAAGAATCCCGGCCGGTACCGGAATCCTCAAACACACAGCCTTCGACTACGAGAAACCGGAAGTCGAGGCTGAAGAGGAATACATGGATCAAGAAGACATCATCATCGATGAAGAATTCTCCCATGAGGACGAAGAGACCGATTACGCCGAGTTCGTCGGCGAGTTGGACGACGAGTAAGTCCGCAATTCCAATCACAACGGGACGCGTTTCGCGCGTCCCGTTCTTTTTTGAAAAAGTCCATCCGTTTGATTGACACGCCTGGTAAAGTAGTGTATAATCACACATGCGAAACACGCAATAATCCGGGTTTTATCGTTAAACCCCTCTTTTTATGAGAAAAACGATACACATGGATAAGTTGTTATAAAAAACTGAGAGGAGGAACAGTATGCCAACCATCAACCAACTGGTAAGAAAAGGTCGCGAGACCCGCAAGAAGAAAACCAAATCTCCGCATTTGGCAATCAACTTCAACTCGCTCAAAAGAGAATACACGCATCTTCCAAGCCCGCAAAAACGCGGTGTTTGTACCCGTGTTGCGACCATGACCCCGAGGAAACCGAACTCGGCACTTCGTAAGTACGCCCGTGTGCGTCTGACAAACGGTGTCGAAGTCACCGCCTATATTCCGGGAATCGGCCACAAACTTCAAGAACACAGCGTGGTATTGATCCGCGGTGGACGCGTGAAGGACTTGGCCGGTGTGCGTTATCATATCGTACGCGGTACATTGGACGCTGGCGGCGTTATCGACCGTAAGCAGGGTCGTTCCAAATACGGAACCAAAAAAGAATCGTAAATTCAAGATAGACGCAGAAAAAGGTATGGATTTATCATATGAAACTGAAAGGAGGAAAAATTTATGCCTCGTAAAGGACACATCGCAAAAAGAGATGTATTACCCGATCCAATCTACAACTCGAAACTTGTCACCAAACTGATCAACAGCATCATGAACGACGGAAAGAAAAATACCGCGCAACGCATTCTTTACAGTGCGTTCAAGCGTGTTGAAGAGATTTCAAACAAACCACCGATTGAGGTCTTCGAAGAAGCGCTCAACAACATCATGCCGACATTCGAAGTCCGTGCAAGACGTATCGGTGGACAGAACTATCAGATACCCTCAGAGGTTCGTGAAGAACGTCGCTACACTCTTGGTCTCAGATGGTTGACACAATATGCACGACTCAGAACAGAAAAAACCATGGATGAACGCCTCGCGAAAGAAATCGTCGATGCGGCGAACAACACAGGACAATCAGTCAAAAAACGTGAAGATATGCACAGGATGGCAGATGCAAACAAAGCATTCGCACATTACCGCTGGTAGAAAGGAGCACGCATTATGGCACGTAAATACACACTAGAAAAAACACGTAACATCGGTATTATGGCCCATATCGATGCCGGTAAGACCACGACAACAGAACGGGTTTTATACCATACCGGCAAGATCCATAAGATCGGTGAGACACATGATGGTGCTTCCCAGATGGACTGGATGGATCAAGAACAGGAACGCGGAATCACAATCACATCTGCCGCAACGACCGCTTTTTGGCGCGAACATCGCGTCAATATCATTGATACCCCGGGCCACGTCGATTTCACCGTCGAGGTCTCCCGTTCTCTGCGCGTGCTAGACGGTGCCGTCGCGGTCCTTGACGCCCAGGCCGGCGTCGAGCCGCAAACAGAAACCGTTTGGCGACAAGCCACCGACTACATGGTTCCCCGAGTTGTCTTCGTCAACAAAATGGACAAACTCGGTGCCGATTTCGAGTTCAGCGTCGGGTCCATCAAGGAACGTCTCGGCGTCAACGCCGCTGCAATCCAATGGCCGATTGGTTCGGAAGATGAGTTCACAGGCATCATCGACCTGGTCAGAATGCAGGCCTATCACTATGACGGCGGACCCAATGAAGTGGCCGAAGAGATCGACATCCCCGAAGACCTCAAGGCAATCGCCGAGGACAAGCGCAATACGCTGATTGAAGAACTCGCCGATTTCAACGAAGACCTCATGATGAAATACCTTGAAGGGGAAACAATCACCGAAGAGGAAATCATCGCCGCAATCCGCAAAGCGACGCTCGATGTCGAATTCTTCCCCGTCCTCTGCGGCAGCGCCTTCAAAAACAAAGGTGTCAAGCTGATGCTCGATGCCGTCATCGATTATCTGCCCGCACCGACAGATGTCGTCAAAGTCAAAGGAACCCTGAAAAGCGGTGAGGAAGTCAAAGTCGCTTCGGACGACAACGCAAAGTTTTCCGCACTCGCCTTCAAAGTCGCCACCGACCCCTTCGTCGGTAGACTGACCTTCTTCAGAGTATACTCCGGTGTCTTGAAAAAAGGGTCCTATGTCATGAACACGACAAAGGACAACAAGGAAAGAATCGGTCGAATCCTGCAGATGCATGCGAACCACCGCGAAGAGATCGAACAGGTTTATTCAGGGGATATCGCCGCTGCGATCGGACTCAAGAATACGACCACAGGAGACACCCTCGCCGCTGAGGGATTCCCGATCATTCTCGAGAAGATGACATTCCCCGAACCGGTCATCAGTGTCGCCATCGAACCCAAGTCGAAAGCCGACCAGGACAAGATGGGCAATGCGCTTCAAAAGCTCGCCGAAGAAGACCCAACCTTCCGGACCTACACCAACGAAGAGACGGGTCAGACCATCATCGCCGGTATGGGTGAACTCCACCTCGACATCCTTGTCGACCGCATGAAACGAGAGTTCAAGGTTGAAGCCAATGTCGGCGCGCCACAGGTTTCTTACCGTGAGACATTCACACAGGAAGCCGAAGTCGAAGGAAAATTCGTCCGTCAATCCGGTGGACGCGGCCAATACGGCCACGTTTGGATCAAGTTCGAACCAAACGAAGGAGAAGGCTTCGAATTCGTCGACAAGGTCGTCGGCGGTGTCGTTCCACGCGAATACATTCCCGTGGTCGGCAAAGGAATCGAAGAATCCCTTGAAAACGGCGTTCTCGCAGGTTATCCCCTCATCGATATCAAGGCGACCCTTTATGACGGGTCCTACCACGATGTCGACTCCAACGAGATGGCCTTCAAAGTCGCCGCATCCTACGCGGTCAGAAACGCCAAAGAAAAATGTCAACCTGTACTTTTAGAACCAGTCATGAACGTCGATGCCATCGCACCGGATGATTATCTGGGCAACGTCATCGGTGATCTGACCGGACGAAGAGGGAAAATTGAAAGCCAACAGAAGCGTGGCAACGCCCATCAGGTGACCTGTAAGGTCCCACTCAGCGAGATGTTCGGCTATGCGACCAGTCTACGCTCGAACACACAGGGCCGGGGGAACTATACAATGCAGTTCTCACACTATGAAAAGGCCCCGAAATCCATCGCTGAAGAAATCATCAAAAAACGTACTGGCTAATTGATTTAACTTGCAATATAATTTATAATACGATAAAATAATGATGTTATAAGAACAATTATAAGGAGGAAATATCGAAATGGGAAAACAAAAATTTGAACGTAAAGGTATCCATGTCAATGTTGGAACCATCGGCCACGTTGACCACGGAAAAACCACTCTTACAGCCGCCATTGCAACTGTATTGAGCAAAAGAGGCATCGGCGATACACAAGCATCCGACTATGCATCCATTGATAACGCGCCCGAAGAAAAAGAAAGAGGCATCACCATCAACACCGCCCACATCGAGTATGCGACTGAGAAGCGCCACTATGCCCACGTAGACTGCCCGGGTCACGCCGACTACGTTAAGAATATGATCACCGGTGCCGCACAGATGGACGGATCCATCCTCGTCGTAAGCGCCGCCGACGGCCCCATGCCACAAACCCGCGAGCATATCCTGCTTGCACGTCAGGTAGGGGTACCGAAAATCGTCGTCTTCCTCAACAAAACCGACATGGTCGATGACGACGAACTTCTCGAACTCGTCGAAATGGAAGTCCGCGAGCTTCTGAGCGAGTATGACTTCCCAGGTGACGACATTCCTGTCATCATGGGCTCCGCACTCAAAGCACTCGAGGGCGACAGCGACCACGAAGACAAGATTATCGAACTCATGGATGCGGTCGACTCCTACATCGACGACCCTGTCCGTGACACCGACAAACCTTTCTTGATGCCTGTCGAAGACGTCTTCAGCATCACCGGACGCGGTACCGTCGCAACCGGACGTGTTGACCGTGGTAAAGTCAAAGTACAAGACGAAGTTGAAATCGTCGGTATCAAACCTACCAGGAAAACCGTTGTCACCGGTGTCGAAATGTTCCGCAAGCTTCTTGATGACGCTCAAGCCGGCGATAATATCGGCGCACTTCTGCGTGGTGTCACACGTGATGACATCCAACGCGGACAAGTTCTTGCCAAACCAGGAAGTGTTACGCCTCACACTAAATTCAAAGGTGAGGTCTACGTACTGAGCAAAGAAGAAGGCGGCCGCCATACTCCGTTCTTCTCCAATTACCGCCCGCAATTCTACTTCCGTACCACCGACGTCACCGGTGTTGTCGAACTTCCAGAAGGCGTTGAAATGGTCATGCCTGGAGACAACGTCGAGATGAACGTTGAACTCATCTACCCGATCGCGCTCGAACAAGGGACCAAGTTCTCCATCCGTGAGGGTGGACGTACCGTTGGTGCCGGCGTCGTCGCAAGTGTAGAAGACTAATAACCCAAACCAAAAAAGAGGCGCAAGCCTCTTTTTTTATGTCTTTATTTGGTACAATAGGAGTAAGGAGTGATACAATGCTGATAGACACGCATGTCCATCTGAACAACGAAACGCTATACGAGTCCCTGGAAAAAGTCATCGAAACCGCCCGCTTGAAAAACGTAGATAAGATGCTGGTCATCGGCTTCGACCCGCTCATGAACGAACGGGCGATCGCAATCGCCGAGTCCCATGACAACATTTATGCTTCTGTCGGCATCCATCCCACTCATGTCAATGACATGATGCCCCATGCGCTCACCCGTGTCGAGGAACTGATCACCCATGGGAAAGTGAAGGCTGTCGGTGAATGCGGTCTCGACTTATACTGGCAAAAAGACAACGAGAAAGAACAAATCGATGTCTTCAAAAAACAGATTGAACTCGCGCAAGCCAACAATCTGCCCCTGGTCATCCATATGCGTGAGGCCACAGAGATCACCTACGAAATCCTGAAACCCTATGCACCCATCAAAGGCGTGATGCACTGCTATAGCGGCTCTGCGGAAATGGCCGAAAAGTTCATGGATCTCGGGCTCCATATATCCTTGGGTGGACCGGTGACATTCAAGAATGCGAAAAAGCCCAAAGAAGTCGCCCGAATCGTCAGGGAAGAAAGACTCCTTGTCGAAACCGACGCGCCTTTTCTCGCACCCCACCCTCACAGAGGGAAGACCAATGAACCGGGCTTACTTCCGCTTATCGTCGAAGCCATCGCGAAAGAACGCGGTTCAGACTATGAAACCATCGCAGCCCTCACCACGCATAATGCGAAAACACTATTCGATATGGAGTGATTATTGTGAAAAAGATTCTACTTCTTCTTATCACCCTGCTTTCCGTACTTACCCTCTCGGCTTGCGACTTTTTTTTCATCGAAGAGGATAAGGAACCCATCACCTACAATGTCAACGAATTCACCAGACAGGAACTCATCGATCTTGTGGAAGATCTGATGAACGACAGTTATCATCGTGTCGATTACGATTTAGACGGATTCGAGACCGCGCTCAAAACGATGGTGGAAAACCGCAAGGACACCCTGGTCGGCATCCAGGTCTATAGCGGTTTTGACTCGGGAACCGCCTCGGGCATGATCTACAGGAAAGACGGCAACCATTACTATGTGGTTACTAATCACCATGTCATCCAGCCGGATAATGCGGATTCACCTTTCGAGAATGTCGAGATCGTCTATGAACGAAACGGCATGCTTTATACCATTGAAAACCAGTTCACCGAAATCATCGGTCTTGACCCGACCACCGACCTCGCCGTCATCAGATTCGAATCCACGGATAATTTCCAGACGGTGCAGTTCGCCGATTCCTACGAGCTTCAACCCGGGCAGTTCGTCTTCGCCCTGGGGAACCCGCTCGGGTTCAACTTCTTCGGCAGCTGGACACAGGGTGTGATTTCCGGTCTTGCCCGCTTTGTACCCGGCAGCCCATATCAGGTGCCCTTCTTGCAACACGATGCCGCCATATCACCGGGAAACAGCGGTGGTGCCCTTTTCGATATCAACGGTGAACTCATCGGCATCAACAATATGAAGATCATCGAGGATGCGGCCGCGAATATCGGATTCGCGATTCCTTCCAACACGGTGAAGCGCATCGTCAATGAACTCGAAGAGAAGGGGTATGTCGAACGGCCGTTCTTCGGAATCACCGCCCAAGACAGAATCGCAGCCTGTGATCAGGACTATGGTGTCTGTGTCGAAGACACTTCGCCAGACGGCACCGCCCATGAAGCCGGTATCGAACCCGGCGACATCATCACCGGTTTCAAACTTCAAGCGTGGACCGACTATGAGACGGTGCTCAACTTCAACGAACTTCGTGAACGTATTTTGAACGCTCAGGTGGGCTCGATGGTAAGTGTGCGCTATATCCGCGACGGCGAGACCTTCGAGAGTCCTTATGTCGAACTGCTCGTCCACCCGGACGACCGTTAGATGGAAAAGACACTGGCCGCCGCGATAAAAAAGCGCACCTCCATAAGAACCTATGAGAAAAGACCGCTCAAAAACCACGACCTCGATACCATCAGAAGCCTGCTCGCAGAACACGAAACGATGATCGGGCCCTTCAAGCACAGTTTGAAACTCCATCTGATCACCACCGAAAATCAGGAGGAAAACGATGAAAAAATCGGGACCTACGGTTTCATCAAGAATGCGCCCGCTTTCATCGCCGGTGTCACCGAAAACCGTTTCGAGGCCCTAATCGATTTCGGCTACATCTTCGAAAGATTGATTCTCATGTTGACGGACAAAGGGTATGGAACCTGCTGGTTGGGCGGCACATTCAAGCGCAGTCAGTTCGCCGGTTATGCGGAAAACACCGGGTTCATCCCTGCCGTCACGCCCGTGGGCTACCCTGCGAAAACTCAATCACTGAAGGATAAGACCATCCGTCTGTTCGCGCAGTCAGGAAAGCGCAAGCCGTTCGAGTCACTTTTTTTCGACCAGTCATTCACGACCCCTTTGAAACGGACCAAAGCGCCGAGGCTCGCCCCGGTGTTCGACCTCGTCCAACGGGGTCCGTCCGCCTCGAATAAGCAACCCTGGCGCTTCTTGTCGGATGGCAAGAATGTCCATGTGTTCCTTGCCGAGGATGAGCGCTACACGAAAAAACTTTCCTACAATATCCAGGCGCTTGATATCGGAATCGCGATGGCCCACTTCGAAATCGGACTGGTCACCGCGGGTATCGTCTTCAAGCGTTTCATCAGTGAAGAAATCCCGGATGAGGGGCCAAACCGCTACGTCTTATCGTACAGGCTCAAAAGGACAAAGTAATAATCATTGAGTTTTTGCTCGATATATAATACAATGTGAAGAGCGAATTAAAGGAGATGATTACTTTGGCCTTGACCGCAGGAATTGTCGGATTGCCCAATGTCGGCAAATCGACCCTATTCAACGCCATCACCAAATCAACCGCACATGCCGCCAACTACCCGTTTGCGACCATCGATCCGAACGTGGGGGTCGTCAACGTCCCGGACAAACGGCTTTACGATATCGCAGAAATCATCAAACCGAAAGAGACCATCCCCACCGGATTCGAGTTCACCGACATCGCAGGACTTGTGAAGGGTGCCTCGAAGGGCGAGGGCCTTGGCAACCAGTTTCTGGCCCATATCCGCGAGGTCGACGCCATCGTGCAGGTGGTCAGATGCTTCGAAGATGATGATGTCATGCACGTGGATGGCACCATCAATCCGCTCCGGGACATCGAGACCATCAACACCGAACTCATCTTCGCAGACCTCGATATTGTCGAAAAGCGGCTACCGAAAATCGAAAAAAAAGCCCAGCTCAAAGTCGAAACCGACATACTCGAAGAGTTCAAGATATTGAAAGCCATCCATGAGGGTCTGCTTGAAAACAAACCCATCCGTCAGCTCGGTCTCGACAAAAACGAAAGAAAAACCATCCAGAGCTACGGGTTCCTGACGCTCAAGCCGATTATCTATGTCTGCAATGTCAGCGAGGATATGCTGCAGACCAACGTCGGCAACGATTTTGTCGACGCTGTTTTCGAGAAGGCGGCCGAAGAAAATGCGACCGCCATCACCATCAGTGCCCAGATTGAAGCCGAAATGAGCGAACTCGACGAATCCGACAAACGTGATTACCTGACTGAACTGGGCCTTTATGAGACGGGACTCGACCGTCTGATTCAGGAAAGCTACAACCTTCTCAACCTCAGGACCTTCTTCACCGCCGGCGAGAAAGAAGTCAGAGCCTGGACGTTCAAAGAAGGCATGACCGCCCCGGAGTGCGCCGGCGTCATCCACAGTGATTTCCAAAAAGGCTTCATCCGTGCCGAAACCATCGCTTATGACGACCTGATGCATTATGGGTCGATGATCAAAGCGAAAGAAGCGGGAAAACTTCGTCTTGAAGGTAAGGAATACAAAGTTAAAGACGGCGATATCCTGCTCTTCAGATTCAACGTCTAAAAAAGGAGATTACCACTATGTCACCCGAACTGCAGATACTTTTGAACTATGTCCAACTCGCCATCATGCTTTTCTTCATCACATTCTTCGTCGGTATCTTCGTCCAGTATTTCAGGACCAAGTCCATCCAACCCAGAAAAATGCTTTCATTCAAGAAAGGCGGTCTCTTCGAGCACTATAAAGTGGTTGCCGCCATCATCTTCGGCCTCATGATCATTCACGGCGTTTTCGACATGAGTCCTTTCGAACCGGGCATTGTCGCTTTCATCGTCGACCTGGTGCTCACTTACGTCCCACTTGTGATTTTCCTGGTGTTCTTTTTCGTGTTCACACTTTATCTTGTGTTTTATCTTTATGCACGCCTCAAAAGACTTGAGAATCCGAGTGATTTCCTCCAGCAAAAAAGCCACCTCATCATCCATGTCGCCTTTTTCGCGGCGGTAATTCTTGCCACCATCGCCATCATATTCCTTCTTTTGAACGAAGCCATGGCGCTATAAGAACCGGCTTGTCCCTACCCTTTGAAGCCTCAGCCATCTTTCTCAAACCGCTGCGTATTCAAAGGGTTTTTTATTTGTCAAACTTCAAATCCGCCACAAAGATGCTATAATGGTCGTAGGTGATAAAATGAAAGCGACGATAATATCAGTAGGAAACGAACTGCTCATGGGAAGAACCCTCAACACGAATCTCTCTTTTCTGGGCGCAGAACTCTTATCCCTCAACATCCCTGTATCCAAAGCCATTACCCTATCCGATGACGAATCCGAAATCCATGACGCACTCGCCCAAAGCAATGATCAGCTGATTATTATTACCGGAGGACTCGGCCCGAGCCGCGATGATCTGACCAAGGAAAGCGTGGTCTCTTTTTACAATCTGGAAATGAAAAAAGACCACGACACCGAAAAAACGCTCCGGACCTATTTTAAAAACGCGGGCCGTAAGATGGAAGACAACAATCTCAAACAGGCCTATTTCCCGAAAACGGCGACCATTTTGAAAAACGACTTCGGGACGGCGCCAGGTGCGGTTGTTCCTGTTGATGGTAAGACGATTGTTCTTCTTCCGGGTCCGCCAAGCGAGCTCAAGCCGATGTTTGAAAAGCTGAAGGACCATCTGCTCACCATGAACGGTGACCCCGTCCATAAGAAGGGCTATCTGCTTGTAGGCAAGGGTGAAAGCGAATTCGAAAGTATGATGGATTCCATCTATGACAGTCACCCGGATGTCCGCATCGCACCCTACGCCAATCTCGGAGAGATCAGCTATATATTCACCACCTCCGATGAGAAAAAACTCCAAGCCGCCATCACCGATTTCAAAAAAACCTTCCAAGACCATATCGTCGGTCCGCACGATACGCCCTTGGAAGATCAGGTGGTCCATACGCTCATCGACATGGAAAAAACCATCAGTCTCGCCGAGTCCTGCACGGGGGGAATGCTATCAAGCCGTATCATCAATGTGCCGGACGCTTCGAAAGTGCTCAAAGAAGCCTATGTCCTTTATGACAACGCTTCTAAAATCAAGCAACTCGGTCTCAACGATATGATCATCGACGAGTTCGGCGCCGTGAGTGCGCAGTGCGTCTACGAACTCGCCTATCAGCTCGCCAAGAAGACGGGCGCGGATATCACAGTGAGCATTTCTGGCATCGCCGGGCCCGGTGGCGGAACGGGTGAAAAGCCCGTCGGTACGGTCTATTTCGGGATTTGTTTCGAGAACTCGACGAAAACCTACCACCGCATCTTCACCGGCGACCGTCAGATGATAAGGTCCAAGGCCACAACCTACGCGCTATATCTCATCAAACAGGCACTGATGCACAATGAAAGTTGATATCGAGCGTTTCACCTACAATGCCATCCCGGTTCTTGTCTATGACCATGAGGAAGCGGACAAACTCATTTTCATCAATCACGGCATCTATGGAAACAAGGAACAGATTATGAACATGCTCGGGATGGCGCTGGCAAAGGCCGGTTACACCGTCGTCGCGCTTGATGCTTTCAAACATGGCAACCGCAAAGAAGACCCCTTCGCGTCAAGAGAGGACACACGTTCGAGACTGGAAATGTTCAACGTCGTCAAAAAAACCACCGAAGACCTTCTTTATCTCTACCACCAAAAATACCGAGAACGTTACGACAGCTTCGATATTCTAGGCATCTCCATGGGAGGATACGTGGTCTACTACACCGCCACCCAAAGCACCCATGTACGGTTCATCTTCCCGCTCATCAGCGCCCCCGTCTTTCATGACGAAAGAAACTTCGAAATCCAGGAACAAGAAAAGTCGGACTTCCGGCAGGCACTCGATGAAGCCAGGAAAAAGGCGAAGTCCATGGATCCGGCAAACAATGCTGAACGCCTCCATTTTGAAGGGGGCCTCGCAATGAACGGCCGCCAGGATGATGTGATTCCCAAGGAACTGACCGAGAAATTCATCAAGGACCATCCCTATCTGCCCCTTGAATACAAGGAATACGACACCGGACACAAGATCAATGTGGCCATGCAGAACGACCTGATCGAATACGTAAAAAAGCATACCTAGGTGTTTACAACACATGGGGCTTGTGCTATAATTATACATCGTGAGTTCGCTCACTTTCCTTGCCGCCAAAAGCGGCCATCAGACCAAAAGGAGGTATAAGAATGACTAAATACGAAATCATGTATATCATTCGTCCAACCGTTTCCGAAGACAACCGCAAGCAACTGATCGAAGAGCTGAACAATGTGTTCACGTCGATGGGTTCCGAAGTGACGAAAGTGGACGAATGGGGTACACGTGATCTTGCATACGAGATCGAGAAGCACAAGAAAGGCTACTATGTCGTGCTCGATGTGAAAGCGACACAGGAAGCCCGTGCCGAATTCGAACGTATCGTCAGTCTCAAAGAAGACATCATTCGTTCCCTGATCATCAAAGACGTACGATAAACCATTGAGGTGAGATTTTATGATCAACCGCGCTATTCTAGTCGGGCGACTCACTAGAGACCCCGAACTGAGAAGAACATCGAATGACATTCCTGTCACATCATTCACGGTTGCCGTGAACCGCACATTCAAAAACCAGCAAGGTGAGCAGGAAGCGGATTTCATCCAATGTGTCGTCTGGAGACGTCAGGCTGAAAATGTCGCGCAATACGTCAAAAAAGGAAGTCTTGTCGGTGTTGAAGGCCGTATACAGACCCGTTCCTATGATGACCAAGAGGGCGTCCGCAAGTTCATTGTGGAAGTGGTTGCCGATTCCGTTCAGTTCCTGGAACCAAAAGGCACTCAATCCCAAAATCAACCTTCATACAACGATTCCAACCAATACAGCAATCAAAGCCAGAACCGTCAATACCAGCAACAGCAGAAGCGTCAACCCCAAGAAGACGATCTCAAGGATATTGATATTGCTGATGACGATTTACCATTCTGATAAGGAGGCTATAAAATGGCTAGACCGAATTTCCGTAAGCGCCGTAAGAAAGTTTGCTACTTCACACAAAACAAGATCACATACATCGACTATAAAGACGTAGATATGCTAAGACGCTTCATCTCAGACCGCGGTAAGATTCTGCCCAAACGTGTCACAGGCACAAAGGCGGGTTACCAAAAGGAACTGAGTGTCGCAATCAAGCGCGCCCGCCACATGGCACTATTACCGTTCGTTAAAAATTAAACCCTAAAAATACGCGATTTCCGCGTATTTTTTTTGTATAATGAAGAAGGAGGTGATCTTGTGGAAACCCTGAACAAGGATCAAAAGAAAATCGAAAGACTCAGCGCATTCATGAGTGCGATTACAAAGGATCTGAGCAGAGAAGAAAAAAGAAAGGTCTATGAGGAATACAAGGACGCCGTCCAGGATGTCAGACCGATCGACCTTTTCTATGTCGAAATGTACAAAGAAGCGTCCGCTTACAGTGTCGAAACCATCAAAAAGACCGCAAACAAGTTCGTCAATGTGTTTAGAGAGGGCTTGAAAGACTATGAACTCCGCGAACACGACCATCCCTTCTTCAAAGCCCTTCTGGAAGAAAATGACGCAATCATCAAACATCTTGAGACAATGAAGGACTATTTCAAGAAAGGCCCGATCACCGAATCAATCGAAGCGCTTATCAAAGGATTTGAACGTTGTCTCGAACTGGACAGGAAATTTGTAAAAAAAGAAAATATCCTCTTTCCGGCCATCGAGGACAAAGTACCCTCGACAAGACCGCTCGAGGTCATGTGGAGCCTGCACGACGATGCAAGGAAGATGACAAAAGACATCCTCGCCCATTTGAAGAGCGACCACCCGGACGAAAAATATCTCAAAGAGACCATCGGACATTACTACTACCTCGTCTATGGTATCGTCCAAAAAGAACAGCTCATCTTGTTTCCTGTCGCGGACATGGTTCTCGGTGAAAAGACGTTGGACATCCTTTACCGGGAATGCTTCGACTACGGGTTCACCTTCATTGATAAAACACCACCCGACTTCGATGAAGAAGAAACAAAGACCAATCAGGAAGAGGGTGTGTTCAAGACCAAAACCGGCGCGCTCGATTTCAAACAGGTCGCTCTTGTTTTCAATCATCTGCCGGTCGACATCACCTATGTGGACAAAAACGACAGGGTCAGATACTTCAACGACCGCAAGGAAAGACATTTCCCGAGAAGCCCTTCGATCATCGGAAGACTCGTTAAGCATTGTCATCCGCCGAAAAGCGTCAGCATGGTAGAGACGATTGTCGAGAATTTCAAATCCGGCCAAAGAAACGAGGCCGAGTTCTGGATCAACTTCAAAGACCGCTTTTTGCATATCCGCTATTTCGCCGTTAGAGACGCCAACGACAACTATGAAGGTGTCCTCGAGGTCTCTCAGGACGTCACCGACATTCGCGGGTTAAAAGGGGAAAAAAGATTGCTTGACTGGGAATAAAAAAACTTTCGCGGATATCCGCGAAAGTTTTACTTGATGGGGGTGATTTTCTTCATCAGGTAGACAAACGGTGTGTCAAGGAATGCGACAATCAGTTTGATGACATAGGTCGTGATGAAGATACTCACGAGAACATTTGTGCTGTGGATTCCAAGGAACGCGATCGGGACGAAAATCAGGGTGTCGACAAACTGAGAGAGTATCGTCGAGCCAAGGTTCCTGATATAGAGGGTCCTGTTGCTGCTGTAGACCGATTTGATTTTCTGGAAGAGATGAACATCGAGCAGCTGACTGATGATGTAGGCCGTCAGACTCCCAAGAGCGATACGGGGCATGATCGAGAAGATGGTCTGAAGCGCGCCGTGGGCGAAGTCATACTCGTGGGGGATGAAAAGCAAAGACATCTGCATGATGATCACCATGCTAATCATTGAAGCGAACCCGATATAGACCGCTTTTTTCGCTTCTTTCAGCCCGTATTTCTCGTTGAGGGCATCGGTAACCAGGAACAAAGTCCCATACATGATATTACCGAGGGTGGCCGTGAGGCCGAAAAGCTCTACAGTCTTCGTGACCTGGATGTTGGCAAGGATTGTGCCCATCGCAATCCATGCGAACAGACCCGGCCTTCCGAATAGCTTGTAGACCGCCACGATCAACACAAAGTTGACGAGTGCGAATAAAAACCATAATAGTTCATTCATTTTTGGTTTCCTCCTAGTTTTGATATCGCAGGATGGTTTCGAACTGCGTTACAGAAATGTATTATAGGATGGTGTCTTTTGAAAGTCAAGGAAAGATTAAATCGGTTAGAATATCACCATGGGATATGATATAATGTTTTCATAACAAAAGCGTCAAGAGAGGTGAGGAAATGGAGAAAAAAACTGTCATCGCACTCACGGTTTTTTTTACGGTTGCGATTGTGCTTATCTATATGTTCTATCCACCTGCCGATACAGTGTGGCTCCTTTTACCGCTTTTATTGCTGGCGCTTATGAACGGAGTCTTCTTCTTCGTCGTCCTAGCCGATAAGAACACACGGCTGAAAGAACTGCAAAAACGCACCCGGTCGACCGACAAAGTGCTCAACCGTAAAAAAAGCGTCGAAGAATCGTTACTTTATAACATGCCCACCGGTGTCATCATGTATGATGACGACCTCGTTATCCGCTTTGCTAATGAATACGCCAAGGCGCTTTTCCATAACATCCTCACACACAAATCAATCGAAACGCTTCATCAGCCATTATTCCAGGCCATCAAGGAAGACAAGATCAAAAGTCCCCGCGTATTCAGAATCTATCAGGAGTATTATGAAGTGCATCATATGGAGGACGAACAGACCCTTTATCTGTACAAGGCGACCGCCCTTGAGAACCTGAGGCGTTCCCAGCAGGCGCAAACGTCGGTGGTCGGGGTACTCCATCTCGATAACTTCGACGATGCCCTCAGCGTCCTCGACGTCCAAGAGCGAAACGAAATTCAGGGCCGCTACTTAGGCGCCCTCGATGATTGGGCCGTGGATTATAACTTCCACCTTGTGCCGGTGAGCAACGCCAAGATCTATGTCTATATGCATCGTGAGAATCTCGATGCGATCATCGACAACGATTTTGATATTCTCGACGACATCGCCGATGTCTCAAGACAGACCGAACTCATCATCACCCTAAGTGGCGGCTTCGCTTGTGCGAACATTCCGGTTTCCGACTTGGCCGATGCGGCCGAAGCCGCTTTGGATATGGCCCTTTCACGTGGTGGCGACCAGATCGCAATCAACATCCAGGGTGAAGAGTACAAGTATTTTGGTGGCAACACCAACACACAGGAAAAAAGGACGCGCATCTCGAGCCGTATCAATGCCAAGAAATTGGACCTTCTTTTTGAAGCGTCTCGCAAAGTTTTCATCGTACCCCACGTTTTTCCAGACAGTGACGCCCTTGGCGCAGCCATCGGTGTCTTGAAGATGGCACTCAGTCAGAAACGGGAAGCCTATATCGTCTTCGACAAGGAAGCGACGGACAAGACGGTCCAGAAAATCATCCGTCAGATGGAATATGAGTATGTGACATTGCTCGATTACCTGATCTCTCCGGAGACCGCCCTTCAATACCAGGAGAAAGAAAATCTTGTCGTGCTTGTCGATCATCACTCGAAAGGACAACTCATCAGCGAAAAGTTGATTTCCCGCACCGAAAACCTCGCCATCATCGACCACCACCGCAAACTGAGTGATTTCATCGAATCGGCATCGCTGTCCTACATCGAACCCTATGCATCCAGTTCCTCGGAACTCGTGATCGAAATGACCAGCGTCTATCCGCGTGAAGTCGACATCAACCCCTTTGAGGCAACGGTCATGTTGACCGGTATGACCGTCGATACGAACAATTTCATCTACCGCACCGGAGCGAGAACATTTGAAGCCGCTGCGATTCTGAGACGATACGGCGCCGACACCCACAAGGGGAAAAACGTATTGAGAGAATCACTCAAGGATCTCCAGATCAAAGCGGAACTGGTCAGAGCAGCGGAAATCGTCAACAAACGCTTCGCTGTGGTCGTTGTTCCGGACCATATCGAAGCCGACCGCAGTATGCTTGCACAGATTGCTGATGATCTTCTTGAAATCGATTATGTAGTCGCCGCATTCGCGATTGGAATCATCGACCAGACCACAACGGCAATCAGCGCCAGATCCCTGGAAGGTTTCAATGTCCAGACCATCATGGAAGAATTCGGCGGCGGTGGGCATCTCAACAATGCCGGTGCACAGATGGAGGATGAGGATAAGCCATCCGTCAAAGCCCGGCTCATCCGAATATTGAATGAAGTTAAACAGGAGGGAAGACCCATGAAAGTAATTCTACAAAAAGACATCAAAGGCAAAGGCAAAAAAGGTGATATCATCGAAGTCGCCCCCGGTTTCGGCAACTACCTGCTGACATCCAAACAGGCCATCGAGGCCACGCCTGAGAATATGCAGATCATCGAAGATGAGAAACAAAAAGCCAAAGAGGAAGCACAACAGACCCTAGATGAGATGAAAGCCCTGAAAAAGCGCATCGATCACCGCGCCGTCAAGGTCTATGTCAAGCTCGGAAAAAATGGAAAGCTGTACGGAAAAATCACAACAAAACAGATTGCCGATGCCTTCAAGGAACAACACGGCATCGAAATCGATAAACGCAAAATACAGCTGGATGAACCGATCACAGCACTCGGAACCTATCAAATCGATGTCAAACTCCATAAGGATGTCACAGCCACTTTCGAGCTGCTGGTCCTGGAACAATAACATGAATGAAAAAACCATACCACACAGCCTTGACGCCGAACAGAATGTCCTTGGTGCCGTATTCATCGATCAAAACACCATCCAGACCATTGCTGATTCCCTTGAAATCGATGATTTCTACAACCGGCGCCACCGACTCATCTATGGCGCCATCTTGGATCTATATGAAGACAATGTCAACATTGACTATACGACCCTGATCGACAAGCTTGAATCGCGGGATCTGCTTATGGACGCCGGCGGCTCCGATTACATTCTCGGACTCTCCGATACCACGCCCTCGATTGTCAACCTGGAACACTATATCAATATCGTCAGAGACAAAGCGGTCATCAGAAATATGATCAATGTGTCCAAGACGATCTATGAAAAAGGCTTCACCGCGGAGGATATGCAGGATTTCATCGATGATGCTGAAAAACGCATCTTCGACGTCGCCCGCTCCAGGCGCACCTCTGATTTCATCACCATCAAGAGTGTGACGGAGGAAGTCCTGACCAAAACCGAAGCCGCAAAAAACCTTAAGGGAACTCTCACCGGCCTTGATACCGGGTTCGAACTCCTCAATCATTACACCCTCGGTCTTCAGCCATCGGAACTCTATATCATCGCCGCCCGTCCATCCATGGGTAAGAGTGCATTCGCGCTCAATATGGCGACAAACATCGCCAAACTGCCCGACCGTCCCTATGTGGCGTTCTTCTCACTGGAGATGGGGGTCGACCAGCTGGTCGGCCGGATGCTTTCGAGCGAGGCGAATGTCGCTTCTCACAATCTGAAAACCGGCGACCTCAACACGTATGAGTGGCAACAACTCTCCGTGGCGAGTGACAGACTTCAGAAGCTGAACATCCTGTTTGATGATTCGGGAACCGTGAAGGTAACCGACCTCAGGCAAAAATGCCGCAAACTCGCTCAAGAGGATCGACTCGATCTTGTTGTGATCGACTACCTCCAGCTACTGAGCGGCTCTCAACACTACTCGAACCGTGTCCAGGAGGTCAGCGAGATCTCAAGAATGCTCAAAGAGATGGCCCGAGATTTGAAGATTCCGGTCATCGCCTTATCCCAGCTGTCAAGAAGCGTCGAACAACGGCCCGACAAACTTCCCATCATGGCCGACCTTCGTGAATCGGGCTCGATCGAACAGGACGCGGATGTCGTGTTGTTCCTTTTCAGGGATGATTATTACACGAAAGATCAGTCCGAACGTCCCAACGAAGTCGATGTCATGGTTGCGAAGAACCGCTCCGGCGCCACCAACATGAAGGGTTTCCCCTTGATCTTCAGAAAACATTACTCACAGTTCAAAACCAAGACCAATGCGCCTGCTGAATCCGGGGGCGGCTTGGATGATATCGACTGATATTGTAAGATGCCTTCTTTTTGAAGGTATCTTTTTTTCTTGTGATATGGTATTTTCAAAATCGTCGTGCTATAATATTGTGCATGTTGAAAACGGAGGATAGAAAATGGCCAGAAACGTTAATAGAAAGACCCCCATGAAAAAGAAAATCGACCTGACCGAAGGCAATATCCTTCGCAAACTTCTCATTGTCGCCATCCCCACTTTGCTTACCTCCATCATCCAGATGACCTATAGCCTCACGGATATGTTCTGGGTCGCACGAGTGGACAGTATCGGCTTCTCATCGACAGAAGCGGTCGCGGCCATCGGCACGGCCGGTTTTTATACCTGGTTTGGCTTCGGCCTGATCCTTCTTGTCCGCGTCGGCACCAGTGTGCGGATATCGCAATCGGCTGGAAGGAATGACAAAGACGCCGTCAACCGCTACACCACGAACGGTCTTGTCATCATGGTGCTTTTGGGCTTCCTCTTCGCCTTGTATGGCCGGTTCATGAACGGCCATTTCGTCGGTATATTCAATATCGGCAATCCGAACGTGGTCGAATACGCACAGTCCTATCTTCGTATCGTCTCGATGGTAATCATGCTTCTATTCGCCTCGAACCTGTTCAACGGTGTCTATGACGGACTTGGAAAGACCATCAACACGTTTCTCATCATGGCGGTCGGACTCGTCTTGAATATGATTCTGGACCCGATTTTCATTCTCGGTCTCGGAATGGGTGTGATTGGCGCCGCTTACGCGACCGCAATCGCACAAAGCGTCGTCTTTCTCATCTATATGGGCATCTACCTGTCGAAAAGACGTCCCGCCATCATCAGTCTGAAACGGTATTTCTCTTTGCCGACAATCCGTGAGATTTTCATTCTCGGTCTTCCCGTCGGGGTTCAGAGCATGGCCATGACCGCCATCTCGATCACGGTCGGTGTGTTCGTGGCATCGTTTGGTGAGATTGCCATGAGTGTCTCGAGACTCGGTTCGCAGATTGAGGCGTTGAGCTGGATGGTTGCTTCGGGGTTCCAGGTCGCCCTGAGCGCGTTTGTCGGTCAGAACCTGGGCGCGGGTCGATTCAATAGAATCTCCGATGGCTACAAGACCAGTATGCGTCTGCTCGTACCTTATGGTATTGCGGTCAATCTCATCCTTTTCGTGTTCGCAAGACCGATCTTTGCTGTCTTCATCGCCGAACCACAAACCCTTGATCACGGAGTTCAGTACCTGAGGATCATCAGCCTGTCTCAGGTGTTCATGATCATGGAGCTGACCACGGCCGGGGCTTTCAACGGTCTTGGCAAGACGACGGTCCCATCGATGGTCGGTATCATCGGAAACGCCCTCAGAATACCGTTCGCCTATTACGCGGTCACCATGGCGGACATCTGGTGGACCATTTCCCTTTCATCGGTTTTCAAAGGAAGTCTGATGGTTATTCTATTCCTGCTCTACTTCTACCGTTACCGCCTGAAACGCACACGGACAATAGTCCTTGAAAATTAATGACCCCTGTAATATAATAGGCCCGGAGTGATTCTATGAAAGAACGTTTGGAAAACATTAAAAAGCGCTATGAAGCGATAAACAAGGAATTAAGCGATCCATCGATCACCGCCGATATCGAAAAGATGAAAAACCTCTCCAAGGAAAGAAGCGATCTTGAAAAAACGGTTGCGACCTACGATGAGCTGCTTGAAGTCGAGCAGACGATCGAGGATCTCAAAGAGATGGCCCGGGATGAGGATTCTGAAATCAGAGAGATGGCGACGATGGAACTTGAAGAGAACAAAAAACGGCACCACGAACTAGAACGCACGCTGGAAAAACTGTTGATCCCCAAGGATCCCGATGACAGGAAAAACGTCATCATGGAAATCAGGGGGGCCGCCGGCGGGAGCGAGGCCAACATTTTCGCCGGTGACCTTTTCAGAATGTATCAGCGATTTGCCGAAAAGCACGGCTGGTCGCTCAGTGTGATCAATGCCGATGAAGGCGATGCGGGCGGCTTTTCGCAGATAGAACTCACCATCAAGGGTAGCGATGTCTTTTCCTACCTGAAATATGAGTCGGGCGCACACCGTGTCCAACGGGTCCCCGATACCGAATCCCAGGGAAGAGTCCACACCTCCACTGCGACGGTCATCTGTCTCCCGGAGGCTGAAGAGGTCGACGTCGAGATGAACATGGGAGATCTGCGTATCGACACATTCCGTTCAAGCGGTTCGGGAGGACAAAGTGTGAACACAACGGATTCCGCCGTCAGAGTCACTCACGAACCGACCGGACTTGTGGTTACGTGCCAGGATGGGAAAAGCCAACACGAAAACAAAGCGACCGCACTCAAGGTCATGCGCTCACGTCTTCATGACCTCGTGGAGCGTGAACGCAGAGAAAAAGAAGGCGAAGAACGCCGTAGCAAACTCGGCAGTGGCGACAGAAGTGAGAAGATACGCACCTACAACTTCCCGCAGAACCGTGTCACCGACCACCGCATCGGCTTCACCATCCAGCAACTCGACAGAGTGATGGAAGGGAAACTCGAACCAATCATCGATGCGCTTATCAACGAGGAATTCCAAAGAAAACTAGAAGGAAACGAAACAAACTGATGGATGGCGTCTAGGACGCCACGTCAGGTTTCACAAGGAGAATCCGCTATGCCAACCTATAAAGATGCACTTAACATCAATGAACGTTATGCCAAAGATAACGGGAAAGAAGAAAGTGCAGTCAAAATACTGCTTATGCACCATTCGGGCTTATCGAGCACAAACCTGGTTTCCGAGCTCGATAAGACCATGCCGAAGGAACGCTACGACAAATTCCGTAAGGCAGTGGATGAATACATCATCAAAAACAGACCCGTCCAACACATAACAAAACAGGAATACTTCCACGGTCATCCCTTCACCGTCTCACCGTCGGTCATGATTCCACGTTTCGAGACAGAAGAACTTGTCGCCTACACACTAGAGATGATCGATGAGCGTTTCAACGGTGAAGACAAGATCGACCTGCTTGATATCGGCACCGGCTCAGGCTGTCTGGCGATCACCATTGCGCTTGAAGAACCGAGAATCCGCGCCACCGGCACAGATATATCAAAAGACGCCCTGTCGGTAGCGATTGCGAACAGTGAGCATTTGGACGCCGGTGTGCGGTTCCTCGAGGGGAATCTTGTTGCACCCGTGGCGAATGAGACATTCGATGTCATCATCTCCAATCCGCCCTACATCCCGAATGGTGAGCAGCTCGAACCGATCGTCAAGGACCATGAGCCCCACATCGCACTTTTCGGCGGCGAAGACGGTCTCGATTACTACAGAAGGATCCTAAGCGCGGTCGGCCCGATGCTGAAACCCCGATTCATCATCGCTTTAGAACATGCCTGCGACCAGGCGAAACCACTTAAGAAAATGATAAAGAAAGAACTCGGAAACGTCAGTATCATACAAAAGAAAGACCTGCAGGGAAAAGACAGAATGACTTTTATCACAAATCGCGATTAAAAATTGTTATATATAGGATATATATAAGAAGCGTGCCAGTCTTGACACGCTTTTGTAAATCTGTCATAATAGCGAATCAGGAGATGACGTTATGGAAAAATTAGTGATTGTCGAGTCACCGTCAAAATCGAAAACGATCAAGCAATATCTGGGAAAAGACTACGAGGTCCTTTCATCCAAAGGCCATATCCGCGACCTTGCAATCAGCAATGTCGGCGGTCTCGGTCTGGATATAGAAAACGATTTCGAACCCCAATACGCGGTACTCAAGGACAAGAAGAAAACAATAAAGGAACTGCAGGATGCGGTCAAGAAAGCCAGTGAAATCTATCTCGCGACCGACCCTGACCGCGAAGGGGAAGCCATCAGCTGGCACTTGAAAGAGGTTTTGGAGGAAAAAGCGCAGAACACGTCCTTTCACCGTGTGATTTTCAACGAAGTCACCAAGGATGCGGTCAAGGATGCGTTCAAGGAAACCCGCGACATCGACTTCAGTCTGGTCTCCTCGCAAGAGACCAGAAGAATCCTGGACCGTATTATCGGGTTCAAATTGTCCAAACTTCTTCAAAGCAAGATCAAGTCGAAATCCGCAGGTCGTGTCCAGAGTGCAGCACTGAAAATCCTCGTCGACCGCGAACGGGAGATCGATGCGTTTACAAGCGAGGAATATTGGAAAATCAAAGCCGATTTCGATGTTTTCGAAGCGGAGATGACCAAATATAAGAATCACAAGCCAAAGCTCGGCAATGAGAAAGAAGCGCAGGAAGCGCTCGATTCGCTTGCGGAGTCTTTCACAGTGGCAAAAATCAAGAAGCGCGACCGTCATCGTGGAGGAAAACCGGCATTCACGACTTCTTCGCTTCAGCAGGAAGCCTCAAACAAACTCAACATGAGCGGTCAAAGAACCATGATGGTGGCACAAAAACTCTATGAAGGAATCGACCTTGCGAGCGAGACCGTTGGTCTGATCACCTACATGAGAACTGACTCCACACGGATGTCAAATGCCTTCATCAATCCCGCGAAAGACTTTATCGAGAAACATTTCGGAGCCCGCTACGTCGGCGAGGACCGCAAAGTCCAGAAAAAGAAACAATCTCAGGATGCCCACGAGGCCATCCGCCCCACCAGCATCGAGCACCATCCCGACCAGGTGAAAAAATACCTCACCCGGGATGAACACCGTCTTTATAAGATGATCTATTTCCGTGCCGTGGCTTCACTGATGAAAGCCGCCCATCTCGAAACCAAAACTTTCCACCTTCACAACAATGAAGCGGTCTTCAAAGCCCGCGCCCAACAGCTTATCTTCGACGGTTACCTCAAGGTTTACGGCGACTATGAGAAAGTCGAGACAAGCACGCTGCCTCCGCTTAGCGAAGGTGATGAAATCAAGGCTCGTTCCATCGAGAAATCCCAGCATTTCACTCAACCACCGGCCCGCTACACCGAGGCCAAGCTTATCAAAGAGATGGAAGAACTTGGAATCGGTAGACCGAGTACCTACTCCCAGACTGTCGCCACCCTCAGAAAAAGAAAATACATCAGCATCGAGGATAAGAAATTCATCCCGACCGAACAAGGACGGCTGACCATTGAAAAACTCGAAGCTTATTTCAAACGCATCATCAGCGTCGATTATACCGCGAAGATGGAAAACGTCCTCGACGACATCGCCCAGGACAAAGCGGACCAGACCGATGTCGTCCGCGAGTTCTATGAGACCTTCATTCCGATGGTCGAAAAGGCGAACGAGGCGATGGAAAAGATTCCACCCAAGACCACCGGCGAAACCTGTCCGAAATGCGGCAGCGACATGGTCTATAGAGAATCACGCTACGGTACCTTCGAAGCCTGCAGCGCCTTTCCGAAATGCAAATACATCAAACCCGATGAAACCAAGAATGAACCTGAAAACACCGGAATCCTATGTCCGAAGTGCAAGAAAGGCGAAATCGTCAAACGAGAAGCCAAACGGGGCAAGAACAAGGGCAATGTCTTCTACGCCTGCAACAATTTCCCGAAATGCAAGAACATCCTCAGGGGTCGGCCGACCGGCGAAAAATGCGAAAATGCCGACGATCTGATGGTAGAACTCAAAGATGGATCCGTCGTATGCAACACGCCTGCAACAGAGGATTCCGAATCGAAGAAAAGCACTTAAATTTTCAAGGATGTGTGTTGACAGTATTCCAACCATGTGTTATTATTTACTTGCAGCTGAAAAGCTGTGACTTATCCCTTACATAGCATGGTGAATAATTCATTTATTCACACATCCCCTTCCTTAATCCGCCGCGAGGCGGATTTTCCCTTTTTTATAGGGTTTTTATTTTTTTACCATCGGCTTCTGTGTTATAATACCCATGATTAAAATGAAGGATGTGCTTATGATGGGGTTTTTCAAGAATCTGTTCCAAAGCAAGGAAAGCAAGAAAAAGGCCCAAAAATATAAAATCGGTATGGAAAAAACGCGCGAGAGCGTCTTTAATCAGCTCAACGAACTTCTTGCGTCTGGGAAGCGCATCGATGAAGCGCTCTTTGAAGAAATCGAGGAACTCTTCATCATGGCCGACATGGGCGTCGACACGGTGTTGAGCCTCGTCGACCACCTGAGACGGAATGTTGAGACGAAAAACATCGACAATGCTGCCGAACTCAAAGAGATGATTGTCGAAGAAATGTTCAAACGCTACGTGCAAGAAGACATCATCGATACCAATCTTGCCACCGCAGACGATATGAGTGTCCATCTTTTCGTCGGTGTCAATGGTGTCGGCAAGACAACCACGATAGGCAAAGTGGCCCACCTGCTTCAAAACGAAGGCAAAAAAGTGATGATGGTGGCCGGCGACACTTTCAGAGCCGGTGCCATCAACCAGCTCAGGATATGGAGTGAACGGGTCGGCTGCGCCTTTTACGCGAAAGAAGCAGGAAGCGATCCTTCCAGTGTCATGTATGATGCGCTTCAAAAAGCAAAAGAAATGCACATCGATGTGGTGCTTTGTGATACCGCCGGTCGACTCCAGAACAAGAAAAACCTCATGTTGGAACTGGAAAAAGTGCACCGGGTCATCGGCCGGGAAGTCGAAGGGGCACCGCAGGAAACATTGCTCGTTCTTGATGCGACCACGGGTCAAAACGGCCTTTCTCAGGCAAAGATATTCAATGAAGTGACGCATCTGAGCGGTGTGATTCTGGCCAAGCTCGACGGAACCGCAAAAGGCGGCATCGCGCTGGCGATCAGAGAAACCATCGGTGTGCCGGTCAAGATGATCGGACTTGGCGAAAAAATCGAGGATTTGGAATATTTCGATATTGAGGAATATATCTATGGCCTCTTCGCGGATGTGATTTAGATGGACATCGTTGAAAAACATATAGAGATAACCGTACTTTTGGACTTCTATACCCCTTTACTGACAGAAAAACAAGCAAAGGTCATGCGGTATTATTTCGAAGAGAACTATACACTTGCTGAAATCGCGGAACTCGAAGGAATCTCGAGAAACGCAGTACATGACAATATCCAAAAGACAATCAGGAAACTCCATGACTATGAGAAAAAATTGGCCTTACATGAAAAGACAGTCAAAAGGCAGTCCATTGTCGAAAAATTGCGACAGGTCTGTGACAACGAAGAAGCAATCCGATTGCTCAATGAATTAGAAAAGGTGGATTAATATGGCGTTCGATCAACTATCCGACCGCTTACAGATGGCATTGAGACGTGTGCGGGGCAAAGCCCGCCTCACCGAAAAAGACATCGATGAGATGATGCGTGAGATCCGGCTCAGTCTCCTCGAGGCGGATGTCAACTTCAAGGTGGTCAAAAGCTTCACGAAGGAAATAAGAGAAAAAGCAACCGGTGAGAAGATACTCAAAGGACTGAACCCGGCCCAACAGGTCGTCAAGGTCGTCCACGAGGAACTCACCGAACTTCTAGGTGGAAAGACCAGTGTCTTCACCTTGGATAAGTCCAAGCGGAACGACCTCATGCTTGTGGGTCTTCAAGGTAGCGGTAAAACGACCACTGCTGGAAAACTCGCGAATTACCTCAAGAAAAAGGAATCCGTAAAACCACTCCTTGTGGCGCTTGACGTCTACAGACCGGCTGCGGTTGAACAGCTCAAGACCATTGGTGAGCAGCTTGGAGTGCCCGTCTTTGAAAAAGGTACCGAAAACAAGCCCGAGGCAATCGCGAAGGATGCCATGATTCATGCGCAGGAAAACGGTTTTGACTGCGTGATCTATGACACCGCCGGGCGCTTGCACGTCGATGCGGCCATGATGGATGAGCTGAAACGCCTCAAAGACGTGGTCAAACCGGATGAGATTCTGCTTGTCCTGGATGCGATGACCGGACAGGACGCGGTCAGTGTGGCCGAACATTTCCATCAGTCCTTATCGATCAGCGGAAGCATCATCACAAAACTCGACGGTGATACCCGAGGAGGTGCCGCGCTTTCACTCAGGAAAGTCACCGATGTCCCGATCAAATTCATGGGACTCGGCGAAAAGATGGACGCGCTCGAAGTGTTTCATCCCGAGCGTATGGCCAGCCGGATTCTCGGCATGGGCGACGTACTAACGCTCATCGACAAGGTTCAAGAAAATGTTGATGAAGACGACATGATGAGTATGATGGAAAAGATGATGTCTGGCAAATTCAACTACAACGACTATCTGAAACAACTCAAGATGGTCAAACGTATGGGATCGCTCGGCGGTCTGATGAAGATGATACCGGGTGCGGGGAAAATGATGAAGAACGCCGACCTCGATGACAAAAAGCTCGTCTATATAGAAACCATCATCAATGCGATGACCAAGGCCGAGCGCAAAAAACCTGACCTGATCAAGAAAAACAGTTCGCGCCGCCGACGTATCGCAAGCGGTGCCGGCCGCAGTGTTGCGGAGGTCAACCGTCTGATCCAGACGCTCGATCAACAGGCGCAAGCCGTCAAGAAGATGGGATCGATGGACCCTTCTAAGCTCGATCCAAACAACCCGCTCAAAGCGATGCAAACACCACCAGGCGGTACAAAACAGAAAAAAGGCAAAGGAAAAGGCAAAGGAAAAGGCGGATTCAGATTCTAATCTGATTCCGCCTTTTTATTGAAGTATTCATCCAGGAAATTCTCGATGGCACGTTCCTGATTCGTGTGTGGACTGACAACATCGGCGACTTCCTTGAGTTCCTCGCGGGCATTGTTCATCGCGACGCCGGTACCGGCGAATTCAAGCATCTCAAGGTCATTGTTCCCATCGCCGAAAGCGATGATATGGTCCTGCTCGACACCGAGATAATCGGCAACATACCGCAGGGCGCGCCCCTTGTTTGTCTTGGGTGTGTAAAGCTCTATGATGAAGCGATACTCACTGCCCCAGTTGCGGGTCATCAGTTCCCCGGGGTAATGTTTGGTGACATATTCTTCTATGAATTGTCCCTGGTTCTCCTTCGCGACGATGATGAAACCGTTCGTGCCGCCGGGAAGGGTCTCGTCGAAAGCACCGATTTTCATCGTGGCGCCGTTGAAAAAGTGTAGAAGCTCGACGATGTCTTCACTTTCCTTGAAAAGATAGATGTCGTCCTTGATTTCACAAAACGCGTTGTCGATATGTTCCTTGTTGTTCTTGAAGATATCGACGACCGCATCCCTGTTTACAAGGATGTTGACTTCATCAAAGGCGGGGTCTCCCGGCCTTGTGATCAGCCCTCCATTATAATTGATAAGCGGCGTGTCTAATTCGAGCTGCTCATAGAAACGGATGGAGCTTCGGTAGGGCCGGCCGGTCGCGATGACGAGGTGGTGTCCTTTTTCCTTCAGTTTGTTCAGGTAGTCACGCGTCCCTTCATCCAGCGTCAGCCAGTCATAAAGAAGCGTGCCGTCCAAATCGAGTGCTATCAGATGTTTTTTCATATAATCACCGATGAATATTATCGCATAATTGATGCGGTTTGGCAAATGTTGTTTCCCAAAGGATAGAGCGCTAAAAAGGAAAAACAAAATCCTGTTTTATGATATAATGTTAACGAGGTGATAACATGCCAGAATTCTCGCTTGGCGGATTGATCAATTTCATCCTGGGATTGGCTTCGGGTTTCATCCTGTTCACGCTAACCCACGTCTATCTGATCGTCCGTGGAAAGAGTCTCGATAAGAAAGCAATGAACAAACCGGTTAATTCCGTTGACGAACAATCACTCAAGACGTTGATCATAGATAAACAGACCGCGTTCAAGAAACAATACAAGAAACAGGAAAAGGGTTTTGGAAAACTCGTCTTCGATCTGAGCTATGAGCTTGTTGAAGAAATCTCCACCTATCATTTTCCTGATTCCAAATATCCGATGATGGAACTCAACATCGATGAGATTATCGAACTCAACACATATATCAGCGAAAGAATCGACAAGATACTCGATCAGCCGATGCTCAAGAATACGAGGAATATCAGAGTCACCCATATCGTGAAGATGTTCGAAAGAAAAAAGCAGATCGAGGAACAACGATTCGTCAAGGCGATGCGCAACAGACATGTGAACCGCGCCTTCAAGATGACCCTCGGTGCGCTCAATGCCTTCAATCCGGCCTACTGGGTCCGCAAGCTTGTCATCAACACCAGTGTCGATTTCATCACAAAACGTATCGCCTTGTTGATCATCGGGGTGGTCGGAGAGGAAACCTCGAAGGTCTATTCGAAGAAACTATTCGACAAGGAAATAGAATTCGACCTTGTCGACAAGGAACTCAAGGCACTTGAAGAAGGTGTCGACGATGAAGACGATTGATACGCTCACTGCATTTGAAAGCACAATCAACCGGAGTAAGATCACGTGCATCATCTTTTCGAGTGATGTCTGTCCGGATTGCGACTATCTGTTTTCTTTTTTTCATCTTGTGAAAGCACAATATCCGACCATCGACTTCCAAAAAGTCAAAAGACATGTCTTATCGGAACTCTTTGACCATTATAAGGTCATCGGCGTTCCGTCCCTGATTCTCTATAAAGCCGGCCATATAATCGGGCGATATGTCGATAAGGAAAGAAAGACGCTTGCTGATATCATTGCATTCATCGAAGAAACAATCATGGAAGGGGGGGAGTGCAAATGCTTTTCAGACGTAAAAGAAAGATGACACCACCGCTAGAAAGAACACCTGATGACAAACCGTTTCAGGTCTATGAGATTGTCGAGAAAAAGGAAAAGGAAAAACGTAAGCAACGGTATGAAAAAAGCCGGTTCGTCTCCCCGATTTTCGGTAAGAACGTCAAGGATGAAGTGGTCATCCCCATCAAGACCGACCAGAGAAGAGACTTGGACAAGCTTGATGCGTTCCGGACGAAACCGCGTCTGACCAAAGAAGAAAGAATAAGAAAATACGGTACAGCCTATCCCGAGTTCGACCTTGTCAGGGGCAAGGACCTTGATGAGGTGCACCGTTCGATGAGCAAGGAAAAATCCAATACCAAGATTGTCGAAGCCTCCATCATAGACAATACGAAAACACCTACCGATAGCGGAAATGAGCATCATAATGAAGGTGCGGAATCTTCGTATGACCAGCCTTCTGAAAGAGCCGAAACACACGGTGACCAACAAAACGGTCGCAAAAAAAGCAACATGTATGATTTTCTGAGTGACGATGAACCAGACCGTCCGGCCCCTACAGAAAACAAAGCGGTACAAGATGAAATGGACGAAGAACCTCCAATGCCGGAAGCCGTCCCCGCTAAACCGGATACCGGTCATGAGGAGCCGGACAATGAAAATGAACCGGATGAGAAAATCACCGAGACCCATGTCCCCGCTACCGACAAAACCAACGAGACCGTCAAGGCCGGGGCCAAGACCTATGAAGATTACCAGATACCCCCCATTTCCCTGCTCAAGAAACCGAGCGACGAACCCGTTGATTTGAGTGCGTCCATCGAAAGCCAGATCAATCGACTGAACGAGACGTTCAAAGAGTTCGGTGTCGGCGCACGCGTTTTCACCCATACGCAGGGTCCGACGGTCACACGCTATGAGATCGCAGTTGAAAAAGGGGTCAAACTGAACAAAATCACCAATCTGACCGATAACTTGAAAATGGTGCTCGAAGCAAGGGAAATCCGTATCGAAGCCCCGATTCCCGGTAAGAAGACCGTTGGTATCGAAGTGCCCAATGAAAAGGCCGAAACAGTCCATTTTGTCGACATCGTGAACCGCTCGATGTTCAAAAATGCGGCCATGCCACTGACGATTGCACTCGGCTTGGATATCGACGGCAATCCGATCTACGCTCCAATCAAGTCCATGCCGCATGGCCTGATCGCCGGGCAGACCGGCAGCGGGAAAAGCGTCTGTATCAATACGGTGCTGATGAGTCTGTTGCTAAAATACAAACCAAGCGAATTGAAACTCGTCCTCATCGACCCCAAAATGGTCGAACTGAGCGGTTATAATGACATCCCCCATCTCATCACGCCTGTGATCAATGATCCCAAAGCGGCCACGGCCGCACTCAACTGGGTTGTGGACGAGATGGAAAGACGCTTCCAGACATTCAGAAATACGCAAAGCCGTGACATCGACGCCTACAACAAGAAAACCGAAAATGACGAGGAGAAACTCCCCTATCTCGTGATAGTCGTGGATGAGCTCGCGGATTTGATGATGGTGTCTTCGCAGTATGTCGAGGAGTCCATCATGCGTATCACCCAGAAAGCCCGGGCCTGCGGGATCCACCTCATCGTCGCCACCCAGCGTCCTTCCACCGATGTCATCAAAGGAACCATCAAATCCAACATTCCGACCCGCATCGCATTCAGCGTCGCGAGCCATATCGATTCACAGACCATCATCGACTCCGCCGGAGCGGAGACCCTTCTCGGCCGGGGCGACATGCTCTATGCGCCTTCAGGCCATACCAAACAGCGCCTCCAGGGTGCCTTCGTCAACGATGAGGATATCGAGACGGTCATGGAATTCATCAAGAGCCAGGCCCCCGCAGATTATCTGTTCAACGAGGAAGCTCTGGTCAAAAGCGCGACAAAGACGTTCGAATATGACGAACTGTTGGAGGATGTCGGGCGATTCGTTGTAACGAAACAAGAAGCCAGTATCAACAAGATCTCCAAAACCTTCAGCATCGGCTTCAACCGTGCCCAAAGCATTGTCGAATCACTGGAAAGCGCGGGCGTTGTCTCAGCGAACATGGGTTCAAGAGCACGCGAAGTCCTCGTTGACATGGACGAACTCGAGTCTATTTTTGATAATATGGGATGATAATATGCAAGAACCCTCAAATGAAAACGCATCTGTGAACGAAACAGGTGACGGGAATGAAAAAACAAAAGTCGTCAAAAAAATTGAGCGCAAGGTTGGCACCGTCTTGCTTGCGCTTTTTTTCATCATTTTCATTCCGTTGCTCAGGGAGCGCTACATCGCCTTCAACGCAGTCTACCATACCCGGATCGCCGACATCCTGCCTTGGGCGGAAGCGACCCCTTTCGAGGCGATTCCGCTTATTTTCGTGCTCGTGTTCGTGGTGCTTATCTACCTGCTTTATCTGCTTACGCTACTGAGACAGAAAAAAGAAGCAATCGATGCGCTGCCTGAAACCGACTTTAGGCAACTCTATAAACGCATCGACATGATTGGTTTTGTTGTCTATCTGACAGCGGTCTATATCGTCATCAATGCATTTTTGTTCTCCGTTGCCGCCGTTGAAGGACCGAGTATGTCGCCGACCATCAATAACGGGGACAATGTCATCATGCGCCACACCCTTGTCGATTATGAGCGTTTCGACATTGTGGTGGTCAAACCGGATGGCCCTGACGACACCTATCTCATCAAGCGCGTCATCGCTCTACCAGGGGAACATATCCGTATCGAGGCCGGCTCTGTCTATCTCATGAACGGTGAGGACGCGCAGCGCCTTGATGAATCGTCGTTTCTTCCGCCGGCCACCGAAACCGATTGCTCGCCGGCTGACATGTACTGTGATATCGAACTTGCGGACAATGCGTACTTCTTGCTCGGAGACAACAGGAACAACTCCAGGGATTCGAGACATTTCGGACCCTTGGGCGAAGAAATGATCTTCGGTCGTGTCCGTTACAGGCTGCGCCCTTTGAGTGATTTCGGAAGGATTGAATGATATGACAAAAATAAACTACTATCCCGGACACATGGCAAAGACGAAGCGCCTGATAAAAGCGAAACTTCCCACTATCGACATCGTTTTCGAGTTGGTCGATGCGCGCGCGCCGAAAGCATCGCAGAATCCGGAACTAAAAGACATCATCGGTAATAAACCGCGCCTCATCCTCCTGAACAAGGCCGACCTCGCCGACGGTAAGGCGCTCGACAAGTGGATTGAACAGTTCCGCTCAGAAGGCGCCGATGCGATGAAAATCAACGCCCTCACAGGCCAACATGTCCGTGATATCGTACCGAAGTCGAAGTCGATTCTGAAAGACCTGTTCCAGAAGGAAAAGGAGAGGGGACGGAAGGAAAGACCTATCCGTGCCCTCATCGTCGGCATCCCTAATGTCGGCAAATCGACCCTTATCAACCGTCTGGTCGGCAAAAAGACCGCCAAGGTCGGCGACACCCCGGGCATCACCCGTCATCTACAGATGATCAGGGTCCAAGAGGACCTCGCCCTGCTTGATACTCCCGGTATCCTGTGGCCGGACCTCGATGATCAGCAGACCGCATTGAAGCTGGCACTGCTTGGGACTATCAAAGACCATCTCATCCCCGCCGACGAGGTTGCCATCTATGGTATCGATGTCCTGCGCAGACACTACAGACGGGCATTTGAAGAGCGCTACGATATCAGCATCGAAGAAACAGACGGTCCCATCGAAATCTTTGACAAGATCGGTCGTCGAAGAGGCGCTTTGACACGCGGCAGTGAAATCGATTACGACCGTGTCATCGAGCTCTTTTTATACGATTTCAGACACCAACGGTTCGGTTCCGTCATTCTCGAGAAAGCGGCTGATACGGATGTATAAGTATGAACAAGCCCTGATGAAAGAAGGCTACCGATTCATCGCCGGCTGTGACGAGGCCGGGCGCGGCCCGCTTGCAGGCCCGCTTGTCGCTGCGGCCGTCGTGCTCGATCCGGATAAGAGAATCGAGGGGCTTTTCGATTCCAAACAGCTATCGGATAAAAAAAGGCGCGAACTGTCCGAAGCGATCAGAAAATCCGCACTGTCCTATGAAATCAAAGTGATCGATTCGGTGGAAGTGGACCGCCTCAATGTCTATCAGGCCAGCAAACAGGCCATGCGGGATGCGGTGCTTTCCCTTCCCGAGGTGGACCATATTCTGACCGATGCGATGCCGCTGACGATCGGGGATCTGCCGAGCATCTCATTGATCAAGGGCGACACGCTTTCTGCGAGTATCGCCGCCGCGAGCATCCTTGCGAAGGTGACACGTGACGATTACATGATGAAACTGGGAGAGAAACATCCGCATTACGGTTTCGAGACCCACAAGGGGTATCCGACGAAAAGGCACTTGGATGCCCTGAGAGACTACGGCGTGATCGGGGAACACCGCCGTAGCTTCGCTCCGGTAAGAAAAATAATAGAAACCCAGTTGAAAATGGAATTATAGAAACGATATGCCGGATGGAACCAGTTGTGGGCATGTTGTTTTCGCGCTGCTCGCGAAAGATTTCCTAGTGTTTTTTTCCGTTATTTTTATTGGTAGTTTACACGATTTTTTGATATAATGGATGGGGTAGAAAACCCATGAGAGGTGATTTTTGATGAAAATTGCAATCGGATCGGATCATGCGGGCTACGACCTGAAACAGATTGTTGTCGATTATCTGCAGGAAAGAGGGCTCGGATTCAAGGATTATGGGACGTATGACAGGGAAAGTTGCGACTATCCCGACATTGCCCTTGAAGTATCGAAAGCCGTTCGCGACGGAGACTTCGATCGCGGTATTCTCATGTGTGGCACCGGTGTCGGTATGAGCATGCAGGCAAACAAGGTCGAAGGCGTCAGAGCTTCTTTGAACCAGGATGTTTTTACTGCCGAGTTGAGCCGACTGCACAATGATGCGAATGTACTTTGCATCGGCGGTCGCGTTGTCGGCCCCGATCTCGCCAAAGCGATTGTTGAGGTGTGGCTCGATACCGAATTTTCAGGTGAAGAGCGTCATCAAAGACGTGTCGACAAGATCGGCAAAGACTGATGTCTTCAGAAAGGCGATGGCATAATCATGGACAAGAAGTTCCTATTCAGATTGCTGGCTATCGCCAGTAATTTTATCTGGGAGATGATTGTGGCCATCGCGATTGGTTATTTCATCGGACGAGGCGTGGACAGTCTATTCGATTTCGAAAGACTGTTTGTTATTGTGTTCATGGTGGTCGGTGCTTTAGCGGCTGTGATCAACTTCATGCGTCGTGTCTATAGCCTGGGGGGAAAAAACAATGAATGAAAATGTATTTATCAAAACTTTCACGGTCGTTTGGCCCTATATACTGGTCATGTCCGCGCTTGCCTTCATCGTGTTCAACTTCACTGAGTTTGACCAAAGCACCATCGCAGTGAGTTTTTTTCTCGGTTCGGTCGTCAGTGTCATGCTGATGAGCCACAATTATAAGACCACGATGAGACAGGCTCACAGTGATGCATCGCAGCTTCAACGTATCACGATAAGGAACTACGTGTTCCGCTTTTTCTTCTATGCGCTTATTCTGGTGATCGCTTATTTCTCAGAAGGCCTCATGGTGATTCCTGTTTTTGTCGGTTTCACTTCATTCAAGGTCGCGCTTTTGATCACGGCGCTCATCTTCAAAGGAGGCGATAGCAATGACGCTTAGTCCGAACATGTTTACCTCACTGCTTGTGATCATCCTGCTGATCATCCTGTTGCCGATAGCCGGAAGGAAAGTTGAAAAAATGGATCCCGGCCAACCAATCAAAGGACCGATCTTTCTCGTCATCATGATGATTGACGGATTGAACAGCTTCATAAGACAGTTTTATGGCAGACACTGGAAGACATTCTCTCCCATTTTGATTACGGTGCTCCTTTATCTCGCGCTCGCGAACACTTCGGCGCTTTTCGGGCTGAACAACCCACTGGCTAACATCAATATCGCGCTAGGGTTCAGCATTCTAGCGTTTCTCATCGTCCAGATATCCGGCTTGATCGTCCGTACCCCGATAAAAAGAATCAAGGACCTGATGAGCCCTTCACCCTTTTTGTTCCCGCTCAATCTCATCAGCGAGATATCCACCACCACCGCGATGGGACTGCGTCTTTTCGGTAACCTGCTGAGCGGTAGCGTTGTGACGGTCCTATTTCTCGGTCTATTGCCGGGATTTGTCAGTGTGATTCCGTTGACGTTTGTCGCGCATCCGATTTTCAATATCGGTTTCGGCCTTATCCAGGCCTTTGTGTACTTCATGCTGTTGACCGTTTTCGTGTCAATGGCGATTCAGACAGAAGATGCTTAACAAAAATAACAAAAATATAAAAAATAAAGATTAAAACTGGAGGAAAATATTATGATTTTATTAGTCGAGTACAATGATTTCTTTGTCAGCGGCCTCGCCATGCTTGGCGCGGGAATCGCGATGATCGGTGGCCTTGGTTCCGGTATCGGTCAAGGTATCGCCGCGGGAAAAGCCGTCGAAGCCGTCGGCCGTCAACCCGAAGCCACCGGTAGAATCACCACGACCATGCTTGTCGGTCAGGCCATGGCTGAGACCACGGGTCTTTACTCATTGATTATCGCATTCGTATTGATTTTCACAACTTAACATTCAAGTAAGGAGGCAACATGATGGAAACTGTTGCACAGGCTATAAGAAGACTAATCGAATTTTCGGGATTGACCGCGCTCGATCCGATAGAGATGGTAATCCAGATTATTGCCACAATCCTCTTGATGGTTGTTGTGAAGGTATTCTTTTGGGACAAAATCACCGCTTTCATTGAAAAACGTCATGAGATCGTCGATCAGGAACTGAACGAAGCCAACGAACAAAACGAAGAGGCCAAACAGCTCAGAAGCGATGCGAAAACCGAGCTCAGCGAAGCAAAGGAAAAAGCGAGAAAGATTATTGATGACGCGAAGAGCCAGGGTGATGACAAGCGCCGTGACATCATCAATGAAGCCAAGGAAGAAGCTGAGCGAATCAGGAAAGACGCGCGCAAGGATCTAGAAAAAGAGATTGAACTTGCCCGCAACAAGATGCGCAACGAAATCATCGACATCGCGACGGAACTAACGAAGAAGGCCATTCAAAAGAAAATCTCGAAAAGTGTCTATGACAAGCTGATTGATGAAGCAATCGAAGAGGTTCAAAAACAATGAGTGCGCAAAGCGAACAATACGCCGTCGCACTTTTTGAGCTGTCCAGGGAACAAGATGACCTCGAAGAAATCAAAGAGACCTTCGCTGCTTTCCTGAAAAGTCTCGACGAGAAGGATATGCTTTTTTTTCGTCATCCCAAGATCAAGAAGAATGAAAAAAAAGACGTGATCCGTGCCATGGATTTCCCCGCACTCTTGAAGGATTTTCTGTTTGTCGTCATCGAGAACAATCGCTTTGAGATTCTTGAGGACATCTACGGCTCATTCGCGGCCCTCATCGACAAAATGCATAGACGCATGGCCGTTGTCGTCTACAGCAAAGAGCCCCTGGATAAAAAAAGAATACAGAACCTCAAAGAGGAATACGAGAACCGGTATAACCGGAAAGTGACACTTGAAAACCGTACCGACAAGACGATTATCGGCGGCCTTCGTTTTGAATTTGAAGGCATGGTGGTTGACAACACGGTCAACCGCACCCTCAATCAGCTGAAAAGTCGTTTGAAAAAATAGGCAGGTGAGAATATGAGCAAAATAGATACCAATGAAATCAGTTCACTGATCAAACAGCAGATAGAGAAATACAGCAAGGATATCAGGACAGACAATGTCGGGACCGTCGTCAGTGTCGGTGACGGCATCGCACTTGTCCATGGTCTTGACGAAGCGATGAGCGGCGAGCTTCTGGATTTCGAAAACGGCATTCAAGGAATGGCCCTCAATCTTGAGAAGGGTCATGTCGGTGTCATCATCCTTGATGAATCGACCGAAATCAAAGAAGGCGACACCGTCAAGACTTCTGGCCGCATCCTTGAGATGCCCGTCGGTGAGGAACTGATCGGGCGTGCTGTCAATCCACTGGGACAACCCATTGACGGGTTGGGACCGATCAAGACGAAAAAGACCCGTCCCCACGAGCAAAAAGCCCAGGGCGTCATGGCCCGTAAATCCGTCGACGAGCCGCTTCAGACCGGTATCAAGGTCCTTGACGCCCTTGTCCCGATCGGTCGCGGACAGCGCGAGCTGATCATCGGCGACCGCCAGACCGGGAAGACGTCAATCGCGCTTGATACCATCATCAACCAGAAAGAAGAAGATGTCATCTGTGTCTATGTGGCCATCGGTCAAAAAGAATCGACCGTCGCCCAGGTACAAGAGACACTCAAGGCCTTCGGCGCACTGGATTACACCATTATCGTTTCGGCCAGCGCCTCTGAGCCTGCACCCCTTCTTTTCCAGGCACCCTATGCGGGTATGACGATCGCAGAGGACTTCATGTTCGAAGGAAAGAGCGTGCTCGTCGTCTTTGACGACCTTACCAAACATGCGAACGCATACCGGGAGCTTTCCCTTCTCTTAAGGCGTCCACCGGGTCGCGAAGCTTTCCCGGGCGATGTCTTCTATCTCCACTCCCGTCTGCTGGAACGCTCGGCCAAACTGAACGACGACCTCGGCGGCGGTTCGATCACGGCGTTGCCGATCATCGAAACGAAGGCCGGCGATATCTCGGCCTACATCCCGACCAACGTCATCAGTATCACCGACGGCCAGATATTCCTGCAAAGCGAACTTTTCTACTCAGGCGTCCGTCCTGCCATCAGTGCGGGTTTGAGCGTCAGCCGGGTCGGTGGTTCCGCCCAGATCAAAGCGATAAAGAAAGTCAGCGGAACGCTGCGCCTCGACCTCGCCTCTTACCGTGAACTAGAGGCGTTCACCCAGTTCGGTTCCGACCTGGATGAGGATACCAGAAGGAAGCTAGAACGCGGAAAGAGAACCGTCGAGGTCCTCAAACAGGGCCTCCACGAAGTCATCCCCGTCAACAAGCAGGTAATCAGCATTTATGCGCTCACCCAAGGTCATCTTGACGATGTGAAAATCGAGGACATCAAACGTTTCGAATCAGAACTCCACGAGTTCTTCGAAAAAGACGAAAAAGGCAATGAACTGCTTGACCACATCAAGAAAGAAAAGACGCTTCCGGAAAAGGATGACATGAATGCAGTCATCGAGAAATTCAAGAAAAAATTCAACTAAGGTGGTGAGCCCATGAGTTCGATGCGGGAGATAAAAAAGCGAATCAGTGCGACCGACAAGACCAAACAGATCACCAAGGCGATGCATACGGTCAGTGCGTCCAAACTCAAGAAGGCCGAACGAAACATATTTTCTTTCCGGCCACTCACCGACCGCTTGAACCGGGTCCTGTCACGTGTTCTAAGAAGCGATCAGGAACTCGCACACCCCATTTTAGAGGGGCGGGACGTTGAAAAGACACTCTATATACTGATAACCTCGGACAGAGGTCTCGCCGGTCCCTTCAACGCAAACGTCCTCAAAGCATTCGACAAACATGTCAGGGATACCCACGCAAGCAATGACGAGTTCGAGATTGCGGCCCTGGGTTTCAAGGCCATGAATTTCGCCAGAAGAAAAAAATACAGCCTGATCCACGACGAAACGATCCAAGTGCGTGACGATGTACAGTTCATCGATTTCCAGGCCATCAGCGACACGTTCATCAAAGGCTACCTGTCGGGCATGTATGACAAGGTCGAAGTCTTCTACAATCACTATATCAACACACTCCAACAGGAAGTCAAGAAAAAGACCCTGATGCCGCTTGAGGGAAGCCCGCTTTTAGAAGCGGCGGAAGACAACGACGAAGGCAGCTATAGAACCATCTACCATTATGAACCCACGGCGAGAAATGTGCTTCAGGAGCTCTTGCCGATGTATGTGGTCAATCTGCTTTACGGAATGATCTTAGAATCAAAAGCCAGCGAGCACGCATCACGTATGACGGCGATGAAAAGCGCCACTGACAACGCTGAAGACCTCATCGAGGACCTCCAGCTCAAATACAACCGCGCAAGGCAAGAGGCGATCACCACGGAACTCACAGACATCATCGGTGGCGCCGAGGCACTGGATTAAAGGAGAGGATTACAATGAACAAAGGCAGAGTAACCCAGGTGATGGGGCCAGTTGTCGATGTCGCTTTCGACGATGAACTACCCGAAATCAACCATGCTGTCATCATCGACCATAAAAACGAAAATGATTCATCCAAAAACATTCAACTCACCCTCGAGGTCTCACTACATCTTGGAGACAACGTCGTAAGGACCATCGCCATGGATTCCACCGACGGACTCTTCAGGGGCATGGAAGCCACCGATACCGGGGAACCGATCAGCGTTCCTGTCGGCAACAAGACGCTAGGAAGAATATTCAATGTCCTCGGTGAGGAAATCGATGACAAAAATCCGATGGAAAAAGATGTCAAGCGGATGCCGATTCACAGATCGGCTCCGAAACTGGACGAAATCAGCAGCGAGACCGAGATTCTCGAAACCGGCATCAAGGTGGTCGACCTGCTCGCGCCTTACGTCAAGGGTGGAAAGATCGGTCTGTTCGGTGGTGCGGGAGTCGGTAAGACCGTCCTCATCCAGGAACTTATCCACAACATCGCCCAGGAACACGGTGGCATCAGCGTGTTCGCCGGCGTCGGTGAGCGTACCCGGGAGGGTAACGACCTCTATCATGAGATGACCGACACCGGCGTCATCAAGAAGACCGCCATGGTCTTCGGCCAGATGAATGAACCACCCGGTGCGAGAATGCGTGTCGGTCTGACCGGACTGACGATGGCAGAACATTTCCGCGATGAGGAGAAACAGGACGTGCTTCTTTTCATCGACAATATCTACCGTTTCGTCCAGGCCGGTAGCGAGGTTTCCGCGCTTCTCGGCCGTATGCCCTCCGCAGTCGGTTATCAGCCCACACTAGCCACGGAGATGGGCCAGCTTCAAGAGCGGATCACCTCGACAAAAGAAGGTTCGATCACCTCCATTCAAGCCGTCTATGTTCCGGCCGACGACTATACCGACCCTGCGCCGGCAACAACCTTCGCCCACCTTGATGCTACAACGAACCTTTCAAGGAAGATCAGTGAGGAAGGCATCTACCCCGCGGTCGATCCACTCGCATCGACCTCGAGGGCGCTCGAACCCGATATAGTCGGCGAGGAACACTATGATACCGCCCGCGAAGTCCAACGGACCATCCAACGCTATAACGAGCTTCTCGATATCATCGCAATCCTCGGTATGGACGAACTCAGTGAAGATGATAAGCTCATCGTTCACCGCGCCCGTCGTCTACGACTTTTCCTTTCACAGAATTTCCACGTTGCCGAACAGTTTACCGGCCAAAAGGGTAGCTATGTTCCGGTCGATGAGACTATCAAGGGATTCAAAGGCATCCTTGAAGGCAAGTATGATGATTATCCGGAGGATGCGTTCCGTCTTGTCGGCAGCATCGACGATGTCATTAAAAAAGCAGAGACACTCAAGTAGGTGATGTTATGAAAATCGTTGTGATCACACCGAGTGGTGAACTCTACAACGAAGAAATCGATTATATTGTCGTGAGTTCCAAAAACAACGGTGACTTCGCCGTCCTCAAAGACCATGCGCCACTGATATCCGCCATCGATGTCGGTTATATCAAGCTTGTTAAAGAAAACAAACATGTCTTTATCGTGGTTATCAATGCGGCGCTTGAAAATCAGGACAACACCATCAACGTCATCGCCCAGGAAGCGCATGTCGGCCGTGACAAGGACAATGCGATGCAACATCTCGATGAAGTCCGCAAAAGCCGTCTTGAGGAAAACCGCCGCCGTACCCAGGACTTCCTGCAAGCCGAAAAAGAACTCAGAAGAAACATCCGGGAAGCCCAGGCGTCGAAACGCTGAAAACCGGACCACTACTCACAAACCTTTTGATGAAGCGTTTTGTTTGTGTTTGGAAGCCACTGTGTTATAATAAAAATGAATTAAATTTAGGAGGTTATAACTATGGAAAAACAAGTAAAACTGATGAATCAATACGTGGCCGATCTGGCCGTGCTTAACGTCAAATTCCACAATCTGCACTGGAATGTGGTAGGCGAGCGTTTCGAGCAGGTTCATGTCTATGTTGAAAAACTCTATGACATGCTCTTTGAAAACTATGACGAAGTTGCCGAACGTCTCAAAATGCTGGGCGAGTTCCCACTCGCTTCCATGAAATCCTATCTGGAAGTCACCAATGTGAAGGAAATCGAAAACAAGGACTATCAAACTGAAGAGGTATACGAAATCCTCAAAGAAGAGCTCACAAAACTTCGTGATCTCGCCACTGAAATTCGCAATATCGCCGATGATGCCAATGATTTTGTCACTGTCGCGATGCTGGAAGATGAAATCGCAGCGTTTGACAAAGAACTCTGGTTCATGGCGCAAGCACTCAAATAATCAACCAAAAACGCCTGGGCTCAGCCCAGGTGTTTTTTTATCGTCAACATCTATTAAAACAAATAACGATCGAGGATTGATGATTCCATGAGACACTTCCATCTGAAGAGAATAGATTCGACCAATCGCTATATGAAAGACCATCTCGGTTCCTTCAATGAAAACACCCTGGTCACCACAGACTTCCAGACCGCCGGAAAGGGCCGACGGGAAAGAACCTGGCAATCAGAACCAGGAAAGAACTTCCTCGGTTCTTTTCTGATCAGACAAAACATCAACCACTTCCAAGCGCTTATGATTGCCACACTGACAGTGAGGCAGACGTTGCTTGATCTGGAAATCCCTGTGACAGTCAAACTTCCAAACGATCTCTATAGCACCGATGGAAAAATCTGTGGCATTCTCATCGAGCGGCTTCATGAAAAGGAAAGAACCATTATCGGAATCGGACTGAATGTCAATGAGGATTTCAAAGGACGAAAGGACCTGAATGCAACCTCGATCAGAACCATAACGAAAGAAGAACACAGTATCTTCAAGTTAAAAGATAACCTGATCAAGAATATGAAATATTATCTTGAGCAACCCTACGCCACGTTGTTCGACACGTACAAAAAAGCAGTTTTCGAAAGACCGGTTTATGCTTTTTTCAATGGAACCCTTGTCGAAATAACCGAACTCAATCAGAAATTCGAGTGTTTCTTCGAAGACCGTTGGGTTCCATGTACCGAATTGAATTTCGATGCCCCGGCCTCTAATTGAAATAATTGTAAAAATGCATATTTTAATAAGTTCGCCTGCGTACTAAAAAACAAGCTTCGAAACCTCCAAGATTTTCTTTCATTATCTAAAGATATGCGGGTCTTTGTTACTTGCTTTTTAATCATTATTGCAACATGAAAACTTGTTGATGATAATGAAGAAAGGTTCATATCAGTTTACATACATATGATAATGCGGTCATGTAAGCGTATCGTTTTTCTTTGAATATCAAAATAGTTTGACAAACCACCGCTTAACTTTTATAATGCCTTTGAAAGGAGGAATGACTATGTTTGATAAAGTTAGGGACCTCATTGTTGAGGAACTTGATGTGGACAAGGAAATCGTGACCGAAGATGCCAGTATTCTGGATGATCTTGGTGCTGATTCTCTGGATGTCGTCGAACTTGTGATGGCTTTGGAGGAAACTTTCGATATCACGGTTGCCGATGATGAAGTTCAAAAACTGAAAACCGTTGGAGACGTTGTAAAATATATAGAGAAGGTACAATAGGTATTCCTTATTATTTTTTTCTCGTAATTATATTTGAATATCAAAGTATCTAGGAGTTGTTCCCATGAACAATAGAGAGCTTAAGACAATCATCAAATTGTTTGAATCTTCCGAACTTTCCAGCATGAAGCTGGAAAAAGACGATATCAAAATCGAATTGCATAAGAAAACCGCTGACTCTGTCGCAGTACAGCCGAATCAGACCACCATCCACGAAGTGAAACAGAAAGAAGCCCCCACAACCGCGCAACCTGAAAGGGAAATCAACACAAACACCCTCGTGAAAGCGCCGCTTGTGGGCACCTATTATGAAGCGCCCGCTCCTGATCAACCTGCGTTTGTCCGTGTCGGACAGTCCGTGAAAAAAGGGGAGACCCTTTGCATTATCGAGGCGATGAAAGTCATGAATGAAATTTCCGCCCCGGTTACCGGCAAAGTGGTCGACATTCAGGTTGAAAACGGTGATATGGTCATGTACGATCAGATTCTCATGGAGATTGAGTAATGGTACAAAAAGTACTGATTGCGAATCGGGGTGAGATTGCGGTACGCATCATCAGGAGCTGCAAACAGCTCGGGCTTGACACCGTGGCGGTCTATTCCAAAGCCGATGAGGATTCCCTCCATGTCCATCTCGCGGACGAGGCCATCTGTATCGGAGAAAGTAGTGCGAGTGACAGCTATTTGAACATGGAAAACATTTTGAGTGCGGCTATCAATACTGGCGCTGAAGCTATCCATCCAGGCTTCGGCTTTTTAAGTGAACAGTCGAAATTCGCCGGACTCTGCGAATCATGTGGCATCACATTCATCGGCCCACCCGCATCGGTCATTGAAAAAATGGGTGATAAGTCCATGGCCAAGAAACTCATGAAGGAAGCCGGCGTACCCCTCGTCCCCGGCAGCACCGAAGAAGTTTCTTTGGCAGAAGGCCAAAAGATCGCGAAGGAGATCGGTGTTCCGTTGCTGATCAAAGCCAGTGCCGGCGGCGGCGGGCGCGGTATGCGCCTCGTACGCAGTTTGGACCAATTTGAAAAGGCCTTTTATTCCGCAAAACAGGAAGCGCGCGCCGCATTCAACCATGATGGCGTCTACATCGAGAAACTCATCGAGAATCCGCGTCATATCGAAGTGCAGATTCTCGCGGACAAATACAAGAATGTCTACCACCTCGGCGAGCGTGATTGTTCCATCCAAAGACGCAACCAGAAAGTTGTCGAGGAAGCACCCTCCAACCTCAGCGACGAGGTACGCAAAAAAATGCATGCTGCGGCGGTCAAAGCCGCGCAGTATGTCGATTATGAAAACGCAGGAACCGTCGAATTCGTCGTCAAGGGCGACGAATTCTATTTCATCGAGATGAATACACGTATACAAGTCGAACATCCTGTCACCGAGATGATCACCGGTATCGATATCGTCAAGGAACAGATCCGCATCGCTTCGGGTGAGAAACTCTCGTTTTCCCAACAAGATGTGACATTCAACGGACATGCCCTCGAGGTTCGACTGAACGCTGAAAATCCCAAGAAGAATTTCCAACCTTCTCCCGGAAAGGTTTCACTCCTGCACATACCACAAGGACTGGGTATCCGTTTCGATTCGATGCTCTATACCGATTACGAGGTCTCACCCTATTACGATTCAATGGTCGGCAAACTCATCGTCCACGGAAGGGACCGTATCGATGCGATCAGGAATCTCAGGGCCGCTTTGGAAGAACTGATCATCGAAGGAATCGATACAAACCAGTATTTCCTGATGATGATTCTCATGCAGGAAGCGTTTGTCAAAAACAATATCGACACATCCTTTATCGAAAAATATATGGAGAGGCTTTTGAATTATGAGACATGATCTGCTCAAATCAGCGTTTGAGAAACAAAAAAAATTCAAGTCCAACCTGAGAACATTCAGGGAAAAGCCGCTTCAGACATCGAAGACACCGGATGTTCCGAAAGGGCTTTACGACAAATGCACGGAGTGCGGAAAGACATTCATGACCAAGGATATGATTGCCGACAAGTTCGTCTGCCCCTCCTGCGGAAACCATTTCAGACTACGGGCCATCGACAGGCTGAATATCACCATCGATCCGCTTTCCTTCTTGGAGAAGGGACTCGGCTATATCACCTTGGACCCGCTTTTCATCGAAGGCTACGAACAGAAAATCGCAACACTAAAAAAAGAGACCAAGATGGACGAAGCCTATATCTACGGTTATGCACAGATCAAGGGGTTGCCACTCGTCATCGGCGTGATGGACAGCCATTTCATGATGGGATCCATGGGCAGTGTCGTCGGCGAGAAAGTGACCAAAAGCATCGAGTACGCGATGGTCAAACGTCTGCCGCTCGTAATGTTCATCGCTTCGGGCGGTGCCAGGATGCAAGAGGGCATCTTCAGCCTGATGCAGATGGGCAAGACTGCTGGCGCACTCAGAAAACTACACGACCAAGGTCTTCTTTTTGTCAGTGTGCTGACGCACCCGACCACGGGGGGCGTTACCGCCTCTTTCGCGTCACTCGGCGACATCATTCTTAGCGAACCCAAAGCGCTGATCGGTTTCGCCGGACCCCGCGTCATCAAGCAAACGATCAAACAAGAACTTCCTGAAGGCTTCCAGCGCGCTGAGTTCTTGCTTGAAAAAGGTATGATCGACAAGGTCGTCCACCGCCATCAGATGCGTGATACGCTGCACACGATCCTGAAAATGCACGAAAAAGGAAGCTGATACCATGGATATTCTAAGAAAAGAAAAAAAGCTTTTCAAGCTTGAAGACCAGCTCAAGGAACTCGATGATGAAAAAGCGATCAAATCAATCAAATCAAAGATAGAAGATTATAAACAAAACATGCTTAAAGACCTGACTGCCTGGGACCGGGTTCTTCTTGCCCGCCACAACAAGCGCCCTTCGACCAGGGATGTCATCCAGGGTGTTTTCGATGATTTCATTGAACTCCACGGCGATAGAAACTACGGTGATGACAAAGCGATAATCGCCGGCATCGCCAACTTTAACGGACAACCGGTGACCATCATCGGGCAGCAAAAGGGCAAGACCACCGAAGAAAACATCGAAACCAATTTCGCCATGCCCCATCCCGAGGGATATCGCAAGGCGCTAAGACTGATGAAGCAGGCCGACAAGTTCGACCGGCCGATCATCACTTTGATCGACACCCCGGGCGCTTATCCCGGTATCGGCGCCGAATCCCGCGGACAGGCCGAGGCCATCGCTAGGAACCTGTACGACATGAGCGCATTCGGTGTGCCCGTCATTGCCATCATCCTTGGTGAAGGCGGCAGCGGCGGCGCACTCGCGATCGGTCTGGCCAACCAGGTCTATATGCTTGAAAACAGCATCTATTCAATCCTTTCTCCGGAAGGCTATGCCAGCATTCTTTGGAAGGACGCCAGCAAAGCGAAAGAGGCGGCGGAAGTCATGAAACTGACCAGCTACGACCTAGAAGAGATGGGAATCATCGAAGGAATCATCAAAGAACCGCTCGGCGGTGCCCACCACAATCCGGACAAGACGTTTGAGGCCATTTCCAAGACCATCCAGAAATCGCTCGAGTCTTTCTATAATCGCTCTTCATACGAAATCACGACCGCCCGGTACACAAAATTCAGGAAGATTGGTTTCTTCCAGCGTTTCAACTATGAAAATCTCAAAGGAGTGGTCAAATGACCTTCACCCGCATACTCGGAACAGGGACCTATGTTCCTGAAAATATCGTCAGCAACGCGGATTTGGAGAAAATCGTCGAAACGACCGATGATTGGATCCAAAGCCGTACCGGAATCAAAACCCGCCCGATGAGCATCGATGAAAATACATCCGACCTCGCCTATAACGCCGCCCTTAAAGCGCTAGAAGCTGCCGACACAACCCCGGAAGAACTCGATTTGATCATTGTCGCAACGGTCACGCCCGATTTCCTTTTTCCAGGTGTGTCACAGCTCCTGCAGCGGAGACTCGGATGCAGGCCCATCCCTGCTTTTGATCTGAACGCCGCCTGCAGCGGGTTCATCTACGCGCTCGATGTCGCTGACAAGATGATTAAAGCCGGACGGTACAAGAAAGCGCTTATCATCGGCGCGGAAACCCTGACCAAATATGCTGATTTCAGCGATCGCAACACTTGTGTGCTTTTCGGCGACGGCGCCGGCGCGTTTGTCATCGGCGAAAGCGAAACGGCCGGAATCGAGGAGATTATCACCTACGCAAAAGGTGATGATGAAAAACTTCTGAAGATGGACGGCTATCCGCTCAAGGTCAACTTCAAAACCCCCGAACAGGAAAGACCCTTCCTGGAGATGAACGGCCGGGAAGTCTTCAAGTTCGCTGTCAACGCACTCCCGAGAACCGTCAACGAACTCCTCGAGATGACCGCGCTCACCATCGACGATCTGAAACTGATTGTCGCCCATCAAGCGAACGAGCGGATTATCGACAAGTCCGCGCGTACTCTTGCAATAGGTAAGGAAAAAATGTATTGTAATATTGAACGAAGAGGCAACACCTCCGCTGCCAGCGTACCGATGGCCATCGATGAGGCCATCAGATTCGGCAAACTCAAAAAAGGCGATACGTTCGCCACGGTCGCTTTCGGCGCCGGCCTCACCTGGGGTGGCGCGATCATCAAACTCTGATTTCTCACGATCAACCGGCTCTGACCGGTTGCAATCAAGTTTTTTCAAAGGAGCATGCGCTATGAAAATCGCTTTTTTATTCTCACCGCAGGGTGCGCAATATGTCGGAATGGGAAAGGACCTCTACGACAACATCCCTTCCATCAAAGACCATATCGACCGCTGTGACACCTATTTGAGCTATGACCTCAAGGATGTCATGTTTTCGAACGAGGCGGCACTCTCCTCCACCCGCTACGTACAGACGGCTATCTTCGCCCTTAGCAGCGCATTGCGTGATTATCTAAGCCATAATGGTTTGAAAAGCGCCGGTAGCGCGGGCCTTTCATTGGGTGAACTCGGCGCACTGTATGACGCCGGCTGTTTCGATCTTTACCGTGCGGTTCAGACGGTCGAACACCGCGCCTTCTTCATGGATGAGGCCGTCAAGAAAAACGAAGGCGCCATGGCTGCGGTACGCGGTGAACTCGAAAAAATCAAACCTCTCGTCGATACGATAAATGACCTGCATATCGCGAATTACAATCTGAAAAATCAGTATGTCATTTCCGGGACCAAACCCGCGGTCGATGCATTCAAAAGCAGGGCCGGGGACCATGGAATCAAGCGCGTCACACTCCTCAACACCGCGGGTGCATTCCATTCGCCTTTCATGAACGATGGTGCTGAGAATTTCAAAATGTTCCTGGCGAACATGGAAGTGGATGCCCCGGAAAAACCGCTTTATCTGAACACGACCGGCAAAAGATACGACGGTGACATCAAAAAACACATGGTCGACCAGATCGTCTCACCTGTTAGATTCTATCCGCTCATCGAGGCGATGATCGCCGATGGTTTCGACACCTTCGTCGAACTCGGCCCGAAATCGACACTCAAATCGATGGTCAAGAAAATCGACGCTTCCCTGAACGCTTACAGCATCGGGGATCTTGAAACACTGAAATCCGTTCTGAAGGAGCTGAAAAGCGATGAACAACGATAAGACAGTCATTGTCACCGGCGCTTCCGGCGGTATCGGAAAGGCGCTGGCCCTCGCTTTTGGAAAACATGGTTATAATGTGGTGGTGCACTACAGGGGCAACAAGGAAGCCGCCGAAGCCATTGCGGTCGAAATTCGTGACATGGGACCACAAGCAATCACATATCAGGCGGACGTCACTGATTTTGATGCGACGAAAGCCCTTGTCGACAAGACGCTTGAGACCTTCGGCAGCATCGATGTCCTCGTCAACAACTCAGGCATCACAAAAGACACGCTCATGCTCAGGATGACAGAAGAGGATTTCGATAAGGTTATCGATGTCAATCTCAAGGGTACCTGGAACATGGTCAAGCATGTCACCAGACCGATGTTCAAACAGAAAAAGGGCCGCATCATCAACATCACGAGTGTGGTCGGTCTGATCGGGAACCCCGGTCAGGCGAACTATGTCGCTTCCAAGGCCGCCATCACAGGCATGACGAAGGCCTTGGCAAAGGAATACGGGAAGAAGAACATCACGGTGAACGCGGTCGCGCCGGGATTCATAGAGACGGCGATGACAGAAAGCCTTGATGCCACCATCAAGGATGCTTATATGAAACAGATACCACTGAACCGGTTCGGTTCCGTCTACGATGTGGCGGCCACAGCCCTTTTCCTGGCTTCCGACGGCGCGTCCTACATAACCGGTCAGACCATCAGTGTAAATGGGGGAATGATTTGATGAAAAGACGTGTTGTCATCACGGGAATCGGCACCATCAATCCACTAGGAAACGACTTGGAAACAACCTGGAAAAACGCAAAAGCGGGCAAGAACGGAATCGATTATATCAAAAGAGTCGATACGGGTGCGCTTGATGTCAAGATCGCCGGTGAAGTCAAGGATTTCGACATGGTCGAATATTTCGGCAGAAAACAGGTCAAACGGATGGACCGTTTCACGCTTTTCGCGATCAAAGCCACCGATGAGGCGGTCGAAGATGCCGGGCTCGACCTGGAGGCGATTGACAAGAACCGTGTAGGTGTCTATTACTCAAGCGGTATAGGTGGTCTTGAGACCATCGCGGAACAGGAAGACAAGGGAAAGGCGAAAGGCTATGACCGTCTGAGCCCCTTTTTCATCCCGATGTCGATTATCAATATCGCGGCCGGCAATATCGCCATCAAATACGGGTTCAAAGGAATGGCCACCGCGAGCGTGACAGCATGCGCGAGTGCGACCAACACCATCGGCGATGCCTTCAGAAGCATCCGCGACGGCTATCTCGATATGGCGGTCACCGGTGGTGCCGAAGCGAGCATCACGCCACTTGGACTCGGTGGGTTCAAAGTCATGCACGCCCTTTCCAAATCCAATGATCCAAACAGCGCCTCGACGCCCTTCGACCTGAACCGCAGCGGTTTTGTGATGGGCGAGGGGGCGGGAACCCTTGTGATCGAATCGCTCGAACACGCACAACAACGAGGGGCGAAGATCTACGGGGAGATTGTCGGTTACGGCTCGACCTGCGACGCCTACCATATGACAAGTCCGGATCCCGAAGGCAGGGGTGCCTACCAATGCATGCTGAACGCCGTTGAAGACGCCGGCCTCACCCTCGAGGCTGTCTCGCACATCAATGCGCATGGGACCTCGACTCCGCTCAACGACAAGATCGAGACCAAGGCGATCCGGGACCTGTTCAAGGACCACGCGGCAACCCTTTCTATCAACTCGACCAAATCGATGACCGGCCATCTGCTTGGTGCGAGCGGTGCGATTGAAGGTATCCTCGCTGTCATGGCGCTAAAAGACGGATTCGTCCCACCGACGATCAACCACAAGACCGCGGACCCCGAGTGCGATCTCGATTATACGTTCAATCACGGGAAAGAAAGACCGCTCACCATCGCATTGAGCAACTCCCTCGGTTTCGGCGGCCATAACGCCACGCTCGCTTTCAAGAGATGGGAGGATTAGGATGATACTGAACAGCAATAAAATTGAAGAAATCATCCCCCACCGTTATCCCTTCTTGCTTGTTGACCGGGTGCTTGAACTCGAAGAAGGCGTCCGTGTCAAGGCGCTCAAAAACATCACCGCCACCGAACCCTTCTTCCAAGGCCATTTTCCCGGCCAGCATATCATGCCAGGGGTCCTCATTATCGAAGCATTGGCCCAGGCCGGCGCCATCGCGATTTTGAAAAAACCCGAATTCAAAGGGCGCACCGCTTATTTCGCCGGCATAGACAAATGCCGCTTTAAAAGGAAAGTCATTCCGGGCGATACACTCATGTTGGAAGTGGAAATCACCCGTATGAAAGGTGTGATCGGCAAAGGGACCGCCAAAGCGACAGTCGACGGAGAAATCGCCGCGACGCTCGACATAACCTTTGCCATCGACCCAAAATAAAAAACGGAAAGCCGAAAGGTTTTCCGTTTTCTATTTACCTGTCGAACCGAAGCCGCCGGTCCGGTCATTGCCATTATTCCTGTCGTCCGTGGTTTTCAGATATTTCATGAATATCCCCTGGGCGATCCGGGTACCTTTTTCCAGAGTGACGCTTTTGTCGGAGAAGTTGTGGAGTTGAATGAAAATCGCCCCATCGTTATCGTCGTTGTTATAGTAATCGGCATCAATGATTCCGACGTTGTTCGGAATGGTGAGACCGTATTTCTGAGGCAGTGAGCTTCGCGGATAGAGTTTCAGAACCTCATCATCCATCATGTACGCCTTGACACCGGTCTCGGCGCGCCCGATTTCGCCGGGCGCCAAGGTGAATGGCTTGCAGATCTCGAAATCATAGCCGGCACTTTTCCTGGTGCTTCGTTCAGGCATATTGATGTTTTTGTAACCCCGGGCTGTCTCGAATCCTCGCATGGTATCATTCCTTTCTTTCGACAGCATCCATTATAGCACGAATTACATTTTATTAAGTGGACAATTTCCTTGACTTGTGTGTATGCATGCCTTAAACTTGAAAGTGAAGTCAAGGTGATTCAACAGGGAATTGGGTGAGAGTCCCAAGCTGTCCCAGCAACCGTAAAACGGACGAAATGCGTGATACCACTGCGAAAGCGGGAAGGTGCATAGTAGGACGATGTTAAGCCGGTAGACCTACCTGGACTTCAAACAGTTTACACTCCTGGGAATGAGTTGTAACGTTGTCTTTCGTGTTTTTTGTTTTCGAAGGTTGACGTACACCATCCAGGGGGATGGTTTTTTTATTTCAAATAAAACAGGAGGTAAAAAAATGAAAAAACTATTCTCACTTGGATTGCTATTGATGCTGTTGGTGCTGAGCGCCTGCACCGACGGCGAATCCGAAGAAGGGTTGCGGGATTCCGGTAATGCCGAGCTCGATGACGCACTGGCGCTTTTCCTCGACAATCATGTCGAGACCTACCTTGAGGACGGAGTCAGTTATCAGGTCCTGCTCGGTCTTTATCATCTGGGCCTTGTGGATGACTTTGAAATCGTTTTATCCGCCGCGGATCATCTCGACGGCGAGGGACAACTTTTCCAAGCCATTATCAAACACGAGATCATGGGCGAGGATACGGCTTCGCTCAAATCCCAGCTGCTTGTGGAGGCCGAACTTGAATGGCTTTATACCACGTCATTGACCTATATCGGTCTCGATGGGGTCAGTGGTGATATCAGTACATTCGAAGCCGCCTATCTCGAGATGGTCGAGGCCACCGAAATCACAGCGACCGACCATGACACGCTTGGCATAGTCTATCTTGCGCTCAACCATCACAATCAGGATGTTCCCGCCCGTTCCGAGATTCTCGATTTCCTGAAAGCGAATCCTTACGGCAATCTCTGGGGTAATAACGCATCGACGTTCGCACAGCTATTGATGGTTTTCACTGAAGCCGAAGTGGCTTTGGACCAAAGCGGCATGGTCCAAGATGGCAAGACCATCCTGGAACATATTCTTTCGCATCAAAGTGAAGACGGCGCTTTTTATTATCTTACCGATGATGAAGAACCCGATATGGCGTTTTCCACACCGCAGGCATTCCTGGCACTCGCCTACTACCATGCCTACCTGATCGACGGGACGACAGGACTGTACGATATTGACTGACAGAAACAAGAAGAAGGTCTTTTTAAGCCTCTTCGCGGTTTTTTTCCTGATTGCCGGATTGTTTTTGCTTCCAGAAAGTGAGAATGACCCGGCCGGAGAAATCACCATCCTGGTCCATGACGCCGACGACGTTCTCGTTATTTCCGGTGTCCACCCGTTTGTCGCGGAAGATACCCTGCATACTGTTCTTGAAAGACATTATGAGATTGGGGTTCAAAGCGGTTTTGGAGGGACCTCGGGTCACATTCTTCTTTCCATCGACGATGTGCATACGGATTTCAACAACAATTTCTTTCATATTTACAAAGACGGGGTTTCGTCCAGGTACGGAATCGACCGCATCCCGCTTGAAGACGGTTCGACTTATTCTTTTGAAGTCGAGTCAGTGAACTAGCGTGAGAGGAGGGCACCATATGCCGGTACGCAAACTGATATTCCTGTCGATGTGTGTCACAATTCTTTTTGTGCAGGAACAATTGCTGACCTTCCTTCCCAACATCCAGTTCACAGTGCTTTTGCTGGTGCTTTATGCCAGTCTGTTCACCTTCAGGGAGAACATGGCGCTGATCTTCGTGCATGTTTTGCTTGATAATCTTTATATGGGAACCTTCAACCCGTTTTATATGACGCCGATGTTCATCGGCTGGACCCTTATCCCCATCGCTTACCACACTTTCCTGAAGGAGACCACAAGCGAGGTGAAACTGGCCATTTTCGGTCTCGGGTTCGGTTTTGTCTACGGATGGGTCTATATCCCTTTTTATATGTTGCAGACCGGTATGACGGACTCACAGGCTTTCTATGCCTACCTCATCGCCGACATCCCATTCGAAATCATCATGGCCGCCAGCAGTTTCTTCACGATTCTGTGGCTCTACAAGCCCCTTTATGCGATATTGAGCAAAGAGATGGAGAAATACGAGCACTTTGTCATCCCGGTCAGGAAACATCACTGAAATTAAAGACGAAAACACTTGCTATGCAGGTGTTTTTTTGTTATACTACTTAATGCCGTAAAATACGCACACAAACGGAGCTTGATATTGTGGAGCCTTCATGTGAAGGTTGATAGCAAGCGTCGAAGTTTGTGGAGGGTAATCAAAAAAATTATAGGAGGAATCAAACCTTATGGCAGTAGTATCAATGAAGCAATTATTGGAATCGGGTGTTCACTTCGGACACCAGACCCGCAGATGGAATCCGAAAATGGCGAGGTATATCTATACCAAACGTAACGGAATCCATATAATCGACTTGCAACAGACAGTCACCTACATCGATGACGCCTACAACCGTCTGCTCGAAATCGCAAAAGACGGTGGCAAGCTCCTTTTCGTAGGAACAAAGAAACAAGCGAATGATGCGATTGTGGACAACGCGACCCGCGCGAATCAGTTCTATGTGTCAAAACGCTGGCTCGGCGGAACACTGACCAACTTCAAGACCATCCGCAAAAGCATCCGCAGATTACACCAGATCAACCAATGGGAAAAAGACGGAACATTCGATCGTCTCCCCAAAAAAGAGGTCGTCGATCTTCGTAAAGAACTCGCACGCCTTGAAATGTTCCTAGGCGGTATCAAGGAAATGCGCACACTCCCCGACGCGGTCTTCATCGTAGACCCCCGCAAGGAAAACAATGCAATCAAAGAAGCACGCAAACTCAAAATCCCGATTTTCGGTATGGTCGACACCAACTGCGACCCCGATGAAATCGATCACATCATTCCTGCGAATGACGACGCGATCCGTTCAATCAAACTGATTGTCTCCAAAATGGCAGACGCCATGATCGAAGGCGGCGGCGGCGTATCGGAAGGAAAAGAAGAGACAACCCAACAACAACCCGAAACAAAAAAACCCGAACAGAAACGTCCGGCCCCACGTAGAGAAGACCTCAAGAAAAAAGTCGAATCCAGACCGCAAAAACCGACCCCTGTCAAAAGGGAAGCTGAAATAGACAAAGAAGCAAAAACAGCTGTTGAAAAATCAGAAGAACTCAGCAAGGATCCAAAAGCGGTGAAAGTCGAGCCCAAGAAAGGGACGCCGCGTAGAAAAAGCGCCCCTGTCAAAGACGAAAAGGTCGCACCGGCTGAAGCGGTGACGGTATCCCCTGAACCTTCAAAGGCCGAAACAAGTGCACTTGAAGAACAAAAATTGGCAGACGACCTCGAAAACAAAACTGTCCCAGAACTCAAACAACTGGCAAAAGACAAAGGTCTCTCAGGTTATTCCAAACTGAAAAAAGCTGAACTGATTGAAGCTTTGAGAAAATAATAGAGAGCTTTTGCTCTCTATTTTTTCAAAATAAACGACAAGACAATTTATTAAGAAACCAATCTGTGTTAAAATTATAACGACATGATCTTATGGAGGAATTATTATGAGTATTAAAGCTAGAGACGTAAAGTTACTGCGTGAAAAAACAGGCGCCGGCATGATGGATTGCAAGAAAGCGCTCCAGGAAACCGGCGGCGATATGGACAAGGCCGTTGATTACCTTAGAGAAAAAGGAATCTCGAAAGCCGCCAAGAAAGCCGACCGCATCGCGGCGGAAGGTCTCACCAATGTACTTACAAATGGAAATCGCGCTGTTATCTATGAAGTGAACAGCGAGACTGACTTTGTCGCTAAAAACGAGCATTTCCAAACATTGCTCAATGACCTCGGAAAAACAATTCTCGAATCCGAGGCCAAGAATCTCGAAGACGCCCTCAAAGTCGAGATGGCCGGTTCGACAGTCGAAAACGTCGTGGTCGAGGCCACCTCGAAAATCGGTGAGAAGCTGACGCTCAGACGTGTCGAAGTCTATGAAAAAGCCGATGATGAGATTTTTGGCGCCTATGTCCACATGGGCGGAAAGATATCTTCTCTTTCTGTCATTAAAGGCGGAAACGAAACCGTCGCAAAAGACGTGGCCATGCATGTTGCCGCAATCAACCCACGCTACCTCACCCAATCACAAATCGATGATGAGGTCATTTCCCATGAACGCGAGATGTTGCGGAAAGAAGCCCTCAATGAAGGAAAACCCGAACATATTGTCGACAAGATGGTCGAAGGCCGTCTGAACAAGTACCTTAAAGACATCTGCCTCGTCAACCAGCCTTTTGTCAAAAATCCTGATTTGACCGTACAGGACTATGTCAAGCAAGCCGGTGGCGAAATCATTGATTTCGCACGTCTTGAAGTCGGCGAAGGCATCGAGAAAAGACAAGAGGATTTTGCAAGCGAAGTCCAATCACAGATCAAGGGATAACAAGACAAGGACACTTTTTTGTGTCCTCGTTTTGTACAAAGGGGGAAACCATGAACAGCAGGAAAAGACTCATCATCAAACTGAGCGGAGAAGCGATGTCCTCACCTGAACATAGCATCGACCCGGTAAGGGTGCAGGAAATCGCCAAGGAAATCAAGGGCGCCTACGACCTCAACATGTTCGAAATCGGCATCATCGTAGGCGGCGGCAACATCTGGCGGGGCAAGACGGCCAGCGAGATGGGTATGGAACGCAGCAGCGCCGACTATATGGGCATGATTGCGACCATCCTGAACGCACTGGCTTTGCAGAACGCGCTTGAGACGCTCGGTGTCGAGACCAGGGCGATGACAAGCCTAAACATTCCGCAGGTCGCCGAACCCTACATCAGAAGAAAAGCGATCAGCAACCTTGAAAAGGGCATGATCGTCATCTTCGGCGGTGGTACTGGCAATCCTTTCTTCACCACCGATTCGACAAGCGCTTTAAGAGCCGCCGAAATTGGTGCCAAAACCATTTTGATGGCAAAAAACGGAACCGACGGCGTCTATGACATGGATCCGAAAAATTTCAGCGATGCCGTCAAATTCAAAGAACTCACCCATTACGAGGTACTTGAAAAGGGGCTGGAGGTCATGGATTCGACCGCAGCCGCACTGTGCAAGGATAACAACATCGAGATCGTCGTGTTTGATATGAACATCAAAGGCAATATCAAACGGGCCGCCCTCGGTGAAAATATAGGGACAGTTATTCGTTAGGAGGACAACTATGATTGATGATGTGATGATGGAAACCGAAGAAAAAATGCAGAAAGCCGTCGATTCACTGCTGTATGAGTTCGCCAAAATCCGTACCGGAAGAGCCAACCCCAAGATGCTGGATTCGGTCTATGTCGATTACTATGGTGCGAAGACACCGCTCAACCAGCTTGCTTCGATTCAAACCCCGGAAGCCAACCAGCTTCTTATCAAACCGTTCGACAAGGGAATCACAAAAGACGTTGAAAAGGAAATCCTGGCGTCAAACCTCGGTGTGACGCCACAAAACGAAGGCGAACAGATCCGCATCGTCCTTCCGACTTTGAATGAGGAAAGACGCAAGACCTTGACGAGACAAGCCAAGAAAACCGCGGAAGAGGCTCGTGTCAAAGTTCGTAATGCACGCCGCGAAGCAAACGACAAGATCAAAAAGCTGGAAAAAGCCGGCGACCTGACTGAAGATGACGCCGCGGGCTACCAAGAGGATGTCCAGGAACTCACCGACACCTATATCGCCAAGATCGATGCCGAACTCAAGAAAAAAGAAGAAGACCTGATGTCCGTATAAAAAACCACCCCGGTGGTTTTTTTATTGAAAGGAAAGTTTAAAATAGCCAAAACAAACGATTTATTGTATAATAAGCGTTGAAAATAAGGGGTGTTGACATGAAGCGACATGAGAAAATAAAACAAAAACAACTGCCTGAACACATCGCCATCATTCTTGATGGCAACGGCAGATGGGCGAAAAAACGTGGACGCAGCCGTTCCTACGGTCACAGACGCGGCGCGCTCAACCTTAAGACTATCGCACTCGAGGCCGACAGTCTCGGTATCAAGTTCATGAGCGTCTATGCGTTTTCCACGGAAAACTGGAAAAGACCGAAACAAGAGATTGACTACCTGATGAAGCTGCCGAAGAGTTTCGAAGACGAATACGACGGCGAATTCAAGATTGAAAATATCCGTGTCCGTTTCAGCGGCCGCAGGGACCGTCTCAACGAGGACAACAGGAAACTGATGGAGAAAATCGAGCGAAAGACCGCCAAAAACAAGGGGATGGTTCTTAACATCTGTTTCGATTACGGCTCCAGATACGAAATCACCGAGGCGGTGAAAAAGATCGCGTCCGAGTATAAGAAGGGCGACCTCAGGCTAAAGGATATTGATGAGACCGTGGTCGATCAACACCTCTACACCACCGGCCTTCCTCCGGTCGACCTGCTGATCAGGACGAGCGGCGAACAGCGTCTTTCCAATTTTCTGTTGTGGCAGAATGCCTATGCGGAGTTCTACTTCGCCAAGGTGCATTGGCCTGCGTTCAACGAAAAACAGCTACAAAAAGCCATCATGGATTATCAGAAACGCAATCGTAAATTCGGAGGACTGAAGGGGTGAAAACATGCGACAACGTACAATCACTGGTCTGATTCTTCTTGCCATCCTTTTTCCGCTCATCTTCCTGCCGATCGCCGCTTTTTCCGCGGTCGTGGGACTCTTCGCCCTGATCGGCGCCTGGGAATTTTTCAGGATGGTCAGGAAAAAAGAAACCGTGCCCCGGGCATTCTTCGTGCTATCGGTACTGGCGACCCTCGCAATCTACGCTTCGATTCTGCTTTCCTTTCACGGTTTCATCGATTTTTACTGGCTGCTTGTCGTGCTGATTGCGACAATGGTCGTCTACCTGACCGTCATCGTGTTCGATACCGAATTCTCCTTTGAGATGCTTACGAAGCTCTTTTTCGGAACCCTCTATATCGGAATACCGTTCGCAGCAATCAGCATCGTCCACTCCATGGGCATCGCGGTGCTTTTTTATATGTTGGCCCTTGCCATGCTCACCGATGTGTTCGCCTATCTTGTCGGGTCTACGATCGGCCGGCACAAACTGGCGCCGAGGGTCTCGCCGAACAAGACGGTCGAAGGTTCCATCGGCGGCGCCGTCATCGCGGTCGCTTTCGCGACGACTTTCGCGCTTTATATGAATCTGTTCGAACTCGAAGGCCAATTTTTCCCTATCCTCCTGCTCGTTTTCATGGGCCTCATCATCTCCTTCGTCGCTCAGATCGGCGACCTTATCGCCTCGGCGTTCAAACGCAACCACGGCATCAAGGATTTTTCCAATCTTCTCCCGGGTCATGGCGGCATTCTCGACCGATTTGATTCCACGCTCTTCGCGGCCATGGTATTCAGTATCTTCATTCTGATTTTAGAGGGAATCTAATGAAGAAAATTGCCTTACTCGGTGCCACCGGAAGCATCGGAACCCAAGCCATCGAGCTGATTGAGGAATATGATTCACACTTCACCCTGGAATCAGTGAGTGCCAACCGAAGTATCGAAAAAATACTCGAAATCATCAAGCGCCACCCCATAAAAGATGTCACCATGCCGAAGCGATTCAAAAAGGCCGTTCTAGAAGCGGACGCTTCCATCCGGTTTCATCCCCTTGAAGAAAATGGTCTTGTCAATCTGGTCGATGCTGACAAAGAGGCGACGGTACTCAACGCCCTTGTCGGCAGCATCGGACTCGAGCCGACACTGAGAGCCATCGAGAACGGTATGGATGTCCTGCTTGCGAACAAGGAGTCCCTTGTTGTCGGCGGGCCGCTCATCAGTACCGCGCTCGAAGATTCGACGTCCAAGCTGATCCCGGTCGATAGCGAACACGCGGGACTCGCCGCCTGTCTCAAGGGAAGAAATCCCGAAAGCATCGATAAGATGGTCATCACCGCAAGCGGCGGAAGTTTTCGTGATTTTGACAAGGAAGCCTTGAAGAACGTGACGGTGGAAGACGCCCTCAAACACCCGAACTGGGCGATGGGCGCCAAAATCACCATCGATTCGGCGACGATGATGAATAAAGTCTTTGAAATCATTGAAGCCCATTATCTATTTAATGTATCTTATGATAAAATAGAGGCAATATTGCATAAAGAAAGCATCGTTCATGCTATAGTACATTTCAAAGACGGCAACGTCTTGGCACACATCGGCCCATCCGACATGCGCATTCCCATCCTTTCTGCGATGAAGGGTGACAAGTCCTTGAGATTGCACAGCCTTTTCGACATCACAAAAGTCGGCACGCTCAATTTCAAACCGCTTGACAGGGAACGCTTTTCCCTTTTCGACCTCGGCATCGCCGTCGCAAGGGAAAAGGGCATGCACGTGGTGACGATGAATGCAGCAAACGAAGCGGCGGTCGATTTGTTTTTGAAGGGCACTATCTCTTTCTTGGAGATCGAGACCATCATCACGAACTGTCTCAGTCATTTCGAAAATGATATTCCGCTGACGCTTGAGAATGTGCTCGCGCATGACAAGGCTGTCCGCACGTATGTGTATAACTTGAAGAGTTGAAGGTGAAAATATGTTTTTAATCAATATTCTGGTATTTATTTTTGTTCTGGGTCTGGTCATCCTGATTCATGAACTGGGTCACTTCATCATGGCGAAACGCGCCGGTATCCTCTGTCACGAGTTCGCGCTCGGCATGGGACCGGTGCTTATCAGCAAGAAAAAAGGTGAGACCGTCTATTCCATCCGGGCGATTCCGATCGGCGGGTTTGTCATGATGGCCGGCGAGGAAATCAGTAGCGACATGGTCAAAGAAGGCCAGGATATCAAAGTACGCAGACAAAACGGCAAAATAACGCATCTGATTTTGAATGCCGAAGACGAACGATACAAAGATGCCGAACGCATCACGGTCGAATCGGTCGACCTTTTAGGCAAAGATGATGGTAAACTTACGTTGAACGGCGAACCGGTTGATAACAAAGCGTTTTATGTTCTCAAGGACAAAAAGCTCCAGGTAGCCCCTTATGACCGGAGCTTCGATTCGAAATCATTGAGACAACGTTTCAGTGCGATTTTTGCCGGCCCTTTCATGAACTTCGTACTCGCTTTTTTCCTGTTTATCCTCATCTCACTGATTATCGGATTCCCGAAAACCGATGAACAGGGTCGCATCACGACTGAAATTGGTGCTGTTTCTGAACAGGCGGCCGCATACGGCATCCTTGAACCAGGTGATGTGATTTTGGAAATCGAAGGTCAGGAAGTCAATAGTTTTCAAAACCTTACCGAATTCATGAGTCAGAACAAGGGTCTCAGGGAAGTCGGCCTTACTGTCGATCGTGATGGTGAGACTGTCGATGTGACGGTGACACCGCGCATTGTGCTCATTGCCATCGGCATCGCGACTGAAAGAGATCCGGATGACCCCCATGCGCTCATCGTCGGCCAGGTGCTTCAGAATTCACCGGGTGCCGAAGCCGGTTTTCAACCCGGTGATCGCATTTTGAGTATCGATGGTGAAGAAGTGACGACCTGGACGGACGTCATCGACAAGGTTGAGGCGAACCGCGATGGCGAGGCGATGTCCATCGAAATCGAACGTGATGAGACTGCCGAGACCCTTACAGTCGAACCCTATGAACACAGTTTGCTTGAAAGTCAGAACGCGCCTGCTGTGCAGGTGCAGATCGGTATTTCCCCCGTGCATGAACGCGACATATCAAGAAGTGTCATTATAAGCGGTTTCCGTGGAATCAGACAATCGAGCACGCTCATTTTCGATACGCTTCGCATGCTGTTCGGCGGCCAGGTCGGTATCGGCGATCTCGCCGGTCCGGTCGGGATCTACGCCATCACCGCGAGTGCTTTCCAGCAAGGGCTGATAGCTTTCTTGAACTGGACGGCGCTTCTGAGTGTCAATCTCGGCATCTTGAATCTGCTTCCGATACCCGCCCTTGATGGCGGACGGATCGTCTTCCTCGGTTATGAGGGAATCACGGGCAAAAAAGTCAACAAGACGGTCGAGAACTATCTTCACCTGATCATGTTCATTCTGCTGATCGGACTACTGCTTTTCGTAACCTACAGTGACATTCTCCGTTTACTCAATATAGGATAGAGGTGTTTTTATGAAACAGAGCATGCTTTTCGTACCCACACTCAAAGACGCACCCAAAGACGCCGAGGTCAAAAGTCACAAGATCATGGCCAGAGCCGGCTTGATCAAACAGACCGCGGCCGGCATCTATTCTTATCTGCCGCTCGGTCACCGCGTCATCAGACGCATCGAGGCCATCGTCAGAGAAGAGATGGACAAGCGGGATTGTTCTGAGCTTCTGATGCCTGCCATGCAACCGCGAGACCTCTGGGAGGAATCCGGTCGCTGGGGCGAGTACGGCCCCGAGCTTATCCGCCTCAAGGACCGACGCGACCGCGACTTTTGTCTCGGTCCCACGCACGAAGAAGTCATCACCCATATCGTCCGCGACTACATCAATTCCTATAAGAAACTCCCGCTCGCACTCTATCAGATACAGACGAAATACAGAGACGAACTACGTCCCCGCTTCGGATTGATGAGAGGCCGGGAGTTCATCATGAAAGACCTTTATACATTCAGTGAAAACGATGCGGATATGGACCGTTGGTATGATTCCATGAAGGAAGCCTACACGACCATTTTCAAACGCATGGGCCTCGACACCAAGATTGTTTCCTCTGATACCGGACAGATCGGCGGCAAGGCCGCGGATGAGTTCATGGTGATGAGCGAGGTCGGCGAAGACACCATCTCTTATTGTCAGAGCTGTGACTACGGTTCCAACAAGGAATTCAGCGGACTTTCCGAAGGCGATGCCTGTCCGAAATGCGGAGGGAAGATTTTTGAAGCGCGCGGTATCGAGGTCGGCAATATCTTCAAGCTTGGAACCAAGTACTCTGAAAGTATGAATGCCTATTACACTGACCGTGAGGGTCATAAAGCCCCTGTCATCATGGGGTGCTACGGACTTGGCATCTCCCGGACCCTGATGGCGGCCGTGGAACAAAACAGCGATGATAACAGCATCCTGTGGCCTGAGGAGATTTCTCCTTTCAAGTGCCACATCCTGCCGCTCAATTTAAAAGATGCGGATGCGGTTCATCAGGCTGAACAACTCTACAAGGCGTTGAGCGCGGATCACGAGGTCTTGTACGACGACCGTGATGAGCGACCAGGCATCAAATTCAAGGATGCCGATCTGATCGGTGTGCCCTACCGTATCGTCATCGGCAAGGATATCAAAGACGGCAAGGTGGAATTCACCGACCGCCGACGCGAGGAGACGACTCTGATCGATATCGACACTGTCGCAAGTCGTCTTTGAAACATTTCATTTACTATATAGAAAACGGACCGTTTCGATTGACAAAACGGACCGTTTTTTTTATCATTGATACTGCGCCCCTATGATAATGCGTCCGTTGAGGATGGCACTGGATGGCGTATAGCCTGTCTCTATAAGCCGCAGATAAAAAACTATGCAAAATCGGGTCAAAGGTGTTGACTTATAGGAGATAAAGTTATATACTCTTTATTGCGAGCCAAAGAAAACAAGCCGGAAGGCTTCCATCAAGGCTGGCAAAGCGGTGCCGTGAACCGGTTGAAATGGCAGGTCTGGTTATTGACAAGAAGTCATGGATATCGTATAATGTTAAGGCACCGATAGAAACAGAAATGGTCTTTGAAAACTGAATAGAACAGAATTACTTTTGAGTTGAACCAATATCAGACG
>PWHD01000011.1 GCA_003555335.1 Mollicutes bacterium | reverse complement strand
TAGATCCCGACCAGATGCCGCAGCAACCGGGACAACAGCAACCGGGACAACAGCAACCGGGACAACAGCAACCAGTAGGAGCAAACCTCGCTACACTCTTTGAGAGGAGTCGTGATGAGCTTGGTCGCTTTGCGCCAGAAGGTGGCGGCTCATCCTTTGACACCGACAAGGGCTGGGTTGGTCCTGATGGCGAACCGTTGTCGGAGACTGACCAAAAGCGAATGGCGGAGCACAATGTCCCCAAGGCTTGGTCGGATGTTCGCTTAAATGATGACCCAACAGCACCTCGGCAGGTCATAGGGAAGGACAGCAAAGGGCGAGTTCAGTCAAGGTACAGCAAGGAGCACCAGCGAGCTGCAGAGGTTGAGAAATACGCACGGGTGAAGCAGCTCAATGAGAACATAGACACAATAAGGGATGGCGCCAAGTCGGAGATGGCGGACGAGACACTGACAGCAAGGGATAGGGACAGTGCTGCCTGCGTCGCTCTTATTACTGAAACTGGTATGAGGCCGGGTTCGCTCAAAGACACAGGCGCTGAGCACCAGGCGTATGGGGCAACTACCTTAGAAGGTCGGCATATCGAGAGCATTGATGGGGATACCGTGACGGTGAAGTATGTCGGTGGCAAGGCTGGTGGCCAGGAGCGTGTGACGTCTTTCCAGGATAGGGATTTGGCCGAATACATCTCGAGCAAGGATGTTGGCCCAAATGATAGATTGTTTGATGTGTCGAATGACTCTGTTCGTGATGCTATGGGTCGCAATGGGGGTGATGGCTTCAAAGTCAAGGATATACGGACTTGGAAGGGGACGACGACAGCAGCAAGCAAGGTGAGCGAGATGACGGCACCTAAGAATAAGAAGGAGTTCGCAAAGTCAGTGAGGGAGGTCGCAGACACTGTTGCTGCACAACTTGGGAACACAAGGGCGGTTGCTTTGAGCAGTTATATCAATCCGGAGGTCTTCCATGAGTGGGAGGCTGCCATTGACGGATAGGGGTGACAATGAGTGACGAAAAGGCAAGAATGGACGAGTTCTTTGAGGTGACGTCCTATGACGAGCTGCCTGAGTTGGAGAAGCCGAAATCATCCGATGAGGTTGTTGAGGATGATGGGGATGACGAGGAGATCGACGAGGCGGAGGGGATGAAGGCACAGTTCCCTTTCCTCACTGATGATGACTTGGGCGATGATCCAGAGACCACTGAGGGTGGTGACGATCCCACCATCAATAATCCATACGCTGCTGTGCAGCCTCGTGATGAGGGTGGTCGCTTTTCGGAGACTGGTGGGCCTGGGAGCTTGACAGCTGTTGCGACAGGGAGGGCGTCGCTGTTGCCCAATGATCGCAAGGAGGCTGGTAAGGTATTCCAGGAGCAGCAGGAGGAGCGAGGCTCCCCATTTGGGCTCGGTGGGGACGATCCAACTCCCGATGAGAAGGGGTTGACTATGGGAGCGACCGATAGCATTCTGGATTGGGATCTCGAGCAAGGGTTGAGCTCCTATAGTTCTGAGAATTATGCGGAGCTCAATCCTGCCTTGCGTAGTGGTGCCGCCATTGCCGACGACATCGAAGTTGGCCGCATCGGCGCCGATAGTGCTGATTGGATGGTTGATTACATAAGCGACATTGATGAGGCTATGACCCACAGTCGGATTGAGGAGCCCATCCGAACATACCGAGTTATGGACAGGAGTGTCATTCAAGAGCTCGGTGCGGACAAGGTTGGCGCAAGATATCAGGATGATGCATTCTGCTCAACAGCTGCAGATAAGGATGGCGCTTATGCATTCATGGATACCTCTGTCGACTATATGGATGATCCTGTGATGATGGAGGTGCTCGTTGAGCCTGGGGTGGGGGCGATCGATATGGCCCCATTCTCTGAGTATCCTGATGAGCACGAGATCCTACTTGACAGGGGATTGCAGTTTGAAGTTGTTGAGTCAACAGGCAAGAAAGTGGTGGTGCGGGTGGCGGACCAAGACAAATCGGTTGGCGACGATGCCCTTGATGTGCTTCGGACACTCGGCACTTAACATACTTTGGGACTTTGGGGGGACGATGACAGTAAGCGAAGAAACAGCAAAGCACATGGCAGAGAAGATGTCCTACAAGGCGGACTCTAAGCCAAGATCTATTGAGGGTGGTGATGAGGGTGTGGCTGCGGCGATTGGGCTAAACCTCAAGCTGTCGATCGACCACTTTGATAGACTGAGGTCTGATCCAGAGACCACTGAGGGCGGTGACGAGGCGGCAGAAGATGATTGAGGGAGCGATTATCTGGGATTTAAGGTGCTGCTCGGGGGGGGTCATACTACCCTACTTGGGTGCATACGGAGTCGTCCTGGAGTCGGACGTTAGGGATGCTAATCGGCGCCGAAAAGGTGATAGACGAGGTAGGTATGCGACCATTTACGCCATCTGGTAGCCAATTCGCTATTGATCTGTTGGCGATGTTCAATATTGACGCTACAAGAGTGTCAGAGTTCACATTGCGCATGGCTGTAGGTGAGGCGGCAACGATTGCCTGCACCTTCTATGCCGATGATCCTGGCGATGAGCAGGTCACAAAGCGTTATGTGTTCATGCCTGTTGAGGTGGTTGAGGTTGGTGCAACTGAGGGAGTTGAGCGAGATGGGTGACAGCCTGACGATAGCCAATGTCCGGGAGGGGAGGCGAGACCCTACCAACACATTGGGGTTGCGGAGGCGCTTCGGCGCAGAAATGTATAAGCGATTCCGTGAGCTCAAAGGTGTCATACGCAAGGCTATAATCCAGGATGATGTCTTTGGGCTCAAGCATAACAGTGTTACGACCCAACAACTATCTTCACCAGGGGCAAGGAGATTTGCCTTCTCGAGGAGCCAGCAAAAGGCTGAGGGATTTATGGATTGGTTGCGCCATCAGCAGGAAAGGGGCATCCTTGAGGTGACTCGGATGGAGCAAATGGGGATGCCTGTAGAGGAGCATTGGTCGGGCATGTACGTCAAGTCAGCATATAGGAAGGGACTTGACAGGGGACATACCGAACTACGAAGGGCAGGCCACAATGTGCCAACAATAGATGAGCTCGGTGGCATAGATGCAGTGTTCCACCATCCTCAGCACCTTGATCGGGCAGGGTCGGCATACACGAGGGTATTCAGTGAGCTTCGTGGTGTTACGGAGGCAATGGACCAGCAGATCAGCCGCAAGCTTGCTGAGGGGTTGACGCAGGGTTGGGGACCTGGCAAGATGGCGAAGGAGATCAATGGTCGGGTTGATTCCATAGGGCTCAATAGGGCAAGGACGATCGCCAGGACAGAGACAATACGAGCGCACCACTCGGCAATGGTGCAAGAATACAGGAATTGGGGTGCGGTAGGTGTTCGGGTGAAGGCTGAGTGGAAGACTGCCAACTACCCTGTTGGCTTTGGGCCACTGATGGTTTGCCCAGACTGTGCTGCGCTGGAGGGGCGAGTATACACCCTTGAGGAGATTGAAGCCTTGATACCTCTGCACCCCAATTGTCGGTGTATAGCCTTACCACTCGATGTGACAGATGAGGAGGAGGAATGATGGCTGATGTTTTTAGCACCCATACGCAAGGGTATGTGCTGAGAGAGGAGCAGTTCCAGGGCAAGAAGCATATAGTTGCCCCTGTGATCCTCATGACACCTGGCGTACACAATGGGAGCAATGGTCCTGTTCTATATACCGAGGAGGAGCTGGCGAAATATGCTTCTTCTTGGAATGGGAGGCCTGTGCCGGTGCTCCATCCCGAAAATGATGAGGGGGTGCCAGTATCTTGCAACACTCCTGAGATCATAGATAATCAAACCGTTGGTTGGCTCTTTAACACCAGATTTGAGGGAGGGAAGCTTCGGGGCGAGATCTGGGTGGACGAGGCGAAGGCGCAATCAGTGTCGCCTTTGGTGATGGAAGCTCTGAGATACCAACGACCTATGGAGGTTTCGACAGGGTTGTTCTCAGATTTTGAGCCTGTTCAGGGCACCTACAACGAAGAGCAGTACGCTGCAGTTGCTCGAAACATTCGGCCAGACCACCTTGCCCTACTGCCTGGCGGCAAGGGTGCATGTTCTTGGGAGGATGGCTGCGGTGTGCGTGCTAACAAGGAAGGAGGTGGTGGTGTGACGAAGGTGTATGCGCCGCAGAACTTTCTGAGCAATGCGGCGGAAATCGGCTATCAACAGCTCGTTGATGCCGTCAGGAGCAAGTTGGACTCTATGGACACTGACTTCTCCTCACACTGGTTGGAGGAGGTGTATGATGATCAAGTCATATTCCGGGTCAGTGGACGAGGTATCCCTGGGCCAGGTGAGCCTGGTGGGGAAAGGTTCTACAAGGTTGGCTACCAGGTTGGTGAGGATGGCGCCATCACCTTGTCCGGTGATCCCAAGCAGATTGTGAGGGAGGTCACCTACAAGGAGGTGGATGTTGGTTCTGGAGGTGGGGCACCGGAAGAGCCGGAAGCACCGACAGAGAACAGAAGTAATGGCAAAGGAAAAGGAGATGATGGAATGAAACTGGTTGATGAGCTTATTAGCAGCAATGCTACGCAGTTTGAGGAGGGTGACCGGGAATGGCTGGATACCCTCTCCGAATGCCAGCTGAAGAAGTTGGCGCCTGTGGAGCAGGCACAACCGACAGGGAACACTGAGCAGGCTGTCGCTATTCTTCGTGAGCAGATGAAGAAGCCTGAGGAGTTCCTTTCTGTCCTTCCTGATGAATACCGGGACCAGTTTGAGAGTGGTCTCGCCCTTCATCGGAAGCAGCGGAAGGACCTTGTCGATGGCATCATGGCAAATTCCGAGTTCACCGAGGAGCAGCTGGCTCCGAAGGGGATGGGGGAGCTCAATATCCTCCACAAGGCGATCGTGAAGCCCAAGGTGAGCTACGTCGGGATGGGCGATGGGTTTAACACAAATGCTGGCGAGGAGGCTGATGTCCTCCCTCCAGCTGGCATCGAGTTCGACGTGAAGGAGGTGAACTAAATGGCGAACGCAATTCGACTGAAGAACTACCTGAACATCGAAGAGTGGTATGAGGCTGACGAGGCGGGGATCAGGCCCGGCATGCTTCTGGAGTACTCTGACGATGGCGAGGTAAAGAAGCATGGGACTGCCAACAATGATGTGATCCCCATGCTCGCTTTGACCGATCGCCTGCAGGGGAAGGGCATCAACGAGGCCTATGCCAATGGGAGTCCTGTCCAGTGCTGGATCCCGCAGCCTGGCGACCAGGCATACATGATTCTGGCTGATGGCCAGGATATCTCCGTTGGTGCATACCTGCAGTCCAATGGGGACGGCACATTGAAAGCCGTCACATCTGGCGGTGTGGCCTTCTGCCAGGCACTGGAAGCGGTTGATCTGTCCGGCTCAAGCGGTGAGCTTGATGAGGACAGCGACCTTGGCTACAATTCGCGAATCAAGGTCCGCATTACTGGGACCCAAAGGTCTGCATAAGGGAGGTGATAACAAATGATAGCTCAGATTGATCTGATAAGTGCGAATGGGCAGGGGACTGGCGATGTTGCTCAGCAGCTTATTTCTGGCGGGAGGGTTGACGTCGGACGTATGCGACCTTGGTTTGATCCTAAGACTGGTCGCTCCTACATCTCCGTGCACACTGGCGGGGATTTGAGGGTTAAAGCTAACTGGAAGAACATCCCGATCAATAATAACGCAACTCTGCGTCGTGACGAATGGAAGCACCTTGATGAGGCTGTTATCAGGGTTGCACGGGAAAGGCTGAAGGGTGTCGAGGACCTCAAGAGCCGTGGCTTGACCTATAATCTGAATGGCATGGGCAGCACTGTTCTCGAGTACCACGATGTGTCCGAGGCTCTGAAGACAACGATCTCCATGGATGGTGTGACTCGGGGTCAGAATGATGGGGTCGTGTTTAGTCCCAACTACCTGCCGCTCCCCATTGTCCACGTTGACTATGAGCTGAATGACAGGGTGCTCAATGTGAGTCGTACCCTCGGCCAGCCTTTGGATACGACCCTTGCGGAGCAGGCATCACGGCGAATTGCCGAGACGCTTGAGGATTTCCTGTTCACTGACAAGACCTACGCCTATGGCGGTGGCACTATTTACAGCTATGTGAACCATCCTGATCGGAATATGGTGTCTGGTCTGACGGCATGGACTGCATCGGCCAAAACTGCCGAAGGTATTCGGGATGATGTGCTCGAGATGAAGCAGAAAGCTCTCGATAACAAGCACTATGGTCCGTGGGTGCTCTATATCCCCACTGCGTACGAAACTGTGCTTGATGAGGATTATGACGACACTCGTGGCAACACCATTCGGCAACGCCTGATGGCGATCGAAGGTATTGCAGCCATCAAGACGATCGACAAGCTGCCGGCTAACAACATCCTGCTCGTTGAGATGACGAGCGAAGTTGTTCGGTGGATCAATGGGATGGACGTCCAGAATGTCCAGTGGAGCCAGGAAGGCGGGATGATCCATAAGTTTAAAGTGATGACAATCCAGGTCCCGCAGATCCGTTCGGATCAGGAAGGGAATTCTGGTCTCATCCATATGGCTGCTTCCCACTAATGTGTTTAATCTCTTTGTTTTGGTAATCATCCCAAAATCTTAATGGAGGGCAAGATGGAAGAGAAGGAGATCAAATGGCGGGTAACACGGGGAGCATTCAGCTTAGGGAGGCATCAGCCATCATACAAGAGGGGTGATGAGTTTATGGCAACACCCTCCCAGGTGCCAGAGGCTTTTCGTGATGTGGTCGTGCCTGTGGGCGGCAAGATTGCTCTTTTTGAGCCTGAGCCAGTCGATACCGTGACTATCTTTGAGGCTGTGCACAGGAGTGGTGGCTGGTATGATGTTGTGGATAAGGCCACTGATAAGGTGATCAGTGAGCAGGCATTGCGGAAGGAAGATGCGGAGGCGATGGTTGCAGACCTAATGGGCGAGGGAGAGTGATGGGTTGGCGTGTCCCTAAGATATGGCAGGGCGGGAGGTGCTTTGTGATTGGTGGTGGGCCATCAATACTTGAGCAGTTCCGTGTCCCTGCTGATCTTGCCGACCTCATCCGGAACCCTGCTGAGCGTGACTATGGCCCATGGAGTTTATCGGAGCTTATGTCGCCGATCCATGGCGAACATTGCATCGCTGTCAACAATGCCTACCTGATCGGCGATTGGATTGATTCTTTGTTCTTTGGGGACAGCAATTGGTTTATCCATCATCGTCACAAGCTTGCTCAATGGCCAGGAATAAAGGTGTCTTGTAACGACAGGTTTGCCAACATTGGGAAGGATAACCCTGAGAAGATACAATATCTTGAGAGGGACCATGAGAAGGTGCATGGGATATCGACTGCGGTTGGCAAGGTTTCGTGGAACAAGAACAGCGGTGCGGCTGCTATCAACTTGGCCGCCCATTTTGGTGTGAGCCAGATTGTCCTGCTCGGATTCGATATGTCCCTTGACGAGGATGGGAGGATGCACTTCCATCAGGGCCACATTGAAATGCCGAACAAGATATCGGGAGGGGAGCGAGCAAGGGCGAAGGCAGTCCAGAAAACATTCAACAGGCACCAGGTCGGCTTCCCAAAGATCGCAGAGGATGCTGATAGGCTTGGCATAGAGATAGTCAATGCCAACCCGAGCAGCACGATCGAGGCTTTCAGGAAAGCGGATGTCTGGGAGGTGTTGTGATAAAACCACTTAATAATTTTGGCGATCATGTGTTCGTTGGCCAAGGAGTTGTTATTGATGAGGGATGCATCATCGGGGATAAAGTTAGCATCTTGCATAACTGTGTGATCCGGAGCAATGTCGCTATTGGCTATTCTACAACGATTTGCCATTTGACCCTCGTTGAGGCTGATGCTGTTATAGGACACAACTCGAGGATCGGTCCTTTATGCATCATAACGAAGGGAGCTTGGGTTGGGGACTATGTGTTTATTGCAGGCGGAACCAAGATGGCCAATGAGAAGCGAATCGCTTCCCACGGGAGGCCTGTTGGGCAAAAACTTGAGGGTCCGATAATTTGCCATGGTGCTCGTATCGGGATGTCTTGCCTCATCACTCCCGGAGTTACAATAGGGGAGCAGGCAACAGTTGACATGGGGAGCTTGGTCACCAAGGATATACCACCATATGAGCATTGGCGTGGCTGGCCTGCTATCAAGATCGGAGAGGTCCCGGAGGAGGAGAGGCTTTGGTGATTGATATTGGTGCTGTTGTTATGAGTGTGGGGGAGCCTCAGCTTGATAGATGCTTGGCGTCTGTTGCTTGCCAGGATACTTCTGGGTTCAGCCAAATCATCCATGTTGATGGCGTATCTCCGCAGGCGGCAGCATACAACAAAGCTCTATCCCGGGTAGAATCTGATTGGGCTTTGTGGCTGGGAGGGGATATGATTCTTTATCCTGATGCCTTGAGGACAATCGGCGAATACGTCGGATTCAAGCCACCAGATCCCCATGTTTACCAGTATCAATTTGGGTTGATGGATACCTTTCTGGGGAAGCAAGTGTGTTGCTGCGCTTTGAGGAGAACGAGGGCTTTCAAGCAGGCTGATATTGAAGATTGCATTGGCAACGACGTGAAACTTGCCGCCAAGCTTGAGGGTATGGGGTGGTCTCGCCACAAACCTTCGAGGGAAGGGATTGATGTGGGAACACACTTCGACAAGCCGGATGATTTCCAGGTTTTCCGGAGATTTATGGTACGGGGCGCAAAGGCATCAGGCAAGCCTCGTGTTGAGCGGAAGATGAAGCAACTGTTGCTCAGCAGATACAAGGAGACCGGGGATAAGCAATACCAGATAGCTCTTGATGCCATTGGCATTGGTCTCCGAAATGGCTATAACACTGGGCACGACATCAGGCGTGACAGGGAGGAGTACAGGAATTGGCTGATAGCAACGGCATAACTGTGGTCACTTTCCTCTGGAATGGGAAGGACAGGCCGGGTTGGGGGAATGTCGGCACAAACATAGAGTACGTCAACAGGCTATGTCGTGGTGTTGCTCGTAACACAACTATGGGGGTGAGGTATGTGTGCTTTATGAGCAACCATCTCCCCAAGGGACTGAGGAGGCTATTCTCGCCAGGCATTGAGGTGATTGGCTTTGATAGCCCATCTTGGAGGGGATGCCTCCCTAAGCTGAAAGCGTTTGATCCTGAGGCTGGTCTGTCTGGTCGTGTTGTGATCCTTGATATAGACATTGTTGTGACTGGGAGTGTTGATGATATCTTTGGTTACAGTGGTCCCCTGATGACGAGGTCGGCTTTTAAGAATACACCAAAGCATCGCAGGATGAGTGGTGGGGATATTGTTCTGTTTGAGGCTAGTACGCATTGGCATTTCTGGGAGATGCTCAATCTGCAGCCAAGGGTGGTTGAGGGGTGGTCCCAAGGGAAAGAGCGCTGGGTCTATCAATCATACTTGGACAATGATGGGGGCCAGCTCGATTTCTTGCAGGAGCACTACCCAAATCAAATGTATTCGTACAAAGCTAACAATTTGCATGGGAGCAAGCAGCTGCCAGCAAATTGCAGGATGGTGACCTTCCACGGAAGGCCGAAGCCAGGCCAATGTAGCGAACCTTGGGTCAGGAGGCATTGGGTATGAAGGCACCTATCCTCATAACAGGAGTGCCGAGATCAGGGACGAGCATGGTTGCTGGCGCCATAGAGCTTTGTGGCGCATTTGGTGGCGAGATGTTTGGTGCGAGCAAGAACAACCCAAAGGGGATGTATGAGAATAAGGCGATAAGGGAGGAGATTGTCAAGCCATATATCAAGTCAATCGGCGCCGATCCGAGATGTCAGCATCCTTTGCCCAGCACCGAAGACATGTATGTTCCACTCAACACAGCAAGCAGGGTGCGTAGTGCGATCGAGAGCCAGGGTTATGCTGGTGGCCCTTGGTTCTATAAATGCCCCAAGCTCTCTCTTATTTGGCCTGTCTGGGATTATGCATTCCCCAAGGCGAAATGGTTGATTGTTAGGCGAAGGACGGGAGACATCGTACAGTCTTGCCTGAAGACTGGGTTTATGAATGCCTATGCCAGGCCGAGTGTAATGGCGGCAGTTGGCGCAAAGACAGAAGAGGAAGGGTGGATCTGGTGGGTACGAGAGCACGAGAAAAGGTTCGTGCAGATGATTGAGGCTGGTCTGAATGTGAAGGTGATCTGGCCTGAGCGAATGGTGTCCGGTGATTACGAGCAACTGTACGAGGCTATTGACTGGCTTGGTTTGCATTGGACGAGCAAGGTGCTGGACTTCATAGATCCCAAGCTTTGGAAGGCAAGGAGGAATAATGGCGGAGATTAGGGTGAGTGCAGCGGATGTGAAGAAGATCATTGCCACGGCATTGGTTGATGACGAGATAGATGCATATATCCTGGCTGCGCATCAATCTGTCGAGTCGACCTTGGCAGAAGAGGATGTCGGGGAGGCTCTAAAGAAGGAGATTGAGAGGTGGCTTGCCGCTCACTTTATGGCAACGACACGTGACCAGCAGTTGCAGCAGGCCTCGGCGGGGCCAGCTTCTGCGACATTCCAGGGCAAGACAGCTATGGGGCTGAACAGCACATTTTATGGCCAACAGGTTATGGTCCTTGACCACACTGGGGCATATCGGGATATGGCTGATGGCCAAAAGACTAAAACAGCAAGGATAGAATCGGCAGGTACGACTCATGGCTAACCCATTACTGCAATTTGTGGAATCGGTTTGTGTGCAGACGGCTGTTTACTGGGGCAACCCTCGGTCTGATGGCCTTGGTGGCACTGAGTACGACGCTCCTGTGGAAGTCAAGTGCCGATGGGACGATACGACCAATGTTGTTACTGATTCTAAGGGAGCTGAGGTGGTCAGTTCGGCTACATTGCTGGTGACACAAGACCTTGATGTTGATGGCTTTGTGATGCTCGGGAGCCTTGCTGACGTTGAGATTGATGATTCAAGTGGTGGTGAGGACTACTTGTCGCCACAAGAGGTAGTTGGTGCCCATAGGATCATCAGGGCCGACAAGAATCCATTATTCAGAAGTACTGACGAGTTTGTGAGGCAGGTGTACCTGTGAGTAGGGTGACCGGCATAGAAGAGGTTCTGAGGAATCTGGACAGGGCGGTGCAGCGAGTTCGCAACAGGGCCCAAGCAGGCTTGATACGAGCAGCTGTAATACCCATGAGGGATGCGAATCTGACGCCGCCATTGACTCCGCTTGTTTCTGGGAATCTGAGATCAAGCATATTTGTTGTGACCCAGTCGGGTGTTGTGGATAGGGCGAGTGTTCCATCAAGCCCAATATTCAGGGGTGAGAGGGACGAGGCTGCTCGAATGTCG
>PWHD01000002.1 GCA_003555335.1 Mollicutes bacterium | reverse complement strand
GAGTATAACCTGTTTGTCTTCATCGCCATTGTTGACCTTCGTGTTGATTTTGATCATCTTGAGGAGTACTACCATTTGGTCACCATGATGGAAGATGCGTTGAATGAAAAGCAAAAAGAGCTGCTCATGATTGCAAAAGCGATTTTCCTGGTCATTGAAAAAGGCCTTTCTAACGCATGGGAGTTCCTGTATAAACGTTTGGACACACTCAACGATGAACATCTCAAAGCACGCGCATACTACATTCTCGGCTTTACCCTCACCAACGATTATGAGTACTATCACAAGGCGCTTGAGTATTTCGAAGGCGCCAAGGAACGCTTTGACCGGTTCATGAATTACAACCGGCTTAATCGTTGCAAGGCGATGGAACAAATCATCTATGTCTTTTTGCATCAGTTCGAGGACTTCGAAAGAAGCTATGAGGAAACCTCCCACTTTGCGTTCACCCAGAACAACAAGCCGCTTTATAATTTTGTGAATGTCAATAAGGCGCGTTACCATATCATCCAGGAAGATTATACGCAGGCGTTGTCGATTCTGGAGACCTTTGATGTCGATATTTTCCAGTACCACTTTTACAAGATTTTATCGTATTTCAGACTGGGTAGAAACATGGAGGCGTTGCGTGAGATCAACCGCTTTAAAATCAAACAAGGGATATTGGTTACCGATATCGACAAGAAACTGATCGAGGTCATAGAACATGGCCTTCTGAAGGGTCAGGACGACCACTATCTGTCCTTATGCAAAGCCTTGTTGGACCTTGCTCATGAGGAACGCGATTTCATCGCGATCCAGGTCGGGACAATCCTTTATACCGAGGCGCTCGAAGCAAGACGTCATTACAAAGAGGCATTTCATTATTCCGATAAATTTCTGCAGGTACTTTACAAAATTCACTAAGGAGGATTTCATATGAAACACTATCGAAAGGCACTCGTGTTCAACACCGATAAGCGAAGAGAGTATATCAACATCACGCCGGATGTTGAGGATGCCGTGAAGGAAAGCGGCATTAAAAACGGCTTTGCGCTCGTCAATGCCATGCATATCAGCGCATCGGTCTTCATCAATGACAACGAGTCCGGGCTGCTTCAGGATTTCGAGGACTTCCTTGAAAAAATGGCGCCGGAAAAACCTCATGATCAATACAACCACAACAAATTCACGTATGAAGACAATGCGGACGCCCATATCAAACGACAGATCATGGGGCGTGAAGTCACCGTGGCCATCACGGATGGCGCATTGGATTTCGGCCCCTGGGAACAGATTTTTTATGGAGAGTTTGACGGCAAGAGACGCAAAAGGGTTCTCATCAAACTGATTGGCGAATGATGCTGACCGCTTATGTGCTGACCGGTATTCTGTCAGCGTGGATACTTTTCGAATGCGCCTCTTTAACACTCAGTATGAGGACCGCTCCGTTCAGAATTCGTGCACGCCTGATCAAAAGAATTCTCAACCGTCTTGTCTTTATTGCATTGATCATGGTGCTTGGCCATAGCTTTTTACGAGAGGACATTGAAGTTTTCCCGTTGTGGGTTGTCATGGTTTTACCGGTTTATGTACTGTTGATCGAAGCGCTCTACGGACTGATCATTCGGACGGACTACAAACGGACGATGCTGAACGCACTCGGTGTTCTTGCCTTCTACATTTCAATTGTCATTTTGTTCGCATCGGCAAAACTCGTCTTTTTCGTTTTGGTCCACCCGCTGATTGTCCTTGGAGCAATGGGTTTGATCGGTCTTGTCGTCTACTTCGTGCTTTTTCCAAGAACGGTACGCAAGCTTTCCAATAAGTTCCGGATGGTTCCTTACCGTCATGGATTGCCAGAAACGTTTTTCAAAGAGATTGTGAAGAGCGAATCGGTCTACATGATTGATTCGAGGGCCGTTTCGCTTGGTTTGAACGCCATGTTGCTGGATGTGGGAAACCATCGCCATATGTTTGTATCAAGACCGTTGCTCGCAAGCATGAGCTACGATATGGTAGTGGGCATATTATCCCATGAGGTCGCTCATGCCTATGAAAAGCACATGTTCAAGCGAATCATGGTCGTCATTCCGGTTGTGATGATGTATTTTATCGCGAACTTCATTATTTTTGCATTGGCGTTCGAAACCCTTTCAGATATCGCTTTCTGGGTTCCGGTCGTACTTTTTAACGTAATCTTGATTCGACTAGGAACGCTCGTTTTTTTAGGTCTGCTTCAAAAACAGGAGTTCGCGGCCGATCGTTTCGCCATAGAAGAAGGCTATGGCGAAGGGTTGTCCAAAGCGCTTGAAAAGCTCCATAGACAGACGGACGACAAATATTATCATCCGCTATACGCAAGGCTTTTTCGGTCTCATCCGTCCATCAAAGTCAGGCTGAAACGATTTTAATTTACCCTAATTTTTTGTTTAAAGGTCGTTTCTTTTTGTTTTTTGAGGGGAATACAAGTATAATTAAGTTATCAAAGCTGTGGGAGGGTTTGTATGTTGGAACTGGTAAAACGAATATCGTACTCTTTTGAGATACCTTATATGCTTATAGGGTATAGAAACAAGGACGACAAATCATGTCTTGAACTCGTGAATGGACTCCTATTGCCCGAAGAGGACAACCGTTTTCTGTTGAAACTCTATGACACGGATGTTATAGAACGTCTGGAGGAACAACAGCACATCACCGTTTCAATGCTGGATGCCAAAATGGATAAGGATGAAGTTAAGAAAGCACTCGAACATTCGATCATTGATCATGATAAAATGAAACTGCCGATCTTCAGCCGTGCGGACCATGCTGTCCGGGCCGAGATTCTCATGCGCCAAGGCGTAGAGAAAAATGGCACACTGATTCTCAGACTGGGCGCAGCGCTTTGTCTGGAAAAAAGCCAGCGTGACATCAGAACAGACGAAGCGAAACAAAAAACGCTGGTGCGAGTAATCAACATGTCGCAATCGAAAATGAAAAGCCGGACCAAGAAAAATGAAGCATACCATTTCAATTTCAAGTACAAGATATGCCGTCTCAAGGAACAAGGCATGACCTATCAGGACCTGGCCGCTCAATATGGTGTCTATCACGAGACGATCAAGGATTGGTATTTGCTTTACAAAGTGTTTGGAAGAGAAGGGCTTACCAAGAAAAAAGCGAAAGAGCTAGCGTCCAATCGCATCCCCAAAGAGAAGAAACAGGTGCTCGCCAGAAACATCATGGATGGCGTAAAAACCTACCGCCAGATACTGGAACAAGAAAATGTATCCCTCTCGAGAATTCGGAACTGGGTCAAGAAGGAGCGCCACAATCGAGCCTAGTCGTTCGAATACAAACTTGCAATGCATATCCTTTGAACAAACGCCTCCAAGCATTTAGAATACAAGTGCTTGGAGGCGATTTTATGATTTATACACTCAAATGGATTAAGCGACACCTTGTGTTGAGCATTGTTATCGGAATGATCGTTGGCCTTTTGGTAGGGTCTTTTTTTGATACGAGACCACTCAGTTCGCTTGTCACTGCAATCAGTTTTTTGATGGTGTACCCCATGATGGTCACGCTTGATTTTTCGTCACTCATGAAGAAAGGCGACCATAAGCTTCAACTGGTTGCACAGCTAATCAATTTCGTGTACTTACCGCTGCTGGCCTTCGGGTTTGGGTTGCTGTTTTTCCCGGAAGAAGTATATCTCAGACTGGCGATTTTGCTCATTGCGCTCTTGCCTACATCCGGCATGACTGTCTCATGGACGGTCATGAGCAAAGGCAATGCACCCGAAGCCATCAGGATGATTGTCATCGGCTTGATGCTTGGTGGTTTGTTGGCCCCTTTGTATATCGGTGTTCTTCTTGGCGAGTCGATTGCGCTTCCCTTTAACGAAATCTTTTCACAAATCCTCGTCATTGTCTTTATTCCCATGCTGCTCGGTTTTCTCACACAGAAATTCCTGAAACGCAAATATGGAGAAGAGAAGTTTAAAAGCAGCATTCGTCCGATTTTCCCACTCGCCTCGACGTTTTTTGTGGTGTTGCTTATCACATTTGTCATGTCACTCAGAAGCGAGATGCTGCTCTCTAATCCCACCACCATCCTTCGAATCATCATTCCGGTCATCATCGGGTATGTGATCATGATCGCTTCGGTTCATTTCATCGGAACGCGTTTCTTCTCTTTTGAGAACCGTGTCGCGCTTGTTAACGGAACCGTTGTGCGCGCTTTGTCTCCGGCGCTTGCAGTCGCTGTTACGGCCTTTGATTCAATCGGTCCGGAAGTCGCGCTTGTCGTCGCCTTGGCCTTCATTGTCCAGGTGCAACTCGCCGCCTATTATACGCGCTGGAATATCGCCCGACATGTAAAAGCCCAGACATAAAAAGAACTCGAAAGCCTGAGAGGCTTTCGAGTTTTATTTAACCTAGGAGCTTAGCGATTTGTACACGCATACGATCGGGTTTTTTCAAAGGAGAGTAGCGTTTGACGACTTTCCCGTCCCTGTCGATAAGAAACTTTGTGTAGTTCCATTTGATTTTGGATCCGAAAAGACCGCCTTTTTTCGCTTTTAGCCATTTGAAAAGCGGATGGGCGTTTGGCCCGTTGACCTTGATTTTCCGGAACATCGGGAACGTGACACCGAAATTCACTTCACAGGCCTCTTTGATTTGTTCGTCGTCTTCGTATTCTTGTTTGTTGAACTCGTCGCTTGGGAATCCAAGCACGACGAACCCTTCACTCTTATAATCCTTGTACAGTGTCTCAAGCTCTTTCAGTTGTTTCGCGAATCCGCATTTTGAAGCGGTGTTGACAACAAGGATGACATTGCCTTCATATTCGCTTAGATTGAGCTCACGGCCACTGAGCAAGGTCGCATCAAACTTATGCAACGACATGAAGCATCACTTCCCGCCGAAGACTTTGTCCCAGTCGCTCAGGAACGCTTCGATGCCTTTGTCGGTCAGTGGATGGGTGAACGCCTTGTCGAAGACGGCATATGGAACCGTTGCGATATGCGCTCCGGCTTTGGCGGAGTCTGCAAGTTGCTTCGGTGAACGGATGGAGGCGCTGATGATTTCGGTGTCAAATCCGTAAATGTCAAAAATGTCACGGATTTCTTCAACCACCTGGATGCCATCATGCAGTGTGTCATCCAGTCTTCCGACAAATGGTGAGACATAGGTCGCACCGGCGATGGCTGCGAACAAGGCCTGGTTGGCGCTGAATATAAGCGTCACATTCGTCTTGATGCCTTCGCTTGAAAGTGTCTTGACCGCCTTGAGCCCTTCTTTGGTCATCGGGATTTTGACAATCATGTTCTTGTGCATTTTGGCAATTTCGCGGCCCTCTTCAATCATTTCTTCCGCTTTGAGGGAAATGACTTCGCCGTTGACAGGCCCATCAACAAGGCTGGTGATCTCTTTGAGCACTTCTTTGAAGTCACGGCCTTCTTTGGCAATGAGTGTCGGATTGGTGGTGACGCCACTCAATATTCCGAGTTCTGCTATTTCCCGGATGTGTTCCACATTCGCTGTGTCGATAAATAGTTTCATGTTTTATCCTCCCTGGATTCATTTTGGGTTTCACTGTTGTCTTCAACGGTCTTGAATTCGATCGGGTCGACGTTCGGCAGGCTCTCTTTCACTCTTGAAGGGAAGAGGATGCCGTTCAGATGGTCGAGTTCATGCTGGAAGACGATGGCCGGAAAGTTTCTCAGACGCAATGTCGTCTCTTTGAGTTCGTCCGTCTCGACGTCATAGAGGTGTGTTTTCACCGTGACTTTTTTATATCTTGGGACGAGGCCCTCGACTTCGCGGTCGATGCTGAGGCATCCTTCGCCGCCTGGCATGTAAGTCTGTTGTGTGGAATGGGAAACGATTTTCGGGTTCACCATAAGGTAATCGTGAAATTCCTCGTACTTTTCATCATAGGTATGAATAGCGAGCATGCGTTTCAGGATGTTTATCTGCGGAGCCGCGAGTCCGACACCTTCTCTCAGTTCGTATTTTTCCCGGGTTTCTTCATTCTGGGAATTGATCAGGAACTGTCGCATCTCTTTAAGTGTGGCCTTGGTTTCTTCCTCAAGCGGGAGCGTCACCTCATCCGCGACGGTTTCCAACGAAGGATGGCCTTCGCGAATAATGTCTTTCATTGTTATCATATTGTTTCACCTCTCTATGATTATAGCAAAAATGAACGAAAATGCACATAGAATTGCCTGTTAATCCATTATTATAATTCTATCAAAATAACGTACCAATATAAACAAAAAACGTTTTCATATTGTCGTATATGTTGAGTGTTGGACCAATACAAAGTATAATAGGCATGAACATCATAGCAAACATGGAGGCATTACGTATGAAACCTATCAAAAAAATCGGTATTATTACCGGTGGAGGCGACTGTAGCGGTTTGAACGCTGTAATCAGCTCCGCAACAAAAACAGCCATCACCAAATACAATGTGGAGGTCGTGGGATATTTGCGCGGCTATTTTGGTCTGTATAATAACAATTTCATCACCCTTGATCACGACGCGGTCTCAGGCATCACTCATCAGGGCGGCACCATTCTCAAATCCTCGAACAAGGACAACCTTTTCAACTACCGTGTTGAAGAAGAAGACGGAAACGTCACCTACAAAGATGTCAGCGACGAGGCGATCGAAAACATGAAAAAAGAAGGTGTCGACGCCTTGATTGTTGTGGGTGGGGACGGTACGCTCACATCCGCCCGTGACTTCTACAGAAAAGGCATCCCTGTCGTCGGTGTCCCTAAAACCATCGACAATGACTTGCCGGCAACCGATGTCACGTTCGGATACAACACGGCACTCACGAATATAACGGATGCCCTCGACAAGATCCATACCACAGCGTTTTCACACGATCGCATCATCGTGGTTGAAGTCATGGGTCGTCATACTGGGTGGCTTGCGCTTGAAGGTGGTTTCGCCGGAAGCGCCGATGCCATTTTGATTCCCGAGATTCCCTACGACATCAAGAAAGTCGCTGAAAAAGTACGCGACCGACGCAAAAAAGGAAAAGAGTTCAGCATCATCGTCGTCAGTGAAGGCGCGAAACCAAAAGACGGTGAAGTCCACGTCAGAGAGACGGTCGAAGACTCAGCGGACACGATGCGTCTTGGAGGCGTTGGCGAGCGTATCAAGAGTGAACTCGCGGAACTCCTTCCTGAACAGGAAGTGCGCTATACCAATCTTTCGTATCTCCAACGCGGCGGTCTGACCTCGACGTTCGACCGAACCCTCGCTCAACGTTTCGGCGTCAAAGCGGTCGACCTTCTCATGCAAGGCGGCGGCGGCAAGATGGTACGTTATCTCGCCCGCAGCATCACACACGTCGACCTTGAAGAGGTCGTCGGCGGCGGTGAAACCGGTGAGACGTCCAAAGGCGGCGCGAAATATGTCGATGCGGACGGACAGATCGTCAATGCCGCAAAAGCCATCGGAATCAGTTTCGGTGATTGATCTGGATTACCCTCTGGATTTTTCACTCTACACCATTGAGGAAATCGAGTTTCTCATTGATTTTTTAGACCGCGTGGAAGCGTCCAAACGACGCACGCCGGATAAAACGGCGCTTAAAGAGGATTACAAGAAATTCCGCTCCATCATCCGCAACAAAGCGGAAGAAAAACGGATTGACAAGGCCTTTGAAAAACAAACGGGCGTATCGATCTACCGGCTCATGCAGTCGCTTGAACACTGACGATTAATCAAAAGGGGCCAGGTCCCCTTTTTGATTTAGAGGAGGACGACCATGCGTATCGACAAGTTGTTATCGAATCTGAAGTATTGTACCCGCAAAGAGGCCAGAAAGCTTGCCAGGGAAGGGCTTATCAAGCTCAACGGAGAACCCATCAAGGATGTCTCGAAACACATCGACCCCGACAAGGATTCACTCGATATCGGCCACGAGAAAGTCGTCTATCATGAAACATTGACCCTCATGATGAACAAACGCAAAGGGGTGGTGTCCGCTCGCGTGGACGATCTGCATCCGACGGTCATCGAAGACCTTGAAGTGACGTATCAACGCTTCGATCTCCACATTGCCGGACGGTTGGACAAGGACACCGAAGGCATGCTCATTCTGACCACCGACGGGAAACTCCTTCACGATATCATATCGCCACAGAAAGATGTGTACAAGACCTATGAGGTTTTCACACGCGATACCGTCGAGGACATTGGTGCGATTGAACGGCCCATGGAGATTCTGGATGGGAAAAATGAACCCTATGTACCACAAAAACCGTTGGTCGTGAATCAGGATAATCAGAAAATCATCATGAAAATCAAGGAAGGAAAGTTCCATCAAGTCAAACGCATGTTCGAACACATCGGCCACGACGTGATCGCCCTTAAGCGCATCGCGATCGGCAACCTTTCTTTGGATGAGACCCTAGCGCCCGGTGAAGCGCGTCCGCTCACCCCTGAAGAAATCGAACTGTTGGTCCAATGAACCCTTAACCGTACCCCAGTGGTACGGTTTTTATTGTGTCTGTATTGAAAGGTTTTTATTTATGGTGTGATGCGCACAAAAGAAAAAGGCATGTTTCAAGTCTGACTTGAAACATGCCTTTAGTGGTTGATTGCAACGTCAATCATTATTTTTCATAGTCCCCGGATTCGATGAGACGTTTGAGGACATTGGCGGTTTTTTCGAATGTCTGTTCGTCCTCTTTTTCAGAAAAGGAGAAGCGTATGCTTCCGTGAAGGTATGCCTCATCGGTGCCGATTGCCTTGAGAACATGGGAAGGAAGGATTTTTTCACTTTGACAGGCGCTGCCGGTTGAGACATGAATGCCTTCATCGTTCAAGGCGAAACCGAGTTCGTGGTTGTCGATGTGTTTAAAGCCGATATTGAGAACATTATTGAGACGCCGTGTACCGAGATCCGGTCCGTTCAGACGGTAATCGATTCCCTTGGCGCTCAAAGCGTCAAGAAAATAGCGAGCATTTTTTTTGATGGTACGTTCATTGTCTTCGATATGCTCCCACGTTTCTTCAAGCGCGTGCCACATGCCCGCGATGGCGGCCAGGTTTTCCGTTCCGGCACGCATGCCGTGTTCTTGTTTCCCACCGTGCAAAAGCGGGGTGAAGCGTTCAGGTGAACGGACATAAAGGAATCCGATGCCGCGGGGGCCGAAGAACTTATGGGCGGAAAAGCTTGCATAATCGATGTCGAGGGCTTCGAAATCGATGATTTCGTGCGCCGGCGCCTGGACCATGTCGAGGTGGAGCGGTACGTCGTGGATTTTTAACAATGGTTTGATGATGTCGATGTCTTGGATGGTCCCGATCTCGTTGTTGGCGTATATCAGCGTAAGCAATGAGACATCGTAGTCGTTGAGCGCTTTTTTGAGCTCCTTGATCATCAGGAACCCTTCGTTATCCACCGGGATTTCCACCACATGACCGCCTTGTCTTTTGACGAATTCAAGGGCGTTGATGGTCGCGGAATGTTCGATGGTCGAGGTAAGTATGGTTTTCTCGGGATGCTTGAAAAAAGTGCCTTTGATGATGGTGTTGATGGCTTCGGTGGCCGTAGCGGTGAAACAGAGGGTCTTCCAGTGGGTGTTGGTGAGTCCGGCAAGGCGTTTTTTGATCTCGTTGTAGCGCTTGCGCGCTTTAATGCCGGGTTCGTGAAGACTGGAAGGGTTGCCGGGGTAATGGAGCATGGTCTCTTTCATGACGTCCATGGTCGCTTCTGAGGGCTGTGTGGTGGCGGCGTAATCCAGATAGATCATTTTTTGCCTCCTAGCAGCTTGATGACCGTGTTCTTTGTTGTGTCGACATCGAGAAAATCGAGTGTTTCTTCATGGTCCTCAAGGTGAATGACGTCGGTGCCGCTTTGTTCGAAAAGTGCGCTCAGCGTCTCGGCGAAATGCTTCATGCAGTAGGACTGATGGATGATGCACGGTTCCTCGTCGTCGAACAGTTCGACACTTTTTTCCTTGATGGCCTCCATTTTGACGGGCATGTTGACCATCTTGCCTTTGTACAAGGTCTGATCGTCTTGCTGGATGAGGATTTTCTTAGCCATTTAGTACCCTCCTTTTAATTGAACGGGTTGGGGATGCGGAATCCGAATGCGTAGGCGAAGAAGAAAACGGCCATGCCGAGGAAGAACAATGCGGTAAGGATCTTGATGAGCGAGAGGTTCTCCCTGAAGAAATTGGATACGGCCATCACGTTTTTACTGCGGATGGCGACGATGGCGATGATGATGAGCGGCAGTATGAACAGCAGGTTGAAGATGATCAGATAAATGATGCCGAGCGTCGGATTGATTGTGTGCAGGCCGACAAGGATGAAGAAATAGATTTGTCCCGTACACGCCGCTTCTGTGACACCAACTATTATACCAATCAAAAAAGGGATTGAAAAGGTGTAGAAGGTTTTCTTCACTGAAGGGTTCTCATCTTTCAGGACTTCGGTAAGCCGCTCCATGATGCGACGGTTGAACTCTTTGATTCTTGAAGGAAGCTGGTTTTTGACTTTGTCGTACGCTTCTTGACGTGTGACCCAAAAATCGTAAAACGTGATCAGGAACAAGAATACGGCCAATGCGCCGAAACCCATGTAAAGGACATCCCCGATCTGGGCGAGGACGTTGGTCATGAACGCGGAAGACAGAAAACGAAGCAGGCCGAAGCCGACCAGGAAGTAAGTGATCAGGACACCGCCGATATAGGAGGCGCTCACAATCATGAGCATCTTTTTGGATTTCATGAAGCCAAGAATGGAGATGAACATCAGAAGCATTGCGATCGCGCAAGGATTCACCCCGTCAAGCAGCCCCGCCACGAGCACGGTCACAAGACCGCCCCAGCCTCTTAAGGAGACCGGTTCGGAAACTTCTCTCAACGGATTGCGGGCGCTTTCGTGGATGGCGCCGCTTTCGTAGGCCTCGATGATGGTTGAAGCACCGGCATAGTAATCATCGCCGGCGAAAATGATCGGATAATCATCATCCGACCCATAAGTGCTTAAGAACGCCGTAAACATATAGACACTGTCGAAATCCTGTTCATCGACATGCACCCAGCGTACCGGGACCCCATCTTCTTCAAGGGCTGAAAGGACACCGGACTCTTCGACTTCCAAACAGGAAAGACACCGCGGTTCATAGAAATATATGACCTCATGGTAGTCCTCGTTTTCACTCGCCGCAAGACTCAAGGGAAAAAGGGCTACCAGAAGGAAAAATCCGACAAACAGTTTCATGACCAACATTTTCATACGCATCGCCTCGTTTAATCTCTCACTTATTATATGTATGAAAAGTTAGCTTGTCAAACCGTGTTGTAAATATAAATGTTTTTCTAATTCTTCAAGGTGTGATAAAATGAATGTTGCTGAGCCATCAGCCTTTAATAAGGAATGAAAAGGTGATTGCAATGGACGATGCATTGATTGAAAAAGCGTACGATTTGGTCGATGAGATAAAAACGACACAAACCTACCG
>PWHD01000069.1 GCA_003555335.1 Mollicutes bacterium | reverse complement strand
TACGTCGTACGTTTCCTATTCAGTGACGAATCGCGTGCCATCAACGGATCGACTGTTCTTACAGACGATGCGTATCTCGCTTTCAAGTGATTCAGATGAAAAAAGCCCTTGCGATTATTTCGCAGGGGCTTTTTTTCGGGTCTCAGTGGTTATCCTCTTTCAAAAAATCATATGGTGAGAGGCCGTTGGGTTCCTCACCGAGGGTATCGAAAGGAATCTCGGGGTCGTCAATTGTTTGAGATGCGGCCTCTTTTTCATACGTGCCGATGATTTCATCCATGGCGGCCTGGCGCGTCTTGGGCTGGTCGCCCGATAGTTTTTCTTTGAGCATCGTGGTGCGACTGTCTTCAAGATGCTTTATGGCGCCATGCAGCAGGTCAATCTCACCGACCATGATCAAGGTCTCTTTGGCACGAGTGATGCCCGTGTAGATGAGTTTGCGTTTGAGCATGATGGAGAACCGTTTGAACAACGGCATGATCACAAGCCGGTATTCGCTGCCTTGCGATTTGTGGATGCTCATGGCATAAGCGAGACGCAGCTGGTCGAGATCGCTTTTTTTGTATTCCACTTCGGTGCCGAAGAAGTCGACATAAAGCAGGTTGTTTTCCGTATCGATGCCGATGACTCTTCCCTGGTCACCGTTCATGACGCCGTCCTCGGCTCGGTTTTGAAGCTGAAGGACCTTGTCGTTGATCTTGAAGAGACGTTCACCATGAGTCAGATGCTTGTCCGCTTTCGGGTTGTAGGTCTCCTGGATGAACTGATTGACCTCGTCGATGCCGGATGCGCCTTTGTACATCGGGATCAGGATTTGAAGGTCGTCATAGAGGTCGTAGCCTTTATCCAGAAAATAGTCCAGCATGTTTTTGAGCCGTTGTTTGAAATTCGCTTCCGTCTCACGGATTACATACCGGTCCTCGTAGCGTTCATGGAGGTCGTCCGGCAGTCCGCCTTGCCGGATGGCGTTCGCCAGATGGATGATGGAGGAGTTCTTCGCCTGGCGATGAATGGTTTTGAGCCGGATCAGCGGGAGGGCCTCGGAATCGATCAGGTCTTTGAGGACCTGGCCGCTCCCCACACTTGGAAGCTGGGCCTCATCGCCCACGATGATGATTTTCCCGTTTGGATTGATGGCGGAAAAAAGCCGTTCGGCCAGCAAGGTGTCGATCATGCTCGCTTCGTCAATGATGAAAAGCCGGCCCTCTTTCGGGTTATCACTGTCGTGAGCGAACAAGCCGTCATAGCCATAGCCTAAAAAACGGTGGATGGTCTGGGCGTAGGCGCCGCTGCTTTCTTGCATTCGCTTGGCGGCCCGGCCTGTAGGGGCGACAAGGTGGATCGCGGTTTCCGTTTCATACCTCGGTCGCGTCACGCCGGTGACCGAGGTATAGGCGTGAATCAGACCCTTGATGACGGTTGTCTTCCCGGTTCCCGGTCCGCCCGAGAGAATCATGACCTGATGTTTCAGGCCTTTGAGGATGGCTTGCTTTTGACGTTCCGTATAGGCGATGTCCTCTTTCGCCTCAAAATCGCTGATGGCGTCGAGCGCTTTTTTAGTGTTGATTGGTGTCACTTTCTCGCTGAAACGCCTCAGGGTATCGGCGATGGTGTTTTCGGCGCGGGAAAACGGTGTGGTGGTGATGTGGTCGTTCTCGATGACGAACGCGCCTTCGTCGATCAGCGCTTCAAGTAAAGACGCAAGCGTCTCTTCGCTGACAAAGTTCCGGTTCTTGTTCAAGCGTTCATACAGAAGGGTCAGGAAACTGTCGCGTTTGAAATGCGTATGCCCTTTCTGAACGGTAAGAAAATTGAAAAGATAGACGATCATCGCACGGATGCGACGGGGGTCGTCTTCTTCGATGCCCAGTTCGCGGGCGATGACGTCAGCGCGCTCGAACCCTATGCCTTCGACATCCTCGATGAGTCTGTACGGATTGTCCCTTATGACTCTGAGGGTGTCGTCCTGATAGACATCGATCAGGCGTTTGGCAATTTTTGGAGTAATGCCGTAGTCATAAAGCTTGATCAGCGTCTGTTCGTTCGCCTTGTGTTCGTTCAGTCCGTCGCAAAGTGTCTTTTTGTGTTTTTTGGCAAGCCCTTTGATGCCATCAAGCACGTCGCGGTCATTCATGATCTTAGTGATCGCGTCCGTTCCAAGCGTATCGACAATGCGCTCAGCGGTCTTTTCCCCGATTCCCGGAAAAAGGTCGCTTGAAAGGTAGTCGATCAGTCCCGCTTTGGATGTCGTTTCGACTTTTTCGTATTTGTTGAAACGAAATTGCTCGCCGTACTTTTCATGGTGTTCATATTCGCCGTAGAACCGGTAGGCCTCCCCCTGTCTCACATCGGGCAGGTAGCCTTTGACTGTTTCACTCTGTTTGGACTCTGAAAAAAGCGTGTTTGAAGTCGATGCTTCATCCACCGTGATCCTTAATATCGCAAAGGCGTTATCTTCGTTATAAAACGTGATGTTTTTGACGGTTCCCTGGATGTAGTCCATGCGGCTCACCTCATGATGTATTATAGCATATCACGGTCGTTCTGCCGTTGTTTGAATGATAAAAAAAATGCGCC
>PWHD01000014.1 GCA_003555335.1 Mollicutes bacterium | reverse complement strand
GGCGCATTTTTTTTATCATTCAAACAACGGCAGAACGACCGTGATATGCTATAATACATCATGAGGTGAGCCGCATGGACTACATCCAGGGAACCGTCAAAAACATCACGTTTTATAACGAGGATAACGCCTTTGCGATATTGAGAATCACGGTGGATGAAGCATCAACTTCAAACACCCTTTTTTCAGAGGCCAAAGAGAGTGAAACGGTCAAAGGCTACCTTCCCGATGTGAGACAGGGCGAAGCCTACCGGTTCTACGGCGAATATGAACACCATGAAAAATACGGCGAACAATTCCGCTTCAACAAATACGAAAAAGTCGAAACGACCTCCAAAGCGGGGCTGATCGACTATCTTTCAAGCGACCTTTTCCCGGGAATCGGCGAAAAGACCGCCGAGCGCATTGTCGATACGCTAGGCACGGACGCAATCACTAAGATCATGAATGACCGCGACGTGCTTGATGGCATCAAAGGGCTTGCCAAAAAACACAAAAAAACACTTTATGAGGGACTGAACGAACACAAGGCGAACGAACAGACACTGATCAAACTTTATGATTACGGCATCACCCCGAAAATCGCTAAACGACTGATCGATACCTACCAGGACGATACACTCAGAGTCATAAGGGACAATCCGTACAGGCTCATCGAGGATGTCGAAGGCATCGGTTTCGAACGCGCCGATGTCATCGCCCGCGAACTGGGCATCGAAGAAGACGACCCGCGACGCATACGCGCGATGATCGTCTATCTTTTCAATTTCCTGACCATTCAGAAAGGGCATACGCATTTCAAGCGTGAGAGTTTCCTGGCCCTTCTGTATGAACGGTTGAACAAGAACCGGGATTTTGTCAGTGAAGAAACACTTGCGTCTTTGTTGGAAACCCTGATCGACGAAGGCGCGTTCGTCATCGAGAACGACCACATCACCACCACACTTTTCTCTCTCGCCGAAAACACCATCTCCGATACACTCAGGCGCTTCAGCGAAAAAGTGACGCCGATCAACACAAAAAAAGCCCTCGATGCCATCAGCGATTTTGAAGAAAAAGAGGGCATCGCCTATACAGAACGTCAAAAACGAGCCATCCTAAAAGGCCTGAAACATCAAATCATGATTCTCTCCGGAGGCCCCGGTACCGGCAAGACCACCGTCATCAAAGGTCTGATTCATGCCTACACCACCGTCACCGGAGTGTCGCGCCCGAGTTATGACACGGAAACCGCGATCCATCTTGTTGCCCCCACCGGCCGGGCCGCCAAGCGGATGCAGGAAAGCAGCGGTGCCTACGCCCAGACCATTCACCGTTTTTTAGGTTACGGCTATGACGGCCTGTTCGCGCACGACAGCGACAACCCCAAAGAAGGCCGACTTTTCATCATTGACGAAGCGAGCATGATTGATACCTTGCTTGCCGAACGGCTTTTTTCCGCCATCAATCCCAACGGAAAAATCATCATCGTGGGCGATGAGGCCCAGCTTCCAAGCGTGGGGAGCGGACAGGTCCTCAAAGACCTGATCGATTCTGAGGCCCTCCCGCTGATCCAGCTCAAAACCATTCATCGTCAGGCAAAGAACTCCTCCATCATCCATCTGGCGAACGCCATCCGGCAAGGGGATCTGCCGGACGACCTCTACGAACGCTACGACGACCGGTATGTGATCCGCGAGACGGAAGCGAACTTCAAACAGCGACTCAAGAACATGTTGGACTATTTTCTGGATAAAGGCTATGACCTCTATGACGATCTGCAGATCCTGATACCGATGTACAAAGGCGCCACCGGCATCGACGAGGTCAATCAGTTCATCCAGGAGACCTACAACCCGAAAGCCGACAAGCATCTGACCTACGGGGAGCGTCTCTTCAAAATCAACGACAAGGTCCTCCAGCTTCAAAACCGTGCCGAAGACGGTGTCATGAACGGAGACCAGGGAAGAGTCGTCGGCATCGATACGGAAAACAACCTGCTTTATGTCGACTTCTTCGGAACCGAGGTGGAATACAAAAAAAGCGATCTCGACCAGCTCCGCCTCGCCTATGCTATGAGTATTCATAAATCACAAGGCAGCGAATACCGGCTTGTGATCATGCCGTTGTTCAAACGGTTTTCCATCATGCTCAAACGCAAACTCATCTACACGGGCATCACCCGTGCCAAAGAGACCTTGATCATGGTTGGTGAGATCGACTTGCTGCATGGCGCCATCAAGCACCTTGAAGACAGCCGTACCACCATGCTCAAAGAAAAACTTTCGGGCCATAAGCCCAAGACGCGCCAGGCGGCGATGGATGCAATCATTGGCACGTATGAAAAAGAGACCGCATCTCAAACAATTGAAGACCCCGAGATTCCTTTCGATACCCTCGGTGAGGAACTTAACGGTCTTTCACCGTATGATTTTTTAAAAGAGGATAACGATTGACAAAAGAAAAGCCCCTGCGAAATCATCGCAAGGGCTTTTTTCGTGGGGGTTATTTGAAGGCGAGGTACGCATCGTCTGCAAGGACGGTCGATCCGTTGATGGCACGTGATTCGTCACTGAATAGGAAACGTACGACGTAGGCGATTT
>PWHD01000027.1 GCA_003555335.1 Mollicutes bacterium | reverse complement strand
TTTGTCTGTTAGTGTTGTGCAATCAGCTTTACTTAAAGTTCTCACCGGATTAGTTAAACCCCAAAGAGGCGCTATTTTATGGGAGGGACAAAAAATTAACGGTTCCGATCCGCGGGAACGGAGTCACCGCATGGGTTACCTGGCCCAGAACCCAGCCCTGTATTTTAGCTGTGACACGGTAGAAGCACAGCTGGTTAAGCGGGCCCGGGAACTGGGCCTGGAAGTAAATGGTGAGCGGATGGAAGATATCATAGAACTTTTTGGTATACGAGATATTTTAACCAAGCATCCTTATGATATTAGCGGAGGCCAACAGCAAAAAGTGGCTCTGGCCCTGGTACTTCTGTCTGGTCCCCAGCTTCTTTTGCTGGATGAACCCACTAAAGGGCTGGACCCTCACTGGAAGCTACAGCTGGCGGATATGCTAAACAACCTGCTCCAGCAGGGGAGTACTATTTTTATGGTTAGTCACGATATCGAGTTTACTGCCAGATACTCCGGCAAATGTGCTCTTTTGTTTGACGGGCAAATCGTAGCACCTGATCTTCCCCGAAACTTTTTCTGTGACAATTATTTTTATACCAGAAGCATTGGCTTCTTCAACTGAAAATCCCATAGCTGCTACTGCCAGTGCCAAAACCGTAACCATTAACAGTACGTTTTTCTTGTTCAATAACTTGTTTTGCATTATAAAACCCTCCCTGTAAATTTATTTGAGTGAAAACTATTAAAAAATGCTAAGCTTTAGTATAAAATTACCCCCCAAGTTGCATGATATTGATAATCATTTACATGATATTTCGTATGTGTCAATATGATATTTGTTGTTTTTGTCCAAAAAATTTTTCTAAAGGCTAAAGAGAAAGATTTTTTGCAATAAGTTGATCAGTTATAATATACTCAACTCAAGTAAAAGGAATTTTCTTTTACTAACTTCGCTCAGATAATTTTTTATAGTTTAAAAGGATGGATAATCATGAAAAATATAGAGGATTATAAAAACGAATTTAAAAAGAAAGGCTTAAAACTTACCGGACAACGGCTTAAAGTGTTAAAGGTTATCCAGGAGCGGCCAAGAGAACATTTAAGTGCGGAAGAAATTTATAGCTTGGTTAAAGAAGACGACCCCGGTATTGGTATAGCAACGGTTTACAGAACTTTGTCCCTATTGGAAAATATGCAATTGGTAAAAAAAATACATCTCTATGACGACTACATGAGATACGAAGCGGTAGAACCGGATGAAGAACATGAACATCATCATCTTATTTGTAATTATTGTGGGACCATAAAGGACATCCATGAAGATCTCCTGGAAGATCTTGAAAAAAATGTAGAGCAAAAAACTGGCTTTCAGGTCCATAATCATAGGGTACTATTGTTTGGTACTTGTAAATCTTGTGCATTAGAAAACAAGTAATGATTGAAACCCAAAACTTTGGTTTTATGAGTTTTTTCTTGGTAAGCTGTTTGGTAACTTTACTGGGTTAAACTTTTTTCGCTCTTGAACTTCAAGGCCGTGGATATTGACCACCGGAATCTTATTAGATAGTTTTATTTTTAAATAGGCTCTATTATAGTTCGTTGTTGATTTGAGTAAAATTATTTAAGCGGTAGCAGTTTTAAGGAAGCTACCGCTTATGACTCAGTATTAAGATGATGCGCACTAATTAGATTGTTATTCATTGCCTGATATTACATGATCCTTAAACAATTTACATATAAACAAAAGCAGTTCTCTTATTTCCATCTAAAAAAGGGTGATTATTAGCAATCCCAAACAATAAAACAGCTACTTTCTTAAAGATTTCAGGATATAATTCCTGACCATCGAAGTAGCTAACGGTGAAAAAAGGGCACTTTCTAAAACATTTTTATCTCTTACTCCATAACTTCCACCAGTAGATTCAATAACACTGTTGTGGATCTCTAACACCGCTTCCAGATCGCTAATTCCTTTAAGGCTGGTTTATATTTTTTTATGATTTCTTCCGCCATTTTTAATTGATTATCTTTCTCCAGACGCTTCTCAAGACTGTCTAAAACATTTTTCAACTCTTCTGGAGAAAGACGGACGAGTTCTTCCACTAAGTCTTCGTGTTCCTTCAATTTGATACCCCCTTTGCTACTATTATAACCTATTGGATACTCACTTTACAATTTCGCATTTAATATCTTATACACAACAATACATCCATTTCCATTCTGACACGGACTAACAATAATTTCAACCAAAGCCGTAAATCAACAATTAACTTTAACAGAGCTTTAAAGAAAAAGAAAACACGGGGTCAGGTCTTGAAATATTATATTTTATTTTTGCCCCATTTTTTGAATTATATTGCTAACTGTTGTGTAATGAATACCCAGGAAATCCGAGATCTCTTTCAGGGTGTATCCATATTTAATGTGCGCGTCATAAATCTTTTCATTTCGTAACTACTCAAGCCAAGTAAAAGTAAGTTAAGAGGCATGCTGCGCCTGCGGGGACGGTTCGTATTGGGATCATTCGGAAGTTTTGTGCGTAAAAGAGCCCACCCTTTAAGTTATAACCACCTGATTGATATTATAGCAAAAGAGTGAGCTCTGTAAAAGCTGC
>PWHD01000023.1 GCA_003555335.1 Mollicutes bacterium | reverse complement strand
AGATCAACGACTACATCGTCATAGGATACAAGGGGGATGACACACTTTACATCCCGGTTGAAAACGTACACCTCATTCAACGGTACAATGCGCACGAAGGCATCAAGCCGAGACTCAACAAAATAGGCTCTCCCGAGTGGGCCAAGACCAAACGTCGCGTGCGTAAAAAGGCCAAAGACATCGCACGCCACCTCATCGATCTATATGCCAAACGCGAACAAGCCGAAGGGTTCGCCTTCAGCCCCGATAGCGACCTGATGACAGAATTTGAAGCGGATTTCGGGTATGAAGAGACCGATGATCAGCTTACAGCGATCGAGGCGGTCAAACAAGACATGGAGAAGCCCATCCCGATGGACCGTCTTATTTGCGGGGATGTCGGTTATGGCAAGACGGAAGTCGCCATGAGAGCCGCCTTCAAGGCGGTGCTCGACAACAAGCAGGTCCTTTATCTGGCGCCGACGACCATCCTTTCAAGACAACATTACTACACGTTCAAATCACGAATGGAAAAACACGGCATCAAGGTCGCCCTGCTCAATCGTTTCGTCCGCCCCGCGAAACAAAAAGAATACATCCGAGGCATCGAGGACGGATCTGTGGATATTGTCATCGGCACGCACCGCCTTTTATCCAAGGATGTAAACATGAAAGACCTCGGACTCCTCATCGTGGATGAGGAACAGCGTTTCGGCGTTCAGCATAAAGAAAAAATCAAGGCGATGAAACTGCATGTCGATGTGCTTTCGCTTTCCGCGACCCCGATTCCGAGAACCTTGCAGATGGCGATGACCGGTGTCAAACAGATGAGCCTCATCGAGACGCCACCGAAAAATCGTTTCCCCATCCAGACTTATGTCCTCAGACGAAACGACCATGTCATCCAAGACGCAATCGAACGTGAGATCGGTCGCGGCGGCCAGGTGTTCTATCTTTACAACCGGGTGGAAAAAATCGAAGCCGTCCGCGATGAACTCGAACGTCTGGTGCCCGATGCCCGCATCGCTTATGCCCACGGACAGATGAGCCGCCAGAAGCTTGAAAGTGTCATGCGGGATTTTTTGGACCACGAGTTCGATGTCCTGCTTTCGACCACCATCATCGAGACCGGGATCGATATTCCAAATGCAAACACACTGATCATTCACGATGCCGACCGTCTCGGTCTTTCCCAGCTTTACCAGATTCGCGGCCGGGTCGGACGAAGCGACCGCATCGCGTACAGTTATCTGATGTATGAAAAGAACAAACAACTTAAGGATGAGGCCACGAAACGTCTCCAAGCAATCAAAGAGTTCACAGAACTTGGCAGTGGCTACAAAATCGCCTCGCGAGACCTCGCCATCCGCGGAGCGGGCGACCTTCTTGGGACCGAACAGTCCGGCTACATCGATTCTGTGGGGATCGACCTGTTCATGGAAATCCTCAAAGAAGAGATCGAAAAAGGCAAAGACAAGGAAAAGGAACAACCAGACCCGCCTGAGGAAGAAAAATCCACACCGGCCCCGTCCCAAAACATCAAACTGCCGACCAGTCGGACCATTCCCGATACGTACATCAGTGACGACGATACGAAAATCGAGCTTCACAAACGCTTCAACCGTCTGGAAAGCTCGAATGACTATTTATTGCTAAAAGAAGAAATGGAAGATCGCTATGGCAAAATCCCCGATAAAGTCCGAAGCTACATGCTTGAAAAACTCTATGAACGTCTTGCATCGAATGTAGGCGTTGAAAAAGTACGCCAGACCAAGACTGAAACCATCTTCACACTCACCAAGAAAGCGTCCAAAAACATTCACGGTGAAATGCTATTTACCAAAACCAGCGAGCTCTCAAGACACATCCATCTTGATTACAGACAAGAAAAGCTTCACATCAAAATGGAGAAGATGAAACTTGAGAAACCCGTTCTGGAAATGATCATCCCGATTCTTGAATCGATCGGTTGATGACAAAATAAAAAAGGCCGTAAGCTTGAAATCATAGGATTTCGCTTACGGCCTTTTCGTTTTATTTGGTTTAAAATGCGCCTGAAGCAAGAATGGTTGAAATGATGGTGAGGCGCACAAAGTAGAAATAGATCAAGGTTCCGATGAGATAATGTTGTATCGCATAGATGTCGCGTGGCACAAGCTTGTCTGTGACGAAACGCTTGGCATAGCGTACAAAAGCGTAAAAACCGGCGCCAAGTGCGGCAACTTCGAATATCACGAAGATGATATCGGCCGCACCGACGGAAATATCCCCGGATAAGAATTGATAAGCGATGGGAATCATTGTGTAGACAATCGGGAAGAACGGAATGGCGATAATCGAAAAAATAAGAACCTCAGGAACGCTTATGTGGTCGCTAAGCTTCAGGATCGCCCGGCTGTAACCAAACAAGAGCGCCGGATGCACAATCAGAAGATAGAGACTGACGGCTTGACCAAAAATGTAAAATCCGCCATCATCAACGAACGTGGTTCCATAAATTCCGATAAAAAAAGCAATCAGTGTGGTTATCATTATGATATATAACGCTTTGTTGTATGATTGCATGAAAAGCCCTCCCGAAGAACCTGTCATTAGGGAATTATACTACAAAAATTATAACACATTTATCTATT
>PWHD01000008.1 GCA_003555335.1 Mollicutes bacterium | reverse complement strand
GCCACGGTTGCGGAAATGAACATCCGGATATAGTATGCGAGACCTTTCTTTCTTTTTGGATAACTCATAATAATCACCTGTCTCATATTATACTATAAAACCCCTGTTTATGATATAATTAATTTGGGTGATTATCATGACAAAAGACACAATAGCCGCCATTTCTACAGCTTTGGGAACAAGCGCGATTTCCATTGTAAGAATGAGTGGCGAGGATGTCTTCGACATCATTGAAAAAATATACAAGGGCAAGAATTTACGTTCGGTCGACTCGCATACAATCAACTATGGCAAGATTTACGACGGCGAACAAATGATCGATGAAGTGCTTGTGAGCGTCTTCCGGGCCCCGAAGACATTCACGAAAGAGGATCTCATTGAAATCAATTGTCACGGCGGGGCGTTTGTCGCGAAACGGGTTCTTGAACTGTTGCTCGCCAACGGAGCGCGTTTGGCTGAAAAAGGGGAGTTCACGGAACGCGCTTTCCTGAACGGTCGCATCGACCTTACTCAGGCGGAAAGCCTGATGGACATCATTGAATCGAGAAGCGACAACGCACTCCATTTGGCTGCCGAAGGCTTGGATGGAAAAATATACAAATTGATCAGCTCTCTGCGCGAGAGCCTTCTTGACATAGTCGCAAACATCGAAGTGAATATCGATTATCCCGAATACGACGATGCGGAAACGTTGACCGACGAGGTGCTCTATCCTCGAATCAAGAAACTTAAACACCGTATCGATGAAATCCTTAAGAAAGCCAATATGGGAAAGGTCATGCGAGACGGAGTGAAAACAGTCATTATCGGCAGGCCCAACGTAGGAAAAAGCAGTGTTTTAAATGCACTGCTTCGTGAAGATAAGGCGATTGTCACTGAAATCCAGGGGACAACCCGTGACATTGTCGAGGGTGAAATCAACATCGGAGGCATTGTCCTGAATTTGGTCGATACGGCAGGCATCCGTGATTCGGATGACCTGATTGAACGCATCGGGATCGATAAGGCGAAAAGCATGATTGATGAAGCGGAACTCGTGCTTTATGTGCTCAACAACAATGAGCCTTTGAGCAAAGAGGATGAACAACTTCTCGAGTTGACAAAGGACAAGAAACGTATTGTCATCATCAACAAAATCGATCTTGAAAGCAAGATTGGGCGCACATTTGAAAACAGTGTGTCGATAAGCGCGCTCAACCGGACGAACATCGAGAAACTCGAAGACACCATTGAAAACATGTTTCTCACCGGTGACATCGATTTCCAGGGAGAGACATATCTCTCAAACGCTCGACACATCGCCAAGATGCGCACGGTGCAACAAAGTTTGAACGATGCCATTGAAGCAGCAAAAAGCCATCATCCGGTGGATATGATTGAAATAGATTTGAAAGAAGCCTGGGAAACGTTGGGCGAAATCATAGGCCAGACAAAAAACACAGCACTCCTTGATGAATTGTTCAGCAAGTTCTGTCTGGGCAAGTGATCAATCGTCGAAACGGTGTTTAACCCCGTCTTTCTCCCATGCGATCACGTGATTCAGATCAACATTCTTTCCGGCGCTGAAGATCGTTTTGTCGATATCCTGAAAGGTATCTTTAAGCTGAGCGATCAGCGCTTTTATTTCACTTCTTTTCGAAGCCGTCTCACCGGCGGCCACACTGCATGCGCAATCAAGCGTATCAATATGGTTGCGTTTCATGATTTTGCGTATGTCGTTTTCACGAAGATAATATAACGGGCGAATCAAAGAAAGCCCTTCATAGTTGTCGCTTTGGATTTTCGGAAGCATGGTCTTGAAGGTCCCCGCGTAAAACATGTTCAACAACGTCGTCTCGATGACATCATCATAGTGGTGACCGAGGGCGACCTTGTTGCATCCGTATTTCTCCGCAAGTCCATACAGTGCGCCGCGGCGCATCCGCGCACAGAGATAACAGGGGTATTCCGGCGCTTTCTTTTCCACAATGCGGAAGATGCTCTTGTCCTCGATGTGAAGGTCTATTCCCAACTTCTTGGCATTCTCTTCGAGTCGATGCCGATTGAATGCGGTGTATCCGGGATCCATGGCCACAAAAACCACTGAAAAATCAACCAGCGGATGCCTGGCGAGCTCCTCAAGCAGTTTCGCAAGAAGCAACGAATCCTTTCCGCCACTGATCGCGACCATGATTTTGTCGCCGTCCTCAATCAGATTGAACTCTTTTACGCCTTTTATAAAAGGACTCCAAATGCTTTTACGGTATTTCTTGATCATATCGTTTTGAAACTGGCTGTATTGATCCATTCTAATCACTCCAAATCATACCTACTATATCAAAGTTAACCTTTTGAAATCCAATGAATAAAAATAATTTAATGTAATTTTGTTGTAAAAGGGATAATTGTCGTCTATAATGGGTTTATCGGAGGTGATTTCGTGGCATTTGAATGGACATCCCGCAAACCCACAGAGGGCATTGCGACCATCTATGAATCCAACATCACATTGAACAAAAGCGCCAGCACACACTTTGAAACAGCTTACCGGGTCCTGCTCGGGCTTGACCGCGAAAATATGCAAATCGCGATAAAGCCGGTCACCAAACAGGAGCATGAACGAGGATCCATCCCGGAG
>PWHD01000019.1 GCA_003555335.1 Mollicutes bacterium | reverse complement strand
AGATCAACGACTACATCGTCATAGGATACAAGGGGGATGACACACTTTACATCCCGGTTGAAAACGTACACCTCATTCAACGGTACAATGCGCACGAAGGCATCAAGCCGAGACTCAACAAGATAGGCTCGCCTGAATGGGCCAAGACCAAACGTCGCGTGCGCAAAAAAGCTAAAGACATCGCACGCCACCTCATCGATCTATATGAGAAACGCGAACAAGCCGAAGGATTCGCCTTCAGCCCTGACAGCGACCTGATGACAGAATTCGAAGCGGATTTCGGGTATGAAGAGACCGATGATCAGCTTAAAGCGATCGAGGCGGTCAAACAAGACATGGAGAAACCGATCCCTATGGACCGTCTTATTTGCGGGGATGTCGGTTATGGCAAAACGGAAGTCGCCATGAGAGCCGCCTTCAAGGCAGTCCTCGACAACAAGCAGGTCCTTTATTTGGCGCCGACGACGATTCTTTCAAGACAACATTACTACACCTTCAAATCACGGATGGAAAAACATGGCATCAAAGTCGCCTTGCTCAATCGTTTCGTCCGTCCCGCGAAACAAAAGGAATACATCCGGGGCATCGAGGATGGTTCTGTGGATATTGTCATCGGTACGCACCGTCTTTTATCCAAGGATGTAAACATGAAAGATCTCGGGCTCCTCATCGTGGATGAGGAACAGCGCTTCGGCGTTCAACATAAAGAAAAGATCAAAGCGATGAAGCTGCATGTCGATGTCCTTTCGCTTTCCGCGACCCCGATCCCGAGAACCTTGCAGATGGCGATGACCGGCGTCAAGCAGATGAGCCTGATCGAGACGCCGCCGAAAAACCGTTTCCCCATCCAGACCTATGTCCTCAGACGGAACGACCATGTCATCCAGGACGCGATCGAACGTGAGATCGGTCGCGGCGGGCAGGTGTTCTATCTGTATAATCGCGTGGAAAAAATCGATGCCGTTCGAGATGAACTCGAACGTCTGGTGCCCGATGCCCGCATCGCTTATGCCCACGGTCAGATGAGTCGTCAAAAACTTGAGAGCGTCATGCGGGATTTCCTGGACCACGAGTTCGATGTCCTGCTTTCGACGACCATCATCGAGACCGGAATCGATATCCCCAACGCGAACACACTGATCATTCATGATGCCGATCGTCTCGGGCTTTCCCAGCTTTATCAGATTCGCGGCCGGGTCGGAAGAAGCGATCGCATCGCGTACAGTTATCTGATGTATGAAAAGAACAAACAGCTCAAGGATGAAGCCACGAAACGTCTCCAAGCCATCAAAGAGTTCACGGAACTCGGAAGCGGCTACAAAATCGCCTCGCGAGACCTCGCCATCCGCGGAGCGGGCGATCTTCTCGGGACCGAGCAGTCCGGATACATCGATTCTGTCGGCATCGACCTCTTCATGGAAATCCTCAAAGAAGAGATCGAAAAAGGAAAAGAGAAGGAAAAAGAACAACCCGAAGCACGTGAAGCAGAAAAAACCGAACCGGACACATCGCCGAACATCAAACTGCCGACCAGCCGGACCATTCCCGATGCATACATCAGTGACGACGACACGAAAATCGAGCTTCACAAACGCTTCAACCGTCTGGAAAGCTCGAATGACTACTTATTGCTAAAAGAAGAAATGGAAGACCGCTATGGTGAGATTCCTGATAAAGTCCGAAACTACATGCTTGAAAAACTCTATGAACGTCTCGCTACGAATGTAGGTGTTGAAAAAGTGCGCCAGACCAAGACTGAAACCATCTTCACGCTCACCAAAAGCGCCTCCAAAAACATCCACGGTGAAATGATATTTACCAAAACCAGCGAGCTCTCAAGACATATCCATCTTGATTACAGACAAGAAAAACTGCACATCAAAATGGAGAAGGTGAAACTTGAGAAACCCGTTGTGGAAATGATCATCCCGATTCTTGAGTCGATCGGATAGAAACAGTACTTAATAAAAAAGGCCGCAAGCTTGAAATCATAGGATTTCGCTTACGGCCTTTTCGTTTTATTTGGTTTAAAATGCGCCTGAAGCAAGAATGGATGAAATGATGGTGAGGCGCACGAAGTAGAAATAGATCAAGGTTCCGATGAGATAATGTTGAATCGCGTAGATGTCGCGAGGGACGAGCTTGTCTGTGACAAATCGCTTGGCATAGCGCACAAAAGCGTAAAAACCGGCGCCAAGTGCGGCGACTTCGAATATCACGAAGATGATATCGGTCGCGCCGACAGAGATTTCCCCCGAAAAGAATTGATAAGCGATCGGGATCATTGTGTAGACAATCGGGAAAAACGGAATGGCGATAATCGAAAAAATAAGAACCTCAGGAACGCTTTTGTGGTCGCTAAGCTTCAAGATAGTCCGGCTGTAAGCAAACAAGAGCGCCGGATGCACAATCAGAAGATAGAGACTGACGGCTTGACCAAAAATGTAAAATCCGCCATCCTCAACGAACGTGGTTCCGTAAATTCCAATAAAAAACGCAATCAGTGTGGTTATCATTATGATATATAACGCTTTGTTGTATGATTGCATGAAAAGCCCTCCCGAAGAACCTGTCATTAGGGAATTATACTACAAAAATTATAACACATTTATCTATT
>PWHD01000059.1 GCA_003555335.1 Mollicutes bacterium | reverse complement strand
AAGTTTTATGGCACTTTAATTTTACTACATTGGGGAAGAAATTGAAAGTACTTTTTAAAAAAACAGACTATTTGCTTTGTCATTAGGGTTAAAACACATTAAAATAGTTATTAAGAGGTTAACCGGTTGGCCTCCTTAGTCTTTTAACAGAAAAAGGAGGCAGGATTCATGAATGACAATGACAGAGAACAGATAGCTTTATTTCGCTATGGATTAATTGCCCCGATCTTGAATAATCAAGTGAAAAGTCAAAAAGAGTATCTTTCCAAGCTTTGCAGCCAAGTTCATCAGGTTCCTTACTACGGATCTAGAGAATTTGCTCCAAAAACAGTAGAAATGTGGGTCAGGGCTTACCGCCGGGAAGGGTTCAACGGCTTAAAGCCAAAGAGTCGGTCGGACAAAGGTAAAAACCGCAGACTCACACCGGAGCTAAAGGATAAATTATTAAAAAAACGCAGTGAAAATATGGACCTATCAGTTGCTCTTTTTTACGATCAACTCATTGTAAAAGGTGACATTTTACCTGGTGACATCTCTTACTCTACTTTGTACAGGCTTTTTAAAAGAGAAGGACTGCTTGGAAATGAGCCATTAAAAGAGCCCGATAGAAAACGCTTTTCCTGTGATACAGTGAATATGCTCTGGCAGGGAGATTATGCTGTAGGGCCGTATCTTAAGCTGAATGGTAAAAAGGTAAAGACCTTTTTGTTTGCCTTTATTGATGACTGCTCTAGGATTATCCCCCATGCCGAGTTCTTAACTTCTGAAAAATTCAGCTCCGTCCAGAAGGTATTTAGTGAAGCATTACTTCGACGTGGTATCCCAAGGTTAATATATTTAGACAACGGCAAGGTGTATCGCTCTGATCAGCTTCACCTAGCCTGTGCTTCCCTGGGTATTACGCTAACTTATACAAAGCCGTATGATCCCGCAAGCAAAGGCAAAATCGAACGGTTCTTCCTATCTGTTAGACAAAGATTTTTTCCACTACTAGAAGCTGCAGAATTAAAGGATCTTGATACCCTGAACAGCCGGTTCTGGCAGTGGCTCGAAAGTGATTACCACCGCAAAGAACACAGTGCAATTGGTATGACGCCACTCGACAAGTTTATGTCCCAGATGAGTGAAATTAAAACTATTGATGATCCTGAGACCTTAAAACCATTGTTTCTAAAAAGGGAAAAACGTAAAGTAAAGCATGACGGTACAATCTCTGTTAACGGCCAGCTTTATGAAGTGACCCCTGAACTTATTGGAGAGAAAATTGATGTACGGTTTGATCCTGAAACCTTTGAACAAGTTTACGTTTACCAAGGTGATAATCCCCTGGGGTGCGCAAAGCCAGTCAATTTTAGTGATAATGCAAAAACCAAAAGAGTAAAGAAAAGCACAGGTTACACTATGAGTTTTCACAATATCCAGGGCAAGGGGGATGATGACAGTGTATAAATCCTTTTATTCTTTATCCCACACGCCCTTTGCCAAGAATGTTAAAACTGGCGATTTATTCCTGTCAGAGAATTTTAGTGAAACAATTGCCAGGTTGAACTATTTAAAAGAAACGAGAGGAATTGGCCTTTTAACAGGCGAACCCGGAACCGGTAAAACTTCTGCTCTAAGAAGTTTTGTTAATACACTAAACTCCTCTTTATTTAAACCAGTATACTTCCCTATGTCTACTGGTTCGGTTATGGATTTTTACAGGGGTATCTCCAAAGGGTTAGGTGAAGAACCCAGGTTCCGAAAAGTCGAGCTTTTTAACCAAATACAAGGGTCTATCAAAGATTATTTCTACGAAAAAAAGATTACACCGGTGATTATCTTGGATGAAATGCAGATGGCTTCGAACAAGTTTTTAAATGATATTAGCATTATCTTTAATTTCTCAATGGATTCACAAAACCCGTTTGTTCTTATACTGGCAGGACTCCCCTTTTTGATGGATAGGTTATCTTTAAATCAAAACCAAGCTTTGGCACAAAGGATTGTCATGCGTTACAAGATGGATGCTCTTAAAAAGGATGAAGTGAAAAAATACATTGAGCACAACCTTGCCTTAGCCGGTGCTACTCACGAAATCTTTTCACCAGCAGCCGTAGAAGCTATCGCTTCTAAATCAAAGGGGTGGCCTAGGCTGGTTAACAAGTTAGCTGTTAATTCGCTTTTGCTTGGGTATCAGCTTAAAACCGAGCTTATTAATGATGATATTGTGTTCAAGGCTTCTGAAGAGGCTGGGATATAGTATGAATGCCTTTAAAGGGAAGTTAGTCTACAGTGATCAACGTGAGTGCTGGTATTTTTTGGGTGACCACGAGGGCATCTGCTATCCTGTAAGCTGTGGTGATTGTTTATGGATAAAGGTCTTTAATCGGTACCGAGCAGGAAGAATTGAGCTAGATGATGACTGGTATATAATCTTTGATGATGCTAGTTTTGTTTTACTTCATCCTTTTCCCTATGACGTTAAAATGATTTAGAATACAAGCGGTCATCTTGGCCGCTTTCTTTTTCCCCAATAGACTGTGATTATGTGAAAGATTAAATGATTTTCCCTGTTTAAATTTGATTATTTTTCACTTTGTGTTAGCTAGGCGGGCTGATTTAAAGTGAAAAAAAGAGGTGGGGTTAATTT
>PWHD01000072.1 GCA_003555335.1 Mollicutes bacterium | reverse complement strand
TGTAGAATATGTAGCAATTTGAGCCACCTGTCCGGTGAATGAGAGCCACCGTTCCGATAATAATTGAGCCACTCATCCGATATTTAGAGCCAAAAGGATAAAACTTCTATAAAATGAAATTAGCACGTAAGTGCAAAACAATTTATAGGAGGTGTCCGATGACCGACTATCGGGAAATACTTAGGCAACATAGCCTAGGGATAAGCCAGCGCGGAATCGCAGCTAGCTTAGGAATATCAAGGAACACAGTCTCAAAAGTATTAAAAAGAAGTGAGGAACTCGCACTATCATGGCCTTTAAGCCAAGAAGAAACCAATCATACACTCGAGGCGCAAATTAAAACATCAAAAGTTACAGAAGATGACCGTGCCAGAGTAAACTTTGAGTGGGTACACAAAGAATATCTAAAGCAACACGTAACACTAAAGTTACTTTGGATGGAGTATTGCGATCAGGCTCGTTCAAACAAAGAAACACCACTTATGTATTCGCAATTTTGTCATTTGTATCGAGAATATGCCCAAAAGAAACGCGCCGTCATGCATATCACTAGGAAACCTGGTGAGCTAATTGAAGTCGACTGGGCAGGTAAAACAATGTCAATCTTTGATAGAGAGACTGGCGAAATATTTGAAGCCAGCCTATTCGTCGCAGTACTGCCATATAGTCAATACACATTTGTATGGGCCACCGCATCTAAAAGCTTAGAAAACTGGATTGAAGCACACGTAAAAATGTATCAATATTTTGGTGGAGCCAGTAAAATACTAGTACCTGATAACTTAAAAACAGGTGTACAGGCTATAAAAGACTACGAAGTTATCCTTAACAAGACTTATCAAGAGATGGCTGAGCATTACAATACAGTAATCATTCCGACCAGAGTAAGGAAACCACAAGACAAAGCCAGCGTAGAACGCGCAGTTAAACAAGTTTCTAGTGGCATAGTGGCCGCATTAAGGCATCACAAGTTCTTTTCTATTACGGATATGAATCAAGAATTAGCAAAACGACTCCTATTAATGAATCAAAAACCATTTCATAAAAAAGAAGGCAGTAGGTTAAGTGTATTTTTAGAAGAAGAAAAGTACTTTCTTACACCGCATCCTAAAGCCTCATACGAACTCGCGCAATGGAAGGTTGCGACGGTTCAGTTTAATTATCACATACAAGTTGAAAAAATGCACTACTCAGTACCCTATGAATATATAAAACAGCAAGTTGATGTACGTTTAACCAAAAACGTCATCGAAATATTCTATAAGAATAACCGAATAGCCTCGCATGCAAGGCTTTATGGGAGATTAGGGCAATATAGTACAATAGAAATCCATATGCCGGTTGATCATCAAAAGTACATTCAATGGGATAAAAAACGATTCATTGAGTGGGCTGAGAAGATTGGTAAGTATACCAAAACTGTCACAGAGTCAATTATTAACGCCTATCGAATTGAACAACAAGCCTATAGAAGTTGTATGGGTCTATTGAAACTCGCAGATACTTATTCAAGGGAAAGACTCGAAAACGCCTGTCGTATTACGTTAAGTATTACAAGCAGACCGAGTTTAAAGAGTGTCAAGAATATACTTCAGACGAACCGAGATAAAGTAACTGACGAACCCCTCTCAAAACCAAAAGAGAATCCGCATGGTTTTACACGTGGTGCAGACTATTATGGAGGGAAAATCCAATGACAAACCATAATACAATAGACCGCCTAAAAGCGATGAAACTAACCACAATGGCTGAAGCACTCGAAACTCAAACCCAAGATGCAAGTTATCAAACGTTATCGTTTGAAGAGCGTCTTGGAATCTTGGTAGACTTAGAATACACAAGTCGTAAAAACAACCGCTTAAACCGCATTATTCGTCAAGCAAACTTTGATCAACCTAATGCATCATTAACGGATATAAACTACAGTAGCGGCCGACAACTCGATAAAGGCGTGATCACACGTCTTGGAAGTTGTCAGTATATCGAAGAACATCATAATCTTATGATATTAGGCGCAACAGGCGCTGGTAAATCATATCTAGCATGTGCCTTCGGCATGGAAGCGTGTAAACAATTTTATAGTGTTCGTTATATTAGGCTCCCTGATCTACTCAATGAAATCATTATCGCTAAAGCTGAAGGGACTTATCAAAAATACATTAAAGGGATTAAGAAAACTCAACTTCTCATCATCGATGAGTGGATGTTAGTTAGTTTAACCGAAACAGAATCACGTGATTTACTCGAAATCGTTCATGCCCGTCACAAACGTGCATCAACACTATTCTGTTCGCAGTTCGCACCGATTGGTTGGCATTCTAAATTCAGTGAAGGTACTATCGCAGATGCGATACTCGATAGAATTGTCCACGACTCACACGTAATCCAAATACATAGCGATACAACGAATGACAAATCAATGCGTGAGTTCTATGGATTAAAGAAATAAAACAACGACGCAAGCGTCGATAAAAACAGTGGCTCTCTTGTCCGGTCTAGTGGCTCACACTACATCGGACAGGTGGCACTATTTGACAAGTATTTACAACATTTAGCATCGGTTGTAGTAAAGTTAGTCTAGAGGTTGTCAAAAACAGTGATTAAGTCCATAATGACAAGACAAAAGGTAATACAGGATAAACCTTTAGATAAAAATGGTTAAAAGCTAGGAGGAGTAGTTTATGGATTCAAAAAAATATATTGGAAAGATTGTAAGTGTTTCAATAGATAGACCATTAGGATCAGTACATCCAAAGCGTTCTGATATTGTATATAAGGTTAATTATGGATTTGTTCCTGATACTGTAAGTGGTGATGGGGATGAGCTAGATTGTTATGTGTTGGGAATAGATTATCCAATTAAAGAGTATAAAGGAAAATGTATTGCTGTTATAAGACGACTAGAAGAAGATGATGATAAGTTAATAATAGTTCCTGATAATCAGTCTTATAGCAATGAAGAGATAGAACAGCTAATAATGTTCCAAGAACAGTATTTTAAACATATCATACTTAAATAGATTGGATTGTGTAGAGTATTTCCCACATTTAATTTTGGACACTTTACTCAGCACAAGTGAATGTACCTCTATTAAAGGATAATATTGTGGCACGCAACCTTTTTATAGGAGTGCATAGATTTTTGATGGGGGGGCGCAATTGTATTAAAATAGGTTACACAACCCATATAACAAGCATAGGTTTGATACAATTTGTATCAGGCCTTTTTTTGCTTTAATAAGGCCTTTTATTTGCTTTCAAGAGTTGTTTTTGACTTTAAAAGTTACTGCAAATCAGGACAAAATACTACAAGTGAATAGGTGCTACACGATTTGCCTTGGATTTTACACGATTTAAAGCCAATTTCACGATTTACCTTGGATTTTACACGATTTAAAGTGAATCTACACGATTTGTTTAATTAACAAAGTTTTCTTGCTTTAAAAGTGATATAATACTGCCATAGTGTATGTTTATCAAGGTCAATTATGAAAAAAATATTGTTATTGTTAACAATAACTTTAGCTTCGATTACATTAAGTGCATGTCGTGGTGATTCAATCACATTATCTTTTGATGCAAATGATGGAGAAGCAGTTGAAGGTATAGTTATTCAAACAAATCGTAGCTTTAGTCTACCAGTACCAACAAGAGAAGGTTATTTATTTGATGGCTGGTATAAAACGAAGTTAGGACCAGATCCAGTAACAGAAATGACAAACTTTGAAGAAGATACAACATTATATGCACGTTGGATTTCTGCAAGTCATGTTGCTTATGTACGTCGCTTAAATGATACGAATCCAATCGTTCATATTTATGTTAAAAATGTTGGGGTTATGGTATTACAATTATTTCCAGATGTAGCGCCTAACACAGTTAATAATTTCATACTCAATATTCAAAATGATTATTATATTGATGTTCCTTTTCACCGTGTTATTGAAGATTTTATGATTCAAGGTGGACAAGGAAGCACACAAACTTGTGCAATTTTTGGAGAATTTACAAACAATGGGTTCCTAAATAATTTGTGGTGTCTTATCTGTAGCTAGAACCAATCAACCAAATTCAGCATCAAGTCAGCTCTTTATCATGCATAAAGATACCCCGGGATTAAACAACAACTACGCATCGTTTGGTGGTTTAATTGCTGGGTTTACAGTACTTGATTATATTGCAACTGCCCCTAAGATAGGAGAAGTACAGAATCCAAGTATTGTTATTTCACATATGACAGTAGACACACGCGGCCTTACATATGAAGCACCGATTTGTCAATAAAAAAAGGAGATTAACACCATGGAAAATTACAGAGATAAAAACAAAATTGCTTGGGAAGAAGCATTTAACGAACGCAGCGAGACATTTGATAAAACTTTATTAGAAACAATCATTAATAACCCCAAAAAACTTTTTACACCGAGTTTGAATCGGATTTTTGATTCGATGGATTCAAAAGGAAAAGCATTAGGGCAATTCTGTTGTAACAATGGTAGAGAAACCCTTGCGGCCTTATCATATGGTTTTGAAAAGGTTACAGGCTTTGATATCGCAGAAAACATGATGGATTTTGCGAATACAATCGCAAATAAAAATGCGATGAACGCAAATTTCATTGCAAAAGACTTACTAACACTTGATGATTCATTCAACAATCAGTTTGATGTAGGACTATTTACGGTTGGGGCTTTATGCTGGTTTGATGATTTAACAACAGTATTTAATACAATTTCTAAAACGATTAAACTTGGTGGCGATTTAATCATTGAAGACATGCATCCTTTTGGGAACATGATTGCTGAAAAACATCACGAAGAATATGATAAGGATTTTCCTAAAAACCCTGTCTTTAATTATTTTAAAGATACCCCATGGATTGAAACCACTGGTATGGGATATATGACAGATAAAACCTACGAATCAAGTGTATTTACAAGTTATTCGTATACATTATCAAATATCATAAATGCTTTAGTTAAATCAGGTTTTATGATTACCCATTTTGAAGAGAATGATGTTGATCAAGGGATGATTTTTGCGCATTTAACAGGGCAAGGATTACCACTGACGTACGTTTTAAAAGCAAAAAAAATCAAATAGCGGGCGCTTTTTTTGTTTTCAATCGCAAAAGCGGAATATATACTTAATCATTTGACAATCCGGGGAGTAGTGCTATGATGATGTTAAGAACCGGTTGCGAACCATCTTAAAATGATTGAGGAAAGGAGACTTGTGTATGCTTGAATCACTTGTGTTGCTCGTCATCGCCGCTTCAATCCTTTTCATCCTCTTTTTTGCCTACATGAAGAAGAACAAGCTTGCCCGCAATGTCGCGTTCGTCATCTTGGCTGCGATTGCGGCGAGCATGGCCTTAAGCGGATTGATCGGTCTTATTGCCGGCATCGACTTTCTATCTTTTCTGGTAGATATCCTGGAACTGCTGGATAGCGTCATCATCTTCGTGGAACTCGGTCTGATCATCTATCTGTTGGTGATGTCGAAGCTCAAAGGCAATATCACCCTGGTGAAAATCGCGATCATCGTTTACGTTGTTCTCAGTTTGCTGGTTGAATTCGGCGCTTTTTAAATACTGTGCGCAAACGCCTGTTACTCGCTTTGTCTTTAGCAATTTCCTTTTTTCATTAAAAAATGGCCGCTTGTCCGTGGACGGATAAGCGGCCATTTGTTTACTGAGGTTCATTCGGGACTTGGAAGCGCCTTTTCCTGATAGGCGGTTTTGACCTTCTCATAGAAAATCGCCCGGGTCTGTTCAAAGTAGGGGCCCACATAAAGCAACCAAAGCACACCCAGGGTAAGCATACTCAGCAGCATCCACCCGATGAAGGAAAGATAAAGGACAAAAAGCTCGCCTTTGTGACCGTGCATCATGCGCCGGCTCACGGTGATCGAACTCTCCTCGCCCAGCTCGATGGCATCATCGGCGAGGATGAAAGGGACCATCGCATAGGAGAACGTCTTGATGATGCCCGGAACGATCAAAAGCAGCGTCCATAAAAAGATGAAGAGATACTTCAAAAACATCTGCGCGACATTGCGAAGGTACCGCTCGCCTTTGAAACCGTCAAAGAGCAGATTCATATCGACATTGTCGGTGTCTTTCAAAGACAAGAAAAATTTGGCCTCGCCGACCATGACCGGCAGCAAGAAGATGGACAGGATACCGAAAGAGACTCCCGAACCTGCGCTCATGATCAACATGGCCAGGACGATGACGAGTACTGAAAGACCGTGCTGGGACTTGAAACGTTGTTTCGCGTTTTCTTTCATTTCTCTGCGTAACATGGCATTGCTCCTTATCAATCATATTTTACCTCTGGCCCAATTATATATCACAAAGAAACATTGGTCAATGATACACCGAGTATCCTATCCTCTTAAAGCCCTGAACCAAAGCTTTCGTGTGAAAAGTGACTTGATTTGTGTTACATCCCTTGTTAAAATGAAAACATTCTGCTATAACGAGGAGGCAATCATGAAAACCATCCACATGGACACCCTCGCTAACCGCGAAAGTTATAGGCTCCTTACTGGGAGCATCTTACCAAGACCGATCGCTTTCGTGACCACCCTGTCAGAAGAAGGCGTCCTCAACGCGGCCCCTTTCAGCTTTTTCAACGCCATCGCATCCGACCCGCCGCTTGTGATTCTGTCGGTCTCCATGGACAAGGACAAGAAAAAGGATACCGCAAGGAACATTCTCGATAAGAAGGAGTTCGTCGTTCATATCGTGAGCGAGGACCTGCTAAAGACCGTCAACGATACCTCGGCGCGCTTCGCCCCGCATGTGAGCGAAGTCGAGCGTACCGGGTTGACGCCTGTCCCAAGCGCAACTGTCGGTGTCCCCGGCATCAAAGAAGCGAAAATCAGACTCGAATGTGTGTTGGAGACAACCCTGACCGTCAAAACGAATGATCTTTTCATCGGCCGAGTACGCACCATGCATGTCGATGAGGGTATTTATGAAGATGGTGCGATCAACATCGAGAAACTGAAGGTCGTCGGCCGCCTCGGCGGCGCCTCTTATGCGACACTCGGCAAGATCATCCATCTTAAAAGACCGGACAAAAGGTAAATCAAGGCGACGCCCATGTTTTCAAAATCAACCCCAGACCAATATTTCGGAGGCTGCCATGACATTCAAAAAACTCAATTCAGATGAAACACGAGCCATCTTCAACGTCTTTGACGACATCCGCTATGACAACCTCCTCGACGCTATCTATCACGGTTTCCACGGCGAGACCTACGCCGATTCAGCGATGCGCCCGAACGTTGTCATATCACGGATCGGCTGGAACTACTATCTCGGTGGCGACCCCGACCATGAGCATGCGCGAAAACTGCTCAACGCTTTTGAAATCCGTGGAGAAATCCATGCTTCAAAGCGGTGGCTTACGCTGCTTGAGACCACATTCAAAGACACCTTCCGTGTGAAAAAACGCTACAAGTTCACGCATGAGACCATCGACTATGCCCACGTCTGTGAAATCGCGGCCTCCATCAGCTCCGAATACAGTATCGTCCCAATCGACGCGCCGAAATATCATAGGCTCTTGACGGAAGAATGGGGCGCCGACTTCGTCTGTAACTTTAAAGACTACAGCGACTTCGAATCAAATGGTTTCGGCTTTGTGGTGAAATGCGGCGACCGCATCGCCGGTGGCATCTCGAGCTACATCCGTTTTCCTGGCGGCTATGAGATTGAAATCATCACCCATCCCGACTATCGCCGGCGCGGCCTCGCCTTGATTATGGGGGCGCATTATGTGAAGGCGTGTCTGGAACAGGGGATGATTCCGCATTGGGATGCCGCCCACGAACAAAGCCGCCGGCTGGCCGAGCGTCTCGGTTATGAACTGGCTTTTGCCTACGATGTCTATTGTGTCTGAATAAACCAGAAAAAGCGCTAGTGAGCGCTTTTTTTATTACTGTCTCTGATTCGATTGTGATTTCGGATTATGATTTAGATCATATGACCCATAGTCAAAAATCAAATAGTATGGTACAATATACAGTTAACAGGATACAAACGTTTACTTCAAATAAATAAAAGAATAGAGCCCTTGAAATAGACCCGTTACAATCAAAATGATTTCTTTTTTATAAAACATCACGAAAACGCTTACGGTGATAACGATGACTGATGGAATCATTCTTGCGGGCGGCTACGGACGCCGCGCCAAAGGCAACAAGGTGCTTTTCAGCTTCCGTGACAAGACGATATTGGATCATGTGGTCGCCGCCATGCGCCCCCATGTCGAAAATATTATCGTTGTCACGGGTTTTTACCATACGCAGATCGATTGTCATCTCAAGGATGTGTCCGATGTGACGGTCATCCACAATCCACGTTATGACGAGGGCATGTTCACATCGGTCAAAATAGGGGTCGCCATGACAAAGGGGGATTTTTTCATCCTTCCGGGAGACATGCCATTGGTTAAAGCATCGACATTCGAAACCTTGTTGAAAGCCGAAGGTAGGGTGCGCGTCGCCACTTACAACAACCGCCGCGGGCATCCCGTATGGTTCTCAAAAACCCTGAAAAACGCACTGCTTTCAGAACCCGATTCATCCAATCTTAAGGTTTTCAGAGACCGCTATGATGTCAAAGACATCGCATGCGGCGACGAAGGAATCTTGATTGACATAGACAGCATCAAGGATTACAAATGGTTGCTCAGTGTCTCAGGAGAGGAGAACGAATCGTGAAAATCAAACATTACCACAAGGCGACGTCCATGGCGGACGCCTATGAACAACTCAAGAAAGAAGGAAGCGCCATTGTGGCGGGCGGAGCCTGGCTCCGCTTGTCGGGGCGCGTCATCGAAACCGGCATCGATCTGGCGGGCCTCGGCCTCGATGCAATCAGCGTCACCGAAGAAACCATCACAATCGGAGCGATGACCACCCTGCACACCATTGAAACACACCCTGAAATCAACAGGCTTTATGATGGCATCCTGGTCCAGGCGATCGGTAGTGTCATGGGCGTCGGTCTTCGCAATGTGGTCACCATCGGTGGAAACATCGTCGCGAGACACGGTTTTTCTGATATCATCACCGCCTTACAGGTGATGGATGTCACCCTTTGTTTCCATGAACAGGGTGAGACGCCACTGAAAACCTTCCTCGCTCAAAAGGGCGCGTTCAACGACATCCTCGAAAAAATCGTCGTCAGAAAAAGGAAGGCCAGCGCCTACTTCAAAAAAGTAAGCAAGACCGCGCTTGATTTTCCCGTACTGAATATCGCCATGAGCAAAGATCAAGACGGCTACAAACTCGCCGTCGGTGCGCGACCCAGCATCGCCATCAGGGCGGAAAAGACTGAAAAATTGCTCAACAAAGCGAAAACCATCGATGATGCGCTTATCGAAAAGGTCATCGATACCGCGCTGGGCGAGATCAGATTCAACTCGAATCACCGTGGCAGTGCGTCTTATCGGCAGTCCCTCGCGAAAACCTACATACGACGTGCTCTTTTCGATCTGAACGACGGGGAAACTTCCAGAAAGGCGGGACAATCATGAACATACGCGTGAGGTTGAACGGACTAGAGCGGACATTCACGATTAAACCGGATGAATTTCTCATCGACACACTTAGAAATCATCATCTGGTCAGTGTGAGACGGGGATGCGACACCTCGAGTTGTGGTGTCTGCACCATTTTGGTCGATGACAAACCGGTCCCATCCTGTACCTATTTGAGCGCCCGTGCGGATAAACGACACATCACGACGGTCGAAGGCATTCCGAATACAGCCGCCCGTCTGGCCGGCCTATTCGGCAATGAAGGCGCCGACCAGTGCGGTTTTTGCAACCCCGGTCTGGCTCTCAGTGTCCATGCGCTTGAAAAACTAGGCGCAACACCCGATGCGGCGACCATCAGACATTATCTCGTCGGTCATCTTTGTCGCTGCTCGGGATACGTATCTCAGATCAAGGCTGTCAAGGCATACCTGGAGGAAAAATCATGAAAAAAACCAGACAGGTCAACCACGAGATGCCGTCGATCGACGGCAAGGGCATCATGATGGGGCGTCCCGCCTACACCGACGATCTGGCCCAGGAAGGCTCACTGATTGTCAAGGTGCTCAGAAGCCCGCACGCTTTTGCCCGGATCAGGCGCATCGATACCGAAAAAGCCGCCGCAGTTCCCGGTGTCGAAATCATCCTGACCCACAATGATTTCAAACGGAACGCCCACACCAGAGCCGGCCAGGGCTACCCTGAACCCTCACCGCATGACAAATTCCCGCTCGATCATTACGTCCGCTATATCGGCGATGAGGTCGCGGTCGTCGCAGCCACCGATGAGGAAACCGCATTAAAAGCCCTTGCTTTGATCGAGACCGACTACGAAGTGTTGGAACCGGTTCTTGATTTTGAAAAGGCTCTTGACAACCAGACCATCATCCATCCCGAAGAGGACATCCACGAGATGTTTCCCATCGGTTTCAATCCGAAGAAGAACCGCGCCGCTGCCTATGGCATGGAAGTCGGCGATATCGACAAAACCCTTTCTGAAAGCGATGTTGTGGTCGAGTCGTCTTTCCGCACACAGTCGCAGGCGCATGTCATGCTTGAACCCCACACCGTCAATGCGCGAATCGACTACCATGACAGACTCGTGCTCTATAGTGCGACCCAAACACCCTTCCATGTCCGTCGCATCCTGTCACAGACCCTTGAGATCCCCCTCAGCAAAATCCGGGTGATCAAACCCCGTGTCGGCGGCGGCTTCGGTGGAAAACAGGCACTTCACGGCGAGATGCTTGTGGCCGCGATCACGTATCGAACCGGCAAGCCCGCCAAACTTACCTATACTCGCAAAGAAGTCTTCGAAGCCACCTACACCCGTCATCGTATGCGTCTAGACATGAAAATCGGTGCGACCAAGGACGGCCGCATCACCGGTATCGACTGTTACGGTCTTTCCGACACCGGCGCCTACGGCGAACACGCCCTCACCGTCTTCATGGTGACCGGCTCCAAAGTCCTGCCGCTTTACAACAAAGTCGATGCCGTCCGTTTCAAGGGCGATGTCGTCTACACGAACCGGACCCCCGCGGGGGCCTTCAGGGGCTATGGTGCCATCCAGGGCAACTTCGCGTTAGAAAGCGCCATCGACATGCTCGCCGAGAAACTCTCGATGGATCCGATCGAACTCAGACAGAAGAACATGATTTTGGAAAACGAAACCTCACCGATTTTCGAGATCATGGGCGAGGGCACCGCCGGTACGGCGATGAACATGGAAAGCTGCAAGCTCGACTACTGCGTCAAACGCGGTCTCGAACTGACCGACTGGAAAAACAAATATCCGCGTCGCACCGATGCGAACAAGATAAGAAGCGTCGGCATGGCCATCGCCATGCAGGGAAGCGGCATCCCCTATATCGACATGGGCGCGGCCACCATCAAGCTCAATGACGACGGTTTTTACAACCTGATGATCGGTGCGACCGACATCGGACAGGGCAGCGACACCATCCTCGCTCAGATCGCCGCCGAACAGCTGATGACCACCGTCGACAAGATCGCAGTCTATTCATCGGACACCGACCTGACACCGTTCGACGCAGGCGCCTACGCCTCATCGACCACCTATGTTTCCGGCAACGCCGTCCTGAAGGCCGCCAAGAATCTGAAAAACATGATGATGAACGAGGCGGCCCGGGTGATGCATGCCGATCCCAACGACATCGGTTTCGACGGGACGACCTTCACCGCAAAAGAAACCCGTCTCTCCCTGATCGACCTTTCGAACCAGCTTTATTACAACGACCAGCAAAAACAGCTCACCGCCACAGATTCCTACGTCGGTCACAAATCGCCACCGCCCTTCATGGCGGGCTTCATCGAAATCGAACTCGACAAGGAAACCGGTGAATTCGAGATTCTCGACTACACCAGTGTCGTCGACTGCGGGGTGACCATCAACCCGAAACTCGCACAAGGTCAGATCGAAGGCGGTGTCGTCCAGGGCATCGGCATGGCGGCCTACGAAGACGAACTAAGAACAAAGACCGGCCGGCTGATTACCAATTCGATGATGAGCTACAAGATTCCTTCGACAAAGGAAATAAGAAAGCTCACCACCGAATTTGCCGAAAGCTATGAACAAAGCGGACCCTACGGTGCGAAATCGGTCGGTGAGATCGGTATCGACACCCCGCCCGCCGCTCTTGCGAACGCGGTCTATAACGCGGTCGGCGTACGGATCGACACACTACCGATCACACCGGAAAAAATACTGAACGCTATAAAAGAAAAGGAGAATAGACAATGAAAAACAAAGTTCACATCTTTCTCACCATCCTTTATTTCGGTGCCATCTGGGGCATCCTTGAAGCGAGTCTCGGCGCCTTGCTTCACATGGTTCCGGTTCCGTTTCTGGCGGGCACCATCATGTTTCCGATCGCCGCGGCCGTTCTGATAAGAGCCCATATGCGACTGCAGTACCGTCCGGCCTTGCTTTATGTGGGAATGGTCGCCGCACTCATCAAGTCGGTCAATTTCCTGACGCCTTTGAACCAGTGGCGTGTCATCAATCCGATGATTTCAATCATTTTTGAAAGTCTCCTCGTCGTCGGACTTGTCACCTACATGTCAAAAAGAAGTCTGCCGGTGAGTCTCGCCGCGTTCGTTACCGCATCGGTCGCTTGGCGATCCCTTTATCTGGGTTGGTTCGGTCTGCAGTTTCTTCTGACCGGTTTTCAGGCTGCGCAGATCACGAGTCTCGCGGCCGCTTTGGAATTCACACTCTTCATGGGTATTTTGAGCGGTCTTATCGCATTGGTCTTCGTCCGTGTCACGAACATGGTCGCAAGAAAGGCCCCTTTCGTCTATTCGATCAGACCCGTGAGCGCATCTTTGCTATTCACTCTTGCCCTGGTTTTGGCCTACATACTCTGAATGTGAAGCCGGCGTATGTCTTTTGACAATGCGCGGGCTTTCTTACTAAAAAGAAAGAGCGTGATAAGATGGACATCTATGAACAGATTCTGAACTATAAGAAAAACGGCAAGGACGCTGTCTTGGTCACGGCCGTGGAGAAGATGGGCGAAGGCCCCGTGGCCGTCGGCAAGAAGATGCTGATCAGCGAAGACAACGAGGGCATGGGCACCGTCGGTGGCGGATGTATCGAGATTTTCGCCCGTGAAAAATGCAAGGAAATCATCAAAGACCGCAAGAACCTTCTCGAGCGTTATCTGCTCGATGGCGACAAGGTCACGCCCGGTGTCAAGACCCTGCCCATGGTATGTGGCGGCGTGGTGACGCTTTTCTACGAGTTTCTCGGATCGAAGGCGCATATCTATCTCTTCGGCGCCGGTCACGTTTCACAGGCGCTTGCGAATGTGCTCAAGACAATGGACTTTCATCTGACGGTTATCGACAACCGCGGTTATGTGATTGAGAAGTTCGAGGGCGCCGATCGTCGCCACAAGATGGGATTCGTGGATTTCATCGAGAAAGAAGGCATCAAAGAAAACAGCTTCGTGGTCGTCTGCACGCCCAATCATAAGCACGACTACCATGTGGTCAACAAGATTCTCAAAGACAAGATCAAGGTCAAATACATGGGGATGCTCTGTTCGCCGGATAAACTCAAGGACTATCTCGACAAGACTTATGAGACATTCGGCGAAAAGGTGAACCTCGATAATTTCCATGCGCCCATCGGCCTTGACCTGGGCGGCGGTTCACCGGAGGAAATCGCCATCTCCATCACGTCTGAGATCCTCGCGATCTCAAACGGCAAAAAAGGGCACAGACACATGAGGGAGACAATCGATGATTCACATCGTTACTGGCACGATTAATAGCGGCAAGACCACAAAACTTCTTGAAATCCATGAAACGCTCAACGAAGGTGACGGATTTGTCTCACTGAAACATATGCGCGGTGCGCATCCCCACAGTTATGAAGCCTTGCGTCTATCGACAGGTGAAAAAAGAAATCTCATCATCCGCGATATCTATCAGCCGGATCATTTCGAGAGCGCCTGCGAAATCGGCCCGTACCGTTTCAATAAAGCGACCATCGATTATATGGAGGCCACCTTCGACCAGCTCATCGCGTCCGGAGTGGAACCGCTTTTCCTGGATGAAGTCGGCCTCCTCGAAATGGAAGGGAAGTGTCTTCATGACGTTGTCACAAAACTTGTCGGCAGCGGTCTCGATATCTATCTGAGTATCCGCGTGGAACTGCTTGATAGTTTTCTCGATACCTTTGATGTCAGAAATTATGAAATCATCCGCAAATGAGGTGCGACCATGTACGATCTCTCAATCAAAAACGGCCTTGTCTACCTGGACGGCGCCTTCGAAAAACGCAACATCTATATCAAGGGCGACACCATAGAGCGAATCACCGATGAGAATCTGAAGAGCCTTTCGACCCATGATGCCCGCGGCAACATGGTGATGCCGGGGATTATCGATCCGCACGTCCATTTCGGTCTCGACCTTGGTTTCGCGCGCGCCCGCGATGATTTCGAAGCCGGCACAAGGGCCGCTGTCCACGGTGGTGTCACCACCGTGATCGACTTTCTCGATCCCGTCGACAATCCCGGCGCGCTCAGACAAGCATTCAAAAAGCGGTATGAAGCGGCGAAAGACGCCCATATCGACTATAAGTTCCATGCGACCATCAAACACCCCGATTGCGATCTCGAGGATTTCGTTTTGACCATGAAATCACTCGGTATGGACACCCTTAAACTCTTCACGACCTATTCCGATAGCGGAAGAAGAACGAACGACGAGGATATCATCCGACTTCTGCGGTTGTCGGACAAACATGATTTCCTCTTGCTTGTCCACATCGAAAGTGACGGGATGATCACCTTGGATGATGCCTTCACCCACGAAGACCTTCCCATTTCAAGACCGCGGGAAAGCGAGACGGTCGAGGCGCTCAAACTCGCAAGCTTCGTCGACATCCACGGCGGAAGTCTCTACATGGTGCATCTTTCGAGCGGTGAGACGCTCCGTCAGCTGAAAAAGACCTATCCGCACCTTCTCAACCGGCGCTTCATCATCGAAAGCTGTCCGCAGTATTTCACCTTCGACCTTGAAAAGTTGCGACAGGAGGACGGTCATCTTTTCACCTTCGCGCCGCCCCTACGCATCGAAGCCGAGAAGAAGCTTCTGCGGTCGATGATTGATGATATCGCCACCATCGGTACCGATCATTGCGCCTTCCACAAAGCCGATAAACAAAAGCCAAGACTCAAGGATATCCCGCTTGGCATCGGCGGTGTCGAACAGTCTTTCGATATCATGTATCACCGCTTCGGTGCGACGATCATCGACAAAATGACCCGCAATGTGGCCCGCATCCACCGGATCGACAGACGACGCGGAACGCTCGCCCCAGGCAAACGGGCCGACATCTTCATCTATCAAAAAGAAAGAAGATTGCTCAAGCACCATCACGGCGATGCCGACCATAATCTGTACATGGGACTCGAGGTCTCAGGAAAAGTCACCGCCACCATCAAAGGCGGACGTTTCTTACTCAAAGACGGGGTCTTCACCCCCGGTGAGGGAAGGATGATCAACAATGAAGACAATCAAGGCGATTATTAACGCGCGTATCTACGACTATCATGATTACCACGAGAATGGTTATGTGATCTTTTCCGAGACCATTCTGGATTCCGGGCCGATGCGCGACTTCAACGACCAGGGCTACGAGATCATCGACGCGGGCGGCAAACTCCTCTTACCGGGCCTGATCGCCGGTCATACGCATATCTATTCCGCCTTCGCCCGCGGGTGGTCGAACAAGGCGACCATCGAGAATTTCATGGATATTCTGGAAAAACAGTGGTGGCGTCTCGATAGAAGCCTTGATCTTGCGACCATTGACAAAAGCGCCGTCGTGAGCGCGGTCGACCATGTCAAAAACGGGGTGACCACCCTGATCGATCATCATGCGAGCGGCACCGTCGAAGGGGCGCTGAAAACCCTGAAGCACGCTGTCTGCGACAAGGTCGGGCTACGCGGGCTTTTCGCCTTTGAAACAAGCGACCGTTTCGATGTCGACGCCTGCATCCGTGAAAACAGCGGCTTTCTTGAAAAAAGCTCTTCTTTCCACCGCGGTCTGTTCGGGCTACATGCCTCGCTTTCGCTTTCTGAAAAAACACTGGAAAAAGTGAAAGCGGCACTGGGTGAAAACCCCATCCACATCCACGTCGCCGAAAGCGAGACCGATGAGACCGATTGCATGGATAGATACGGTGAGCGCGTCGTCGAACGACTCGCTCGTCATGGGCTGCTCAACCCCGGAAGCATCATCGCGCACGCCCTTCATATCGATGAGAATGAAGCGCGGTTGCTCAAAGAACACGGTTGCGTCGTCGCTCTCAATCCGAGTTCGAACATGAACAACGGCGTCGGTGTCCCAAACTATCGGCTTTTGAAGGACGCCTCGGTCCCGGTGATTGTCGGCAATGACGGTCTCGGCGCCGCGGTCACGGGGGAATATCTGAATCTGAGCCACGTGACCCATCTGCGCGAACAGACCCCGTCGGCGTTCACGCTTGAAGATTTCGAGAAAACGCTCAAGGATACCTATGAGTATGTCTCCGAATCACTCGGTGTGAAACTCGGCCGTCTGAAAGAAGGCTATGAGGCGGATTTCCTGCTCGTTTCCTATGACCCGCCGACACCCATGGAAAAGACCAATGCCACCGGCCATCTGTTTTTCGGACTGTTTCAGAGTTTCAAACCCTCTGAGGTCTATGTCGCAGGCACTTTGATTGTGCATGATCATGAAGTCGCCGCCGAACTGAAAGACGAAGTCGCCGCTTCAAGGGATTATGCCGCGGCACTATGGGAAAAAATAAGAAAAGAGGGTGCATGAGATGAATCTGAAGACATCATTCGACAACCTGGTGCTCGCCAATCCGCTCATGCCCGCAAGCGGTCCGCTTGTCGGGGACGAGGAGAAACTGCGTTTCATGCGCGAGGTCGCCGGCTGCGGCGCGGTGGTCACCAAGACCATCTCGACAAAGAAGCCCGAGATTCCGAGACCCTGCATCTATGCGGGTAAGAACCACATCATGAACAGCGAACTGTGGAGCGAACATGAGAAAGACAAATGGGTGGCGTCGTTTCTTCCGCGCTATATGCAAGACAATGACCGTCCCCTCATCGTGAGCGTCGGCTACACGGAAGCGGACATGGAAGTCCTGATTCCGCTGCTCGACAAGTTCGCCAGCGCCTTTGAGATCTCGACCCACTATGTCGGGACCGACCTTTCGCGCATCGCTTCGATTGTCAGCACGATAAGAAAACTGACCGATAAACCCTTCTACATGAAAATAAGCCCCCATATCCCCGATGCGTCGGCGTATGCGAAGACCATCCGGGAAAACGGTGCGAATGGCGTTGTCGCCATCAACTCACTCGGACCGACACTGAATGTCAACCTTGACATGAGGGCGATCGAATACGGCAGTGAAGACGGGTTTGTCTGGACGAGCGGCCCACCGATCAAGAATCTGGCCTTGGCGACCGTCTATAAGATCAAACAGGCCGAACCGGAACTGACCGTCATCGGCGTGGGAGGCATCAGCCGGGCCGAAGACGTCCTTGAATTTCTGCTTGCCGGCGCGTCCGCCGTTCAGATGCTCTCAGGCGCTTTGCTGAAAGGCAGACAACTCTACGCGAAAATCATCGCCGATCTTCCTCACGTCTTGAAAAAATACGGGTTCGACAGTATCCAGGACGTGATCGTCACCCCGCTTGAAAACCGTGTGTCTTTTGAAGAAAGACTGCCCGAGCTGATCGAGGAAAAATGTATCGAGTGCATGCGCTGTGAGCGCACCTGTCCTTATTTCGCAATCACGTTCGAAGACAAGATAACCTTCAATCCTGAGAAATGTTTCAGCTGCGGTTTATGCGTCTCCATCTGCCCGACCGACGCAATCAGGATGGAAAATGTGGGTGAGTAGGATGAGAAAAGATATCTCCAGCGGCATCGACAATGTCGAAGGCAGAGAAAAAATATCCGGAAGGGCGCAGTATACGAGCGATATCCGTTTGGAAGGACAGCTCTATGCCAAAACCGTCCGGGCCACCATCGCCCACGGTCTGATCAAGCAAATCAAACTACCCGAGATTCCCGATGGTTATCATACCGTCGATTACACCGACATCCCGGGAGACAACGTGGTCAACATGATCGAATCGGACTGGCCCGTTTTCGCCGAAACCACCGTCAATCATATCGGTGAGCCGATCATGCTTGTGGTCGGAGAGGACAAAGAAGTCATCAACGCCATCATCGATAGAATCGAAATCCGTTACGAACCGCGAGAACCGGAATTCGGCTTCAACACCAGCATCGCCAAACTCAATTTCAAGAAGGGCAAGACGAAAGAGGCTTTCAAGAAAGCCGACAGAATCATAGAAGAGACCTATGAGACAGGCTATCAGGAACAAGCCTACATCGAACCCCAGGCATTCATCGGTTACCCCGAGGATGAGGGGTGCACCCTCATCGGTTCGATTCAGTGTCCATACTATGTGAAAAAGGCCGTCATGCGGACTTTGGACGTCCACGAAAACGCCGTTCGCGTGATCCAGGCGTATGTCGGCGGCGGGTTCGGTGGCAAGGAGGAATTTCCCTCGCTGATGGCCTGTCAGCTCGCGGTCGCCATCAAGAAAATCGGCAGGCCGATCAAACTCGTCTATGAAAGAGAAGAGGATATGGAAGTCACCACCAAGCGTCATCCGGCAAAGATCACCATGACCGCGGCCATTGACGCAGGCGGAAAAATAACGGCGATCAAAAGTCATGTCGGACTGGACGGCGGGGCTTATCTGGGCTTGTCCAAGGTGGTCCTCTCGCGCGGTATGCTCGCGGTCACCAACGCCTACACCGTCGCCAACCTCACCGTGAGCGGCGATGTCTACAAGACTCATACGGTGCCAAACGGGGCTTTCCGCGGTTTTGGCGCCCCGCAGATGATTTTCGCGATCGAGATGTTCATCCATCACATCGCACGGTCATTGGGCGAAGACCCGTTCAAGTTCCGCATGGATCATCTTGTCCGCCAAGGCGATCTGACCGCGACCGGCGGTGTCTTCAGAGATCCCATCATCATGCGGGACATGATCGCTAAGGCAACCGATATTTCCAATTACCATGATAAATACAGAGAATATAGCGAAAAGCAATCGAACCGCGGCATCGGCATGAGCTGGTTTCTCCACGGCTGCGGCTTCACAGGCAGCGGCGAACAGGACATCATCAAGGCCGAAGTGCGACTGAAAAAAGATACCAGGGACATCGTCCATATACTCACCGCCGCGGTGGATATGGGCCAGGGACCCAAAACGACGTTGAAGAAAGTCGTGGCCGGCGTGCTCGATATCCCGGTTGAAAACGTCACTTTCGCCAATCCCGACACCCGCTATGTGCCTGATTCGGGGCCGACTGTGGCTTCGCGGACGATGATGATCGTCGGCGGCCTTCTCGCCCGTGCGGCCAAGAAGATGAAGTCTCAGTGGGTCGGCGGTCAGGAAGTCGTGGTCTCGGAGAAATACGCGCAACCCGACTATGTCAAATGGGACCAGGAAACGATGCAGGGTGATGCCTATCCCGCTTACTCCTGGGGCGTCAATGTCGTCGAAGTCGAAGTCTCGCCCATCACCTATGAGACCAGGCTTAAAAATGTATGGACCGTCTATGACCTCGGCAAAGCGATCGATGAACGCATTGTCAGAGGACAGATGGACGGCGGTCAGGCCCAGGGTCTCGCTTATGGTTATATGGAAGTCATGAACCACGAGACCGGCAAAATCAGCCAGAAGAACCTCACCGATTATATCATTCCGACAGCGGTCGACGTCGCCGAATCCCACAACCACATCATGGACAACCCCTATCCGCTTGGCCCCTACGGTGCGAAGGGTGTCGGTGAGCTGACACTCGTCGGTGGCGCACCAGCGGTCGCTTTGGCGATCGAACAGGCCACCGGCCAGAAAATCAACCGGATTCCCGCTACCCCGGAATCCCTGATGGAGCTGATGCAGGATGAATGAGATCACATTCACGCTCAATGGCAAGAAAGTCACGCTCAGTGCGCGCGGCGACACCAGGTTCCTTGATATTTTGAGAAAGGAACTCGGACTGACCGGCCCGAAGGAGGGTTGCGGCGAGGGTGAATGCGGAGCCTGTGCCGTTTTCGTCGATGACCGCCTGGTCAACAGCTGCATCCTGCCGCTCGCCGCCGTATCAGGCAGTAAGGTCCTCACCATCGAAGGGTACCGGCAAACAAAGCGGTACGAAATTCTCGAGACCGCATTTCTAAAAGAAGGGGCCACGCAGTGCGGTATCTGCACCCCCGGTATGATCATGGCCGCTCAGAACATCCTTTCGCAAAACGCCCACCCGAGCGAAGAAGAGATAAGGGAAGGGCTGTCTGGAAACCTGTGCCGCTGCACAGGCTACAACATGATCGTGAAAGCGATCCGGCGTGCCTCGAAAAGCGGTGATGGTCCGTGGTGAAAAACGTGATTCCAAGCAGTTATCAAGAAGCATTGAAAATCCTGGCAAGCGGGAAGTACCGGATCATCAACGGTGGCACCGACATGATGGTAAGACACAGGAACTGGGCCGAAACCCCGCCCAAGTTCAAACAGGACATCCTGCACATCCACAATCTGAGCGAACTAAACGACATAAGCGAAGAAGAAGACATACTCAGAATCGGTGGCGCGGTGACGCTCGACAGGCTTCTTGCACATCCGAAGACGCCGGGTGTGATGAAAGAATGCCTGAGACTTTTCGCTTCGCCGGCCATCCGGAACGTCGCCACGCTCGCCGGCAATCTCGCCAACGCCTCACCGGCGGGGGATCTGATCTTGATCCTTTATCTTCTCGATGCTCGCATCGTGATTGAAAGTCTCGGAGAGAAAAAGATTCTGCCGGTCGACAAGGTTGTCACGGGACCGTCCAAGACAGTCCTCATGCCGGAGGAGATCATCAAGGCGATCGACATACCGATCGGCGTAGCGAAACAAACGTATTTCGTCAAGGTCGGCGGCCGGCGGGCCGATGCCATATCGAAGGTATCCTTCGCCGCGGTCTACAGTTTTGATTCGGATGTTTTGAAAGACATCCGGATGAGCCTGGGCGCGGTCAATGTCACCGTCATCCGCGACAAAGCGTTCGAACAGACGTTGATTGGTCTTTCGAAGAAAGCACTGATGACACGCAAACCAGACATTCTCAAGCATTACGAACCGCTTATCAGACCCATTGACGACCAACGTTCGAACAAACGCTACCGTAAGCGGGTCGCACTTAATCTGATCGGTGATTTCATCACCCGTATCGGAGGATGAGAGGAGTCACGCCATGCAGTATGAAAAAAAGATGAAAAGCGCGAAAAACGAAACCCCGCCCGAGCTCGTCTTCAAAAATGCGAAGATCGTCAACGTCTTCACCGAAAGCGTCGAGGAAGCCGATATCGCGGTCGAAGACGGCATCATCCTCGGAATCGGTCATTACCGTGGTGACCGCGAGATTGATCTCAAGGGCGCCTTTGTCGCACCGGGTTTCATCGACGGGCATGTCCATATCGAATCCTCGATGCTCACGCCGCCGATGTTCGCAAAAACAATCATGCCCAAAGGCACCACGACGATTATCGCAGACCCCCATGAGATTGCGAATGTCTGCGGCAAAGACGGCATCGGTTTCATGCTCGAGGCCGCGAAGCACACACCTCTTGAAATATTCACCATGATTCCTTCAAGCGTTCCGGCCACCACCTTCGAAACCGCCGGGGCGACCATCGCCCCCTCGGACGTCGAGGCGCTGAAAGATGCGCCGGGCATCCTCGGTCTGGGTGAGGTGATGAATTATCCCGGTGTTCTCGCCGGCGAGGCCGACATCCATGAAAAGATAAAGATCATGCGGGGCCGTCCCGTCGACGGCCATGCGCCGGGTCTTTCCGGTCTTTCTCTCAATGCCTATATCAGCGCGGGGGTCCGCACGGACCATGAATGTTCGACCGTCGAGGAGATGATCGAACGTGTCGGACTCGGCATGTATGTCCATCTGCGCGAGGGCTCTGTCACAAGAAATGCGGGAAAACTCCTCGCGGGCGTGGAAAAAGCTTTCCTGGACCGCCTGCTTTTCTGTACGGATGACAAACACCCTGAAGACATCAGGAAAGAAGGTCATATCAACCATAACATCAATCTGGCGATTGAAAGCGGACTTTCACCAATCGAAGCAATCAAAATCGCAACACTGAACCCCGCACAATGTTATAAGCTTGACGGCATCGGTGCCATCGCGCCCGGCTATCAGGCCGATTTTGTGGTTTTTGAGCGCCTTGAGAAGATAGAACCTGTCGCCGTCTACAAAAAGGGTGTCAAGGTGGCTGAAAACGACCGCTTTCTTCTAGAAGCCAAACCCTTCACGGACCATGCCGTCCTCAACACCGTCCGTATCGACCCCGACGCAGTTGATTTCACGCTGAGACTAAAAAAGAATACGGTGCGGGTCATCGGACTGGTCAAGAACAATATCCTCTCAGAAGACTTGAGAAGAAGCGTCAGCGTCAAGGAAAAGACCTATGTCAACAACAATGATGACGACATCATGAAGCTCGCCGTCATCGAACGTCATAAGCGAAGCGGGAATGTCGGCCTGGGGCTGGTCGAAGGCTTCGGTTTCAAAAACGGCGCCCTCGCCATGACGATCGCCCATGACTCGCACAATCTGATCGTCGCGGGCGATTCCGATGCGGCGATGCGCATGGCCATGGAAAAGATCATCGATACCGGCGGTGGCATCGCCCTCGTTCATCATCAAAAACTCATCGGCCACCTGCCGCTGCCGATTGCAGGCATCATGACCGACGAGGATCCGGAAAAAGTCGCAAAGAACCTCGAGACGATGAAAGCCGATATCCGCAACATGGGACTGTCGGCGGCGATCAGCGATCCATTCATCCAACTCGCCTTCTTATCGCTTGCGGTCATTCCCAAACTCAAACTGACCGACAAAGGCCTTTTCGACGTCGACAAGTTCATCAATGTCCCAATCGAGAGCGAGGAGTGAGACCATGGATTTCATCAGTCACTATGAATGCACCCTGTGCGGAAGAAAGCTTGCCGCCGACCTCACGTCACTGACCTGCCCCGATTGCGGTTTGACGGGCATACTGGATGTGAAATACGACTACGAAGCCATGAAAAAAACCGTGACTCGTGATTATTTCCGTTCGAACACCGATGCCTCCATGTGGCGATATGCGCCGCTTATGAGTCTTAAGACCACCGATTTCAGCCGCGCGCTTCGTGTCGGAAACACCCCGCACTACAGAAGCCACACTTTGGAAAAGACCCTTGGCTCCGGCCCGCTTTACTTCAAGGACGAAGGGGCGAACCCGACCGGCTCGCTCAAGGACAGAGCCTCGGCGGTCGGCGTCTTCAAAGCCATTGAAGCGGAAAAGAAAACCATTGCCTGCGCCTCGACGGGGAACGCGGCCTCCTCTTTGGCCGGCAACGCGGCGAGAATGGGTCTGGATTCGGTGATTTTCGTCCCGAAACGCGCCCCGAAAGGCAAACTCGCCCAGCTTCAGGCCTACGGCGCGCATCTCGTCCGTATCGAGGGTGATTACAAAGCGACCTTCGAGATGTCCAGGAAAGCGATCGAGTCGTTCGGATGGTACGACCGTAACGCTGCGATCAATCCGCACTTGGTCGAGGGTAAGAAAACCGTCGCCTATGAGATTGCCGAACAGATGGATTTCGATGTGCCTGAGTGGGTTTGTGTGAGTGTCGGCGACGGCTGTACAATCGCCGGTCTGTACAAGGGGTTTCTGGATTTTTTCTCAATCGGTCTGACGAGAAAAATCCCGAAACTTCTTGGTGTGCAAAGCGAAGGATGCGCCCCTTTTCATAGGGCTTGGAAGAACAAGACCGCGCTGATCGAGACACAGGAGAACACCATCGCCGATTCCATCGCGGTCGGTCTGCCGCGAAATCCCGTCAAGGGAATGGAGGCGGTCAGAAAATCCGGTGGTGCCTTCATCACGGTCAGCGATCAGGCGATCTTGGATTCAGCGTTGCTGCTCGGTTCAAAGGAAGGTCTGTTCGGTGAACCGGCTGCGGCCGCTTCCCTGGCCGGTCTTGTTGAAGCATACCGACAAAACATCATCACGGCTGATGCGCGTGTCACGGTCATCATCACCGGCAACGGACTGAAAGACCCCGACAGTATCCGCGATAAGATCCCCGAACCCGTCGGCACCTATGAGGAATCAGACGTGCTCAGGCAGTATCTGAGGAACCACAAGGAGGAAAAATCATGACCAAGATCCCAAACGGACCGACTTATGCGGAGATGCTGAATCCGGCAAAGATTCCGCTTGCGATCCGGAAAAAAGCGCTCCATGCCAAGAAGGACGAACTAGACCCCTATAATCTTTACAACATCACCTGGAAAGACGAAAACAACGAAGTCAGAAAAATCGTACTCCCAAAAGCGATCACCGGTGTCGATGCCAATATCGTGGTGTTGCTAGGCAAGTATTTTCCCAGCGGTTCACACAAGGTCGGCCCCGCCTACGCGACATTGATCGAAGGCGCGATCGACGGTGACATCATCCCGGGTGAGCACCGCATCTTAGGGCCGTCGACCGGAAATTTCGGTATCGGTGTGGCCTATATCGCGAACCTCATGAAGGTGGATGCGACGGTCATCATGCCCGATACGATGAGCAAAGAACGTTACGCGCGCATCAAAGCCTATGGCGCCGACCTCGAACTTACCCCCGGTACCGAGTCCGATGTGATTTTGACACTTGAAAAGACGCATGAGATGACAAAGGACGCCCGCAACGTCGCGCTGGCTCAGTTCGAACTGATGCCGAACTACCGGTTCCACCGCCACGTGACCGGTAACAGCGCGATCGACGCGGTGAAAAAGATCGGCAACGGTCGCATCGCCTGTTTCGCGGCGGCCCCCGGCTCGGCGGGAACCCTCGCTGCCGGCGACCAGATAAAAAAAATGTTCCCGGAAGCGAAAATCGCCGCCCTGGAGCCTTATGAATGCGCCACACTCATGCACGGCGGCCGGGGACAACACCGTATCGAAGGCATCGGTGACAAGATGTGCACGTTGATTCACAACGTGTTGAACACAGACTTCATCACTCTGGTTTCCGATGAGGATGCGGTCAGAGGCCTGAAGGTCATCCGTGATGGCGCAAAGGTCTTGGAGGAAAAAGGTGTCGAGCTTCCCATGGTCGAAAGCATGCGCGACATTTTCGGTGTTTCTGGAATCTGTAACATCATCGGCGCGATCAAGATGGCGAAATACCTGAGGCTGGGACCGGGGGACAATGTCGTCACTGTGGCGACCGATGGTTATGACAGGTACGACAGTGTGTTAACGGATCTTGAAAAACGCAGTCTCGAGATAAATGGCACGGTGCTTGCGCGTTGGTTCGATGATATCTTCCATAAGGCGACAACCGACAACATCAAGGATTGCCGGTCTTTGGAGGAAAAGGCTCGGCTTTTCAAGCAAAAAGAGGATGACTGGCTGCCTTTTGGTTATGAGTTGCGCTATCTCGACCGGATGAAGTCGATGACATTCTGGGATGAAGCTTACGGTAAAATCGAACACTACGACAATAAAATCATGGAACAAAGAGGAAAGGGACGTTGAGAATGCGATTTGAAGATGTGTTGGAAAAAGCCAGAAACTATGAACCGCAGATGACGAGATTTCTGAGGGACATGGTCCTGATCCCGAGCGAAAGCGGCCAGGAACGCGCCGTGATCGAGCGAATCAAAGAAGAGATGGAGTTGGTCGGTTTCGATACCGTCCGTATCGATCGCATGGGCAATATCCATGGCACCATCGGAAAAGGAAAGACCCTCATCGCGATGGATGCGCATATCGACACCGTCGGCGTCGGTGAGCGCAAGAACTGGAGTTTCGATCCCTACGAAGGTTTCGAGGATGACCGTCATATCGGCGGGCGGGGCACAAGCGATCAAGAAGGCGGCATGGCCGCGATGGTCTACGCCGGCAAAATCATCAAAGAACTCGGGCTCATGGACGACTACACGTTGCTGGTGACCGGAACCGTCCAGGAAGAAGACTGTGACGGGCTTTGTTGGCAGTATATCATCGAACAGGAGAAAATCAGACCGGATTTTGTCGTCATTACCGAACCGACCTCCTGCAATATCTACCGGGGGCAAAGGGGCCGGATGGAGATCAAGGTCACCACAAGCGGTATCTCCTGCCACGGCAGCGCACCCGAACGCGGTGAGAACGCGATTTATAAAATGGGTCTGATATTGGAGGAACTGCAGGATCTTGCCACTAGGCTTAAAGACGATGCATTTTTGGGTAAGGGCACATTGACCGTTTCCGAGATTTTCTCAAGTTCACCGTCCCGTTGCGCGGTGGCGGACGGCTGCGGCATTTCCATAGACAGAAGATTGACCGCGGGCGAGACTCACGAACAGGCACTTGAAGAAATACGCGCCCTTCCCAGTGTGATAAAGACAGGGGCGACCGTATCGATGTATGATTATAAAAAACCGGCCTATACTGGTCTCGTCTATCCGACCGAGGCCTACTTCCCAAGCTGGGTTCTGCCTGAAGACCACAAGGCGACCAAAACACTCGTGACAGCCTACAAGAGTCTTTTCAACGAAGAACCGCTGGTCGACAAATGGACGTTTTCGACGAATGGTGTGGCGATCATGGGGCGCCACAACATTCCCTGTATCGGTTTCGGTCCGGGTCACGAGAAGGAAGCGCATGCCCCGGATGAAAAAACGGAAAAAGCCCATCTCGTGAAAGCGGCCGCGATGTATGCGGTCATCCCCGGACTCTATCTGAAAGAGAAAAAACATAAAGAGGAGCGATAAGATGAAACCACTATACAAAGGCAAACACCTCATCACCTTGGAGGAATGGACCAAAACCGAAATCGACAAGGTGCTCGAAGTCTCAAAGGAATTGAAGAATGCTTTCCTGACAAACAAACCGACCGATTTCCTCAAGAACAAGACCGCGTTTTTGATGTTTTTCGAACAGTCCACCCGGACCAGGAACTCCATGGAAGCGGGGCTCGCCCAACTCGGCGGCCACGCGAACTTCCTCGACAGCACGACCATGCAGATCTCACACGGCGAGACCGGAAGAGACACCGCCATCATCCTTTCGAGCTACGGACATGGCATCGCCGCCCGAAACTGTTTCTGGGAAACCGGGAACAAATTCCTGCGCGAGATGGCCGATAATGCGACGGTGCCGGTCATGAACCTGCAGTGCGACCTTTACCATCCCTTCCAGGGTCTGGCCGATTTGATGACCATCCAGGAAGTGAAGAAGAAGACCGAGAACCTCAAGGTCTCGATCATCTGGGCTTATGCGACCAGTCACAAGAAACCGATCAGCGTCCCGCTCACCCAGAGTCTTTTGTTCCCGCGCTACGGCATGGACGTCGTGCTTGCGCATCCTGAGGGTTATGAGATGCCTGAGTGGGTGATTGAAAAAGCCAAGAAGAACGCGCTGGAAAACGGTGGCGCCTTCACGGTGACCAATGATATGGAGGCGGCCTACCGGGACGCGGACATTGTCATTCCCAAAAACTGGGGCAGCTGGGCAAGCAACACCAGTGATGCAATCATCGACGAGGTGCTCGAGTCAAACAAACACTGGAAGTGTACCGAGGCGATGATCAAACTTGCCAAGGATGATGTGTGCTACATGCATGCGCTCCCGGCTGATAGGGGCAACGAGGTGGAGGACGTCGTCATCGACGGGCCGCACTCCATTGTCTATCAGGAAGCCGAGAACCGTCTGCATACCGCCAAAGCGGTCATGGCGCTCACCATGGGTGACAAATAGAAAAAAAAGAATCGGAAGCCTCCGATTCTTTTTTCTAATAGAGGGTCTTGTTGCTGTCTTTGTACTCCTTGAACAAAGCCAGACAATCCTCGCGATGTTTTTCTTTGATAACGAGGATATTCTCATCTTCACAGTCGCCCTTGATGAAATCGTACATGAAGCCGTCCCTGAATCCGATCGCATCGGCGTCTTCGGGACGACAACCGTGGATGATGGTACGGATGTTCGCCCACAGGATGGCCCCGAGGCACATCGGACAAGGATAGGAGGTCGTATAAAGCACACAGCCGCTAAGATCGTAACTGCCTATCTTCTTGGTGGCGGCTCTGATGGCGTTGACCTCCGCGTGTGCGGTGGGATCGTTGTCGCTGAGAACAGAATTGGACGTGACTGCGAGCACTGTGCCGTTTTCATTGATGATGGCGGCACCAAAAGGCCCGCCCAGATCATCGTTCATTGTTTTTCTGGCTTTGTCGATTGCCTGTTGCATGATCGTTTTTCCGTTTTCTTTTACGATGGCGATCACCTCTGTCTTTTGGTAGTTCAATTATACCCTGTTTCAAAAGAAACAGCAACAAAAGGCCGTAATCCAAAAAATGGACTTACAAAAGACAGGGGATTTGCTATAATGGATATGAATACGGGGTGAGAAGATGGAGAAAATCATACCATTCGCGCACAATATCATCGGAAAAAGGGTCCTTCCGACCGACATCGCTGTCGATGCCACCGCCGGCAATGGCCTTGATACGGTGTTTTTAGCCGCCCGATGCGAGCATGTCTACGCGTTCGATGTCCAGCAAAGCGCAATCAGTGCCACGAAAAGCCGTCTGCAGGAAGAAGGGCTTGAAAACGTGACTTTGATCAAAGCTAGCCACGCTGAGATGGGCCAACATCTGAAAACCGCACCGAAAGTCATTATGTTCAACCTCGGTTATCTTCCCGGTGGTGACAAATCACTGAGCACCCGCGCCGAAGAGACACTGATCGCCATCAAGGAAGCCCTGAACATGCTTTCCGTACACGGTCTTCTTAGTATCACCTTCTACACCGGCCACCCCGAGGGAAAAAGGGAGGCGGACCGCCTGCTACCCTATCTTTCAACGCTTTCCAGCAAAACCTACAATGTGCTCAGATATGAGTTCATCAATAAATCACAAGCCCCGTTCGTGGTGCTTGTCGAAAAATTACAGGAGTGATTGTCATGAGAGAACGTATTGTCGCCGCAACCCCGTTGGTCAGTCTATTGCTTTTCCTTTTCAGTGGTTTCGTCCTTGAGGACTGGCTGCTGGGCCTCACCTTTTTTCTACTGATTCCGCTATCCGCACTGCTTTATTCCAGAGATATCAAAAGAAGGCTGAACCAGATGATGCCCCTGATCGCACTACTTGTGTTTCTGTGGCTCCATTTCGGCTTCGACCTCGCTCATCCCGGCTGGATCGTCTTTTTCGCCATTCCGCTTTCCGATACGCTGCTGAATGGCCATCTGGATGCCCGCAAGGGCGTTACCCTGGCCATCACCATCACCTATCTCGTCTTAGGGATCGTTCTTGATGATTTCTGGCATCCCGGTTGGCTGATGTTTCTGCTGATTCCGATCATCAATACGCTTTTCTTCCCCTCTAAAACCGTCCGTTTCTTTTCAAAAGGAAAGACTCATATCAAATCCTCGGTCTTCGAATTCATGAAAGAAGAGGATTTCGACCGCGATGAGGATATCGACATCCAGGACGACGATGAGGAAAGAAAACACCATCACTGATCACCAATGACGGCGAGCGAAATTCCATCGTCGATGCGGCAAGCATGTTATCATGGAAATAGGTGGTGATAACATGAAAGATGATAATAAGAAGAATAAAGAAGCACTCAAGAAACGCCTCACACCGTTGCAATACAAGGTGACCCAGGAAAATGCGACCGAACCACCGTTTGCGAACCCCTATCACGACAACGACAAGGAAGGCATCTATGTCGATGTCGTCAGTGGCGAGGTCCTTTTCACAACGAATGAACAGTATGACGCCGGTTGCGGCTGGCCATCCTTCACGAAACCCGTTGGTGAAGTCAAGGAAACGTTCGACACATCGCACGGTATGCGCCGCACCGAAGTGCGAAGCAAAAGCGCCGACTCCCATCTCGGTCACGTCTTTGACGACGGACCCGAAGAAAAAGGCGGCATGCGCTATTGCATCAATTCCGCTTCGCTCCGTTTCATTCCTGTGGACGCCCTGGAAAAAGAAGGCTACGGCGAATACAAAAAACATTTCAAATAAAACACCGGTCGGTGTTTTATTTGTGGCGAACCACGCCCGACAAAGGAAGTGTGATCCGTGACGACCAGACAAATTGATAACCCCGAGCTCAAAAAAACAATCACAAAAGCGATACTCGACGATCTTACCCCCTGGTTCGGTATCCCCGAAGCCAGGGCTGATTATATCGAAAAGAGTCCCGGCCTGACGTTTTTCGCCAGCATGGACGAAGATGGTTACACCGGATTTCTCGGCCTCAAAGCGCATAACCGGTACACTGTGGAAATTCATGTCATGGGTGTCAGACAGCGCCATCACCGCCGCGGCATCGGCCGGCATCTTGTAGAGGCCGCCCTGGCCTATGCCCAAAAAGCAGGCTACGCCTTCATCCAGGTCAAGACCCTCGATTCGTCCCATCCGGACAAGGGCTACGAAAAAACAAGGGCGTTCTACCGGTCCATGGGATTCATCCCGCTTGAGACGTTCCCTATGCTCTGGGATGAACAAAACCCCTGCCTGCTCAGTGTGCGTGCCTTATGAGAACAAAACCGATAAAACTGTTGATTTCCCCGTCGAAGACCATGGAAGAAACAGAAAAATCCGCCGCGCAGAAGCCTGTGTTCAATCAGGAGAAGACCGTTCTGCACGAACGGCTCAGGAAAAAAAGCGTGGATGAGCTCGCGGTGCTTTTCAAAGTCAATGAGACAATCGCCGGACTCAACTTTGAGCGCTTTGAAAATCTCAAAGAGGTCAATCCAGCCATCTTCACTTACACGGGCACCCAGTTCACCCATCTTTCCGCCCGCACCCTGGATGCGGCGGCGCTTGATTATCTGAACCGCCATCTATACATCATCAGTGGCTTTTACGGTCTCTTGCGACCGCTTGATGCGATCGCCCCTTACCGTTTGCCGATGGGCATCAAGTTGGACGGCGAGCCCCTGAAATCATTCTGGAAATCCCGTCTCACTTCGCACCTTGAAGGAACCCACGTCATCAACCTGGCGTCCAAGGAATATTCTGACGCCATTGAGAAAAACTCCCTTGATTGGATTGATATCGATTTTTACACGATGAAGCAAGGGAAGCTATCCATCCATGCCATGGAGGCCAAGAAAATGCGCGGTCTGATGGTCCGTTACGCCGCTTGTGAAAAAATCACCATTCCCTCCCGGCTGAAAACATTTGCCGAGGAAGGCTACCGCTTTGATGCCGAGCGTTCTTCAAAGACGCGTTATGTGTTCGTCAAGACCGGTACGGTTTCGTGATACAGGATTCAAAGCGCCCACCGGCGCTTTTTTCATGAAAAACCCCGCATCGATTGCGATGCGGGGCGTATCGGGCTCAGTCCTCGAAACAGCTGCCACCGATGAATTCGCGTAAAAGCGAGTTGTTCGGTACCGGCTTGTCGTCGATGTCCTTGAAGTATTTCAGGAACTTGATCAGGCGGTTTGCCGTGATGAAGTGTTCACTGTCCCGGGGGATTTCAAGAAGTGTGTCGAGGGCGTATTTCTTCATGACGCAAAACTCATAGGCGAGTCCGCTGTTGAAGATATAGTCGGCACCCTCCTGGTGCGGGTAGATCCACTTGAACTCACCGCGGCGCACAGAAGGCCACATGTCGATGGTCTTGCTGGCGGGAGCGTTTCTGAATTTGCGGTCACGGACGATCCGTCTTAGAAGACGCAGGTTCGTGATGCTGATCGGATTGTGATTGTCGATGTTTATCTGCAGTTGCGGGGAAATGAAGATTTTGAATTTCTGATGTTGTGGGATCAGGGAGGTCAGCGTCTCGTTGAGCGCGTGGATGCCCTCGATGATGATGGGATTGTCCGGTGAGATTTTAAGTTTTTTGGAGCCGGCGCGTTTTTTGGTCATGAAATCGAATTTCGGGATATCGACGGTCTTGCCCTGGATGAGGTCCAGCATGTTTTGGTTGAAAAGGTCGATATCTAAGGTGTTGATGTGTTCTAAGTCGATCTCACCGTGTTCGTTCGGGGTGATTTTGTCGCGGTCGAGATAGTAATCGTCGAGAGAGATCATCACGGGTTTCAGTCCCTTGGACATGAGCTCGACGCGAAGCCGCGTGGAGAATGTCGTTTTTCCGCTCGAGGAAGGGCCGGCGATGGCGATCAAGCGGATGTCCTCGCTGCGGTCTTTGACGATGGTGGCGATCTCGGATAGCATCTGGTTGTGTTTTGATTCGTTGACCTGTACGAATTCGACCAGAGTTTCGCTTTCGGCGTGCTTGTTCATGTCGGCGATGGTCGCCGCATCGATCCGGTCCGCCCAGCGGTTGGCATCTCTCAGTGTCCGCCCGTAGATGGGCGCATCCTCGAAGGATGGGATTTCGCCGCCCTTTTCAGCCCGCGGGTAATGAATCAGGAAGCCCGGAGGGTAGACTCTGAGTTTGAACGTGTGCAAATAACCGGGGGATGGGACCATCAGACTATACATGTAGTTGATGTATTCTTTGCACTGATAGAAGTGGACGGTGTCTTCGGGGCGATACTGGACGATGTCGATTTTGTCGTCGTATCCGTGTTTCTTGTAGAATTCGATGGCGTCGTCCTTTTCCATCTCGAGGCGGGTGATGGGGAGGTCGGCTTCGACGATTCGGTGCATCTCTTTTTCAAGATTCTCAAGGATGGTGCTTATGTCGCCGGTTTCGTTCATGTTGAGAATATGACAAAAGACGCTCCTGGAGATACTGTAGTTGAACTTGAAGGTGAACTTCGGATAGAGGTTGTGGAAGGCTTTCGCGACAAGAAAGCGCAAGCTGGATTCGTAGGCATGGATGGCCTCGGGATGGGTCGTGTCGAGAAACTCGACCGTGGCGTCATAATCGATTACATAATGCAGTTCGCGCAGCCGGTTGTTGACAAGCGCGATGAAATAGTTTTTTTCTTTGTCTTCGATGAGGTCGAGCAGTCTGACTTTCTCATCAAAGGTTTTCTCTTTTCCATTGATTGACAGTGTGAACATGGAAAGCTCCTTTCGTGAATAACGGTATAACTATTATACCAGTTGATAACCGTTTTTCAAGCAATGATTCTTAACAATGAGGGGCCATCGTGTTATAATGTGAATAGACCGATTTTCAAAGAAGGAGTGTGACTTATGGAGTGGAAATCCGCCGCGGCGCTTGGCACGTTGAAAGAGTACGGAAAACTCCGTGTCGAACTGAATGACACACCGGTGTTGCTCATCTATTATGATAAGAACGTCTATGCGCTACATGACAACTGTCCCCACATGAAAGCGAGTCTATACAAAGGCAGCTTCAGCGACGGTGTGGTGACCTGCGCCCGTCACAACGCGAAAATCAATGTCGAAAACGGGGAAATCCTTGAAAAGCCGAAGATGCTATTCATGAAGGTTCCGGCCAAAAAAGCCACCACATATGAGACAAAGACAGAAGAGGGCGAGATTTTTGTCAAAATTTAAAATTACCCTCTTCCCTTATTTTTTGTTTCGTGTTAGAATAATTGAGGTTTATCCTTAATCGCCGCTTTAGCTCCAACAGGTAGAGCAATTCCATGGTAAGGAAGAGGTTGCTGGTTCGAATCCAGCAAGCGGCACCATTTTGATTCTAACGGCTTGCGTCTGTCAAGCCTTTTTTATTCCAAAGGAGTGTCAGGATGATAGAAAAATACGCTATGATTAAAAAGGTTGCTTTTGTCGTGATTATCGCAGTGCTCACACTGCTGTTATTCATGCTTTTCATTTGAGGTGAGGCGATGCAAAAGACCATTGTGATCACCGGTGCCACCAGTGGTATCGGCCGGGCCCTCTTTCTCTATTTTCTCCATAGAGGCGAAAAAGTCATTGCTGTGGCCCGAAACAAAAAACGTTTGGACCATCTCGCCGCGGAAGCGGACAAACGCGATTTCAAAGGTGATTATTCACTGGTTATCGCCGATTTTTCCGACCTCGCTTCTGTCCGTGAGGGCGCGCAGTCGATCATCAAGGACCATCCGCAGGGCATTGACGTGCTCATCAACAACGCCGCCATCGTCCCCAAGAAAAAACACATTACTAAAGACGGTTTCGAGATGCAGTATCAGGTCAATCATCTCGCGGTCTATCTGCTTTCTTACCTGTTGACGGACGCGCTTTCGGTGAAAAAAGGCCGCATCATCACCTCGAGCAGCCACGCGCACAAGCGTGCCGGATTCGATAGTGCAGACCTTCAGGCTTTGTCCAAGTATCACGCGCTTAGAAGTTATGCGCGCACAAAACTCTACAACGTCCTGTTCACGGCCGGTTACAATGACCGCTTCGGACAGAAAAACGGGGTGCGTGCCTACGCGGTCCATCCCGGACTTGTCAAGACTGAAATCGGCACAAAACACACATCGAAACTTTATTCACTCGCTTGGCGGCTCGCGACAAGCCGCGGCATCGATGCGACGAAAGCGGTCACAAGCTACGCTTATCTCGTCTATCAGGACAAAGACAACCTCACTGACCTCTATTATTACAAAGCGAAGCCCGCAGGTCACAGTCCGCTCGCGGATGACAAGAAAAACATCGACATCCTGATGGATGCCACCCATAATCAGCTAAGTGATTATCTCGAATGAAAAAAGCGCCGCTTCATCGGTTGATGAATGAAGGGCGCTTTTTCCATATAGCAACAAAGGGGTGTTACCTCATGGGGTTTCTACCGGGCATGTTCGGGGGCAGGTTGTCGTTGTCGAAGGGATGCCTGCTGGGATAGTCATCCTCGCCTGCCGGCGGACCGGCGCGATGATGACCATCGATCTTATCGAGCAGTTCCCTGATCGACTTGTCAAGCAGATCCTCGATTTCGATATCTTCTTCTTGAGTCAGGATGTTGCCGATCAAACGGGCACGCATGAGGTTGATACCATAGTCTTCGGTAACCTCGAGTTCCTTCTCGGTCGGACTGCCACCCAGGCCGCGCGCCATCTGGACATTGCGGGCTTTCTCGACAATGAGCGAAGCGAGGCGGTGCTCAAGCATCTCCAAATGTCTGTCTTCGAGGGCCTTGTCAGCGCTGATGGCGTCATAGAGGATGAAACTCTCACCCTCACGGATGAAGTTCAGTTCGACACCTTTGTCAAACAGCATGTCGATGGCGTCTTCAAACATCATACCCACCGGACTTCCGGCGGCTTCGAAGAGAATCTCGGCATCGCTGTTGCCTGGGATGAACGCCTCAACCTCATCGTCCTCGTTCAAGAGGAGGGTGAAGCTCGGGTTGATCTCTATAAAGATTTCGGTGTGGTCTTCCCTGCCGGCAGGAAGGGCCAGAAAAAGCAGCAACAACAATACTGCGAAGGTCCCGGCGGTCGCCAGCCGCAGTTTACCGAAAAATCCTCTGCGGGGTTCTTTCTGACGGGCTTTTTGTATGAATGTCCGGTAAGACGGCTCCGCCTTGATCCGTTCCCGGATATCGGGCACATCCTTGCGGGCTTCTTTCCTAATATGTTCTCTCATTGTCGTCACCACCTTTTTTCCTTAGCGTCTTGAGTGCTTTTTGATATTTCCACAGGACCGTACCGAGTGGCATGTCCAGTTTTTTTGCGATGTCCTTGTGCTTATCTTCCAGGATGACGTGTCTTAAGACAATCTCTCTTTCATCTTTTGGAAGATCCTCCAACAGTTTCTTCAGGTAATATTCCTTTTCGCTGCTCGGATGGACCGAATCGAAGAGGTATTCGCTTTCAGCCGAATCCACGGAGAATTCTTTCTGTCTGCGCTTGTATTCGTTGAGCGCCTTGTTTCTGGCGATGGTCTTGATCCATGCGGTGAATTCGTTTTTCCCTTTGTAGCGGTCGAGTTCCTCGATCATCTTGATGTAGGTTTCCTGCATGATATCCTCACTGAGCGACTCGTCGTGCAGAATCGACAGAATCGTATAATAGACGGCGGGGCTTGTTTCGTTATATAGTATGTCAAACGCCTGTTCGTCACCTTTTTTGAAGGCGCGAACGTATTTTTCGAGTTCTTTTTTATCCATCGGGACCCCCTAGCCGTCCTTTTCAACTACAAAACAAACGACGGTGTGTTTTTATTGGTGGAATTTCAAATTAATTATAACGTAAATCCGTTGTTTATCAAAGCAGTCTTTGTGATATGATGGATTTGAAAGGAAGATGCCCATGTACGAATGTGTCGCAACCACGGCGTTCGGTATCGAAGCCGTGATGAAACGAGAACTCATATCGCTTGGTTTTGAAACCGGAGCGGTACGCAACGGTCGTGTCTACTTCAAAGCCGATGCCGCGGGAATCATGCGGGCCAATCTCAATCTGAGGACGGCGGAACATATCTTTGTGGTCCTCGGGAAAAAGACGGTCCGCGATTTTGATGCGCTTTTTGATTTTGTGAAGGCACTGAACCTCAAAAACCTCATCGATCCCGAGGGACAGTTCATTGTCAACGCCCAAAGCCAGAAATCAGCCCTTTTCAGTCTCCGCGACATCCAGAAGATCACGAAGAAAGCCTTAATTGAGAATCTTCGGGCCGTCACCGGCACTTTTCAGTTCACAGAAGCGGGCGCGCGGCATGATTTCTTGATGTACATCCTCGATGATGAGGCGGAGTTTCTCCTAGATACCTCCGGCAACGCGCTTCACAAACGCGGATACCGCGCGAGCACCGGCGTCGCCCCGCTGAAAGAGACACTCGCGGCCGCATTAATCCTGCTCAGTTTCTATGATAAGGACCGCCCCTTGATCGATCCGTTTTGCGGGTCGGGCACCATCGCCATCGAAGCGGCGATGATCGCGAAGAACATCGCGCCTGGTCTGAACCGCCGTTTCGCCTTCGAGCACTTTCCCTGGTGCGACCGCGAGACATTCCGTGCAATCAAACGAGAGGCGCTCAAAGCCATCGACCAGACAGCCACGCTCGATATCAGGGCGAGTGACATCGACCACGGCATGGTCGAAACCGCGAAAGAAAATGCGTTCAACGCCGGTGTGGATGAGGATATCCGTTTCAAGACGGCCGATTTCATCCATGTGGATTATGAAGCGAACCATGCGGTCATGATCACCAACCCGCCCTACGGCAAGCGCATCGAAGACGAGAAGACCCTCGCGCCGCTTTACCGGCGTATCGGCCGCATCATCCATGCGCATGATACCTACTCTTTTTATATCCTCACACCTTTTTCCGGCTTCGAGAAGACCGTCGGAAAGAAAGCTTCCAAGACCCGGGTGCTTTATAACGGTAACATCAAGACCCGCTTCTATCAGTACTTCGGACCGCGTCCCGGACGTTCTTGAAGGAATGGAAGTATTATTGTTTCAATCCGGGCGTTTTATGCTATAATGTTCTGCGGTGAGAAAAAATGACTAAAGATGAAAAAAAACGCTATCTGATATTGAAAGATCCGAACATATACAAAGGGCTGTTGCTGCTGGCCCTTCCTTTGATGATCAACAACCTGATCAAGACGCTCCATGATATTGTCGACATGTTTTTTGTCAGTCGCGGCGATGGTTCAAGTGCCGATGCGGTCGCCTCGATCCAGATGACATTCCCTGTGCTTTTCGCATTTTTGTCACTCGGCATCGGTCTTGCGGTCGCGGGGACCAGTCTCATTTCTCAGCTTTTAGGCGCGGACGACCTTGCCAAGGCGAAACGCTATGCCGGACAGCTTTTCCTATTGGCGCTCGGTATCGGGATTCTGATCAATATTCTGGCTTATTTCCTCGCCCCCGTCGTCATGGCGGCCATGGGCGCCGAGGGCGATGTCTATACCTACAGTGTGGCCTACCTTAGAATCAGGGCGTTCGAGATGCCGCTGTTGCTTTCTTTCTTCGCTTATATGGCGACCCGCCAAGCCAGTGGCGACACGGTCTCGCCGGTACTTATCAGTGGTAGTGCGATCATCTTGAACATTCTACTTTCGCCGATTTTCATCATCGTGCTGGGTCTTGGCGTCCCCGGTGCTGCCATGGCGACACTGCTTGCCAATCTCATAATCATGCCTTTCGCGGTGAGAAGACTCTTCACCGCAAAAGACGGGATTGCCATTCGCTTCAAGGACATCCTCGATTTGGAAGCCCTTCGCGCCGTGGGTGCGCTGAAGGATAAGCTGGAGATTATGTTGAAGCTGCTCAGGACCGCGATTCCCGCTTCCCTCGGTCAGGCCCTGACCGCGGTCGGCTTCGGTGTCATGAACGGTGTCATCTATGCTTACGGCACCGAGACCATCGCAGCGTTCGGACTCGGGAACCGTCTGTTATCGATGATTTTGCACCCCGTCATGGCGATGGGGGCGATTCTCAGTGCCTACATCGGTCAAAACATCGGTGCGCTCAATCCATCAAGAGCGAAAGAGACCTTCAAGAAGTGCATGATCCTATCCGCGGGCATCATGGCGGTGGGTTCGCTTGGTATCATGGTGATCAGAGAGCCGCTCGCCGCGCTTTTCCTGGGCGATGATGCGGTTGCGCTGAAACTGACGGTCGACTACATGTTTTTCATTCTGCTGGGCCTGCCACTCATGGCGGTCTTCCAGACATTCATCGGGACCTACAACGGCACCGGGAACACCCATTACACATTCATCATCTCCGTGGCCAGACTGTGGGTCATAAGAATCCCGCTTGTCTTGCTGATGGGTTGGCTTTTGCCCACACGGGGGAGCCGTGTCATCTGGGAAGCGATGCTGATCAGCAATATCCTGATCACCATCGTCGGTTATCTGCTTTATACCAGAATCGATTTCCAACCCAAAGTACCCGTCGAAAAAAAGAAAAGAGTTCGAAAAGACCCGCTTTCCGAACTTCAGGGAGAACCTTCGCCCGAACCCGTCCTTGAAACTTCCCGATAATCGGGAAGTTTTTTTCATTTGGCTTGAAATCCACTATGCGCGCGATTTTGACTGGATGGTTTGTTTGAAAACAAAAAGACAATGGAGATTTTCCATTGTCTTTTTGGATCGTGAAACTATTTTTTTAGAAAAAGTCCCGACTGCAGTAGGTCCATGGTGACATCGACAATGCGGTCGATATCATCGTTGGACCGGCCCAGGTCCATGACGACCTTGAGCCCGATGAAGTTGGTGATGCCCATCAGGATGTAACTGATGATCTCACTGTCGAGATTCCTGATTTCTTTGTTCTCTTTGGCTTTTTCAAGTCCGTTGACATAGCGGATGGCGAAGGATTCGTAGTAGTCTTTGAAAAGTTCGCGGTCGATATACAGGGATTCCCAGATGATGTTGTACATCTCGGGATTTTCGCTCGCATACTCCAAAAAGGCCTTGATTCCAGTTCTTTCCTTTTCAAAACGGGTTTCCTTTTTGGCGACACGTTCAGCGATATGCTTGCGGATGTTGTGGGAAAAAAGAAGAAGGATGTGTTTGTATAGAACGAGTTTGGAAGGAAAGTAGAGGTAGAAGGTTCCCGCCGCGACACCCGCTTCGGTGGTGATGTTTTTGACAGTGGTACCGTGATAACCGTTCTTATAAAAAAGTTTGATGGCGGCGCGTTCGATTTCATCGAATGTGTTTTTCGCGTTTCTGGTTGTCGGTTCCTTGATATCGAGATTTATCATCTTGGTCACTCCCCGGACATTCATTTTTGTGTGCATTCAATTGACACTGAAAGCGTTTTATGCTATATTATGAATATCCATTCAGTTTATGAATAACGGTTCACACTTGTAGTATAAGTCATCCATTTGCGAAATGCAAGCAAGGAATAAATTTTAGGAGGTTTGTTTGTGAAAAAAGTGTACGTGGTTTCAGCGAAACGCACAGCCATCGGTAAGTTCATGGGATCGCTTTCCGACATGCATCCAGCCGATTACGGTGCGGATGTTGTGAAATCAATGATTCAAGAGACCGGTGTGCCGGAAGATGCGTTTGATGAGGTAATTGTGGGCAACATCCTTCCTGCGGGACTCGGGCAGGGCATCGCGAGACAGATTTCTGTCAAAGCGGGTATTCCGGTAGGGATACCGGCCTACACCGTGAACATGGTCTGCGGATCCGGTATGAAGACCGTGATTAATGCGTTCACCTCGATTCAGGCCGGCATGCATGATATGATTATCGCAGGCGGTGTGGAATCGATGTCCAAAGCGCCCTATCTTCTCCCGGACAAGACGCGCAAAGGGATTAAGATGGGCGGCTTCGCCGTCAAGGATCATATGATCGATGATGCGCTCACCGATGCATTCAAGCCGATCCATATGGGGATTACGGCCGAAAACATTGTGGAGAAATTCGGGCTTTCCCGTGAGGAACAGGATGCTTTTGCCGCTGAATCGCAACGCCGCGCGGCGAACGCGACCGACAACGGCCGGTTCAAAGAAGAGATTGTTCCAATCACAATCAAGAGTCGCCGCGGTGATTTCGTTTTCGAGACCGATGAACATATCAACCGCAACAGCAACGAAGAGAACCTGGCGAAACTACGCCCGGCTTTCAAGAAGGACGGAAGTGTCACCGCCGGCAATTCAAGCGGCATCAACGACGGCGCGAGTTTCATGATGATCGCGAGCGAAGAAGCGGTGGAAAAATACAATCTCAAACCGCTCGCCGAGATTGTCGGTGTCGGCCAAGGCGGTGTGGAACCGGACTATATGGGCCTAGGTCCCGTGCCGGCCATTGGTGCGGCCCTCAGACACAGCGGTCTTTCATTCGGTGACATGGAACTTCTGGAACTGAATGAAGCGTTCGCCGCACAGAGCCTCGGCGTTCTCAAGGAACTCGAGGAAGCTTACGGTGAAGCGCTCGAGAAGATTGTCGAACGCACCAATGTCAACGGTGGCGCCATCGCACTCGGACACCCCGTCGGTGCGAGCGCGAACAGAATCACTGTGACACTCCTGCACGAGATGATCAAAAGGAAAAACAGCTATGGCCTTGCCTCGCTTTGTATCGGCGGCGGCATGGGCACAGCGATAATATTGAAAAGGACGGAGGCATAATATGCGTTTGAAAGACAAGGTAGCGATTATCACAGGCGGCGCGCAGGGGCTTGGAAAAGCCATGGCGGTCCGTTTTGCCGAGGAAGGCGCGAAAGTGATCGCGCTCGATATGCAGGAACCCGATTATAAAAAAGACGGAGTCGAAGGCAGAATTCTCAATGTCACCGACGCGGATGCGTGCAAGACCCTCGTTGAAAAAATCATTGAAGACTACGGTCAGATCGATATCCTCATCAACAATGCGGGAATCACCCGCGATGGCATGACCCGCAAGATGAGCGATGAGGACTGGAACCTCGTGATGGATGTCAACCTGAAAGGTGTTTTCAACCTCACCCGTCATATTGGTCCTCACATGGAAGAAAAAGGTGGCGGTTCGATTATCAACATCTCGAGTGTCGTCGGTGAGTACGGCAACATCGGGCAGGCCAACTACGCCGCGTCGAAAGCCGGTCTCATCGGACTCACCAAGACCTGGGCGAAAGAGTTCGCCCGCAAAGGGACTCCGGTGCGCGTCAATGCGATCGCGCCCGGTTATATCATGACCGATATCCTCAAGACCGTTCCTGAGGATCTGCTTCAGAAATTCGCATCAATGACCATGCTTAAACGGCTTGGCGAACCAGAAGAAATTGCCGGTACGGCGCTTTTCCTCGCCAGCGATGATTCAAGCTACATCACCGGACACGTGCTCAGTGTCAACGGTGGCATGAGACTTTAAATTCTATTGGAGTGAGTACAATGTCAAAGGATGTCCATGTCGGTGTCGTCGGCACCGGGATTTATCTTCCGAAAAGCACCATGACTGCAAGTGAGATTGCGGAGAAGACCGAAGGAAACTGGACCGCTGAGAATGTCCGCAAGAAACTGGGGATAAACACCATCTATGTGCCCGGCGAAGACGACGGGACACAGGAAATGGGGGCGAAAGCCGCGCTCCACGCGCTTCAGGAAACCGGCATCGATCCCCTTGAAATCGACCTCATCCTAGATATCGGCGAAGAGTGGAAGGAATATCCGCTCACCACATCGGCCCTTTATGTCCAGGGAAGAATCGGTGCCAGAAATGCCTGGGGAATCGATATCCAGAACCGCTGTGCGACCGCGCTCGCCGCGCTCAAACTCGCCAAGGATATGATGGTCGCCGACGACAATCTCGACACCGTCTTGATTGTCGGTGGTTACAGAAACGGGGATTTCGTCGACTTTTCCGATCCGCACATGTCGATGATGTACAATCTGTCCGCGGGTGGCGGCGCGATGATTCTCAAGAAGAACCACGGGAAAAATCTCGTACTCGGTTCCCATATCATCGCCGATGGTACATTGGCAAGAACCGCCGGTGTCGAAATCGGCGGAACGAAAAACCCCATCACCAAAGACAATGTCGATCAGGCCTACAAGTCGCTTCGACTGATGGAACCGAAGAAGATGAAGGACCGTCTGAACGAGGTCTCGATGCCTAATTGGTTCGCGTGTATCGAGGAAGCCTTGGAAAAATCGGGCAAGCGCGTCGAGGATATCGGCTATCTCGGCATCCTCCATATCAAACGCTCCGGCCACGAAGGCATGCTTCAGGAGCTCGGTCTTGATCAATCTCAGACGACCTACCTCGAAGACTATGGTCATATGGGTCAGATCGACCAGATTCTTTCCATGCATCTCGGACTTGCGTCCGGCAAGATCAAAGATGGCACGACCATCGCCCTGATCGCCGCCGGAATCGGCTATGTATGGGGCGCCTCAGTGATTGAGTGGGGTGAGAAACGATGAATATCTCCATCATTATCCAGATTCTTTTCAACAGTCTGCGTCTTGGAAGTATCGTCGCGCTGGCGACACTCGGTATCGTCCTCATCTTCAGAACCAGCAAGGCGACAAACTTCGCGCAGGGCTCGATCGGAACCTTCAATGCCTATATCGCGGCTTACTTTCTATTGACTGTAGGACTCAGCATATGGACATCGATGCTGATTGCGATGGGTACGGCTTTCCTGACCGGTGTCATCATCGACAAACTGTTCATCCGACCTGCCCGCAAAGCATCGCCCGTATCGAAACAAATCCTGACACTCGGTATCATCATGATTCTCATCGGAATCATGAACTCGACCCTGGGCATACTAAGGACGGTCTTTCCACCGGTTACCATCAGACCCGAACAGTTTATCGCGTCTGAACATACGGTAACCATTCTCGGTGCGAGCATCGAGTGGAACACCATCTTCATCTTCTTGCTCACAATGGTCCTCATGCTGATTGTGTTTCTGTTCATCCAGAAGACCCGCTGGGGTCTCGCGACACGTGTGACCGCTTCGAATGAGCCCATCGCCAGACTGATGGGCGTTCCGACAAAGACCGTCACCATGTTCGCTTGGGCTTTTGCGGCCATGCTCGGTACGATTGCCGGCATCGCCTTGGCACCACGGGTCGGGATGACGCCGAATATGCTCATCACAGTGCAGATCAGCGCATTTTTCGCCGGGGTTTTCGGGGGATTCTCCACGTTCTTCGGCCCTGTCGTCGCGGCTTATATCATCGGCTTCGCCATCAGTACCGGCCGCTATTTCTTTGTGACGAGTCTTGATCTTCGTTCCATTTTCGCGGAGCTTCTCGTCTATTCGATCATTCTTGTCATTCTTTATTTCAAACCTTACGGCCTGTTCGGTAAGAAACCGCAGAGGAAGGTGTAGACATGACTGTAAAAAACAAACTCAGTACCATCTGGCAGAAACTGCGGATGATCGTGAAAAATGTCGCCACCTATATCAAACAAAGTCCTCAGATGCAGTTTGTCGTCCTCGGCGTGGTGATGATTGTCATCGGACGCATCGTCTTCGCCGGTCCGGCGGCGACGAACATCAACTTTCTCGCCGAGATAATGATTATCACGGTGGTGGCGCTCGGGTTGAACCTCTTGCTCGGTTTCAGCGGCCTGGTCTCTTTGGCCACCGCGGCCTTCATGGGCGTGGCGACCAACAGCATGTTCGTCTTCATCAACGTGGTTGGTCTGCCCTTTCTCCTTTCGGTGGTGCTGACACTCGTTTTGGCGGGCTTTTTGGGCATGGCCGTCGGTGTGCTGTCGCTCAAGATGGAAGGGATCTATCTAGCCATCGCGACATTGTTCGTCGGTCACATCGTCACTGAGATTTTCCGTGCGTTCGCCATTTTCAACAGTGGTGAAACCCAACGGATTGGATCGAGCATCGACTTTTTCATGGGTTATGAACTTACGAACTTTCTGAAAGCGGACCGGATTATCCTTTATTATTTTGTGGCGATCGGGATGGTCATCGCGTTCATCGTGGTTTATAATATAGTCAAGAGCCCCACCGGTCGTGCACTGATGGCAATCAGTCGTTCACAGCACGCCGCGCTTGCGATGGGCATCAGCGTCATAAAGTACAGATTGATGGCATTCGTGATTGCCACGGTCTTCGCCGCATTCGGCGGCATTCTCCATCTCATCTTCTTTCAGACGACCGGTTCTGCGACCAAGTGGGGGCTCGGTCTGAGCCTTGTCATCCTTGCCGTCGTCGTCATCGGCGGCATGAAAAGCCTGATCGGCATGCTGGTGGGCGCTTTCCTCTTGATTGGTGTCCCGGCCTTCGTTTTGAGGGAAGTCCCGATTCTTTCCGGTTTCGAGGACATCCTCGCGGGTCTGTTGATTGTCGTGGTCATCCTCTATTATCCATACGGAGCGGCCCAGATTCTCACAGACATCAAGAAACTGCTTATCAGATCCAAATCCTACCTCGCGAAAAAGGCAGGTGAGCGTCGTGGCTAAGACTCCGATTCTATCAGTCAAGAACCTCACGATGAAATTCGGCGGCCTCGTCGCCGTCGACAAGCTGAATTTTGAAATCAACGAAGGGGAAATTGTCGGTCTGATCGGCCCCAACGGCGCCGGTAAGACAACGGTTTTCAACTGCGTCACCCAGTTCTACAAAAACTATACCGGCGATATTCTCTACCGGGACAAAGACGGCAACACCACGGACCTGCGTAAGGTCGATGTGACCGGCATTGTCAGACAGGGACTCGCTCGGACTTTCCAGAACATCGAGCTCATTCCCGACCTTTCAATCATCGACAACGTCATGATCGGGGCACACAAACAGGTCCGCACCAACATCGTCTCACACATTCTGAGGCTCCCGAAGATGCGGGCGCAGGAAAAAGAACTCTATGAAAAAGCACTCGAGATTCTGAAATTTCTGAAGATCGACCATCTGAAGGACTTTTACGTCATGGGTCAGCCTTATGGCATCATGAAGAAAGTTGAAATCGCCCGCGCGCTCATCACCGATCCCCGCTTCATTGTGCTCGATGAACCGGCGGCCGGTCTGAACGACCGGGAAACCGATGAACTTGAGACGCTCATCCATGATATCCGCAAAAAATACAATGCCACCATCCTGCTGATTGAACACGATATGGGCTTTGTCATGAATATCTGCGACAGTGTCCTGGCCATCAACTTCGGCAAATACCTGGCACATGAGACACCACAAAAGATTCAAAAGAATCCGCTGGTGCAGGAAGCCTACCTAGGGAAGGAAGACTAGCATGGAAAACATACTGAAAATCGAAGACCTACATGTTTCCTATGGTGCGATCCGTGCGCTAAAAGGTGTCGACATCACGGTTCCGAAAGGGAACATCGTGGCCATTCTGGGTTCGAACGGCGCCGGCAAGACCTCGTTGCTAAAGACAATCTCAGGGCTTGTCCCCGCCGCCGCGGGAACCATCACTTTTGAAGGCAACGACATCACCCGGCTGTCCGTAGAACGCATCGCGAAAGACGGCATCGCCCACGCCCCCGAAGGCAGGCAGATTTTTTCCGATCTGTCGGTCTATGAAAATCTCAAAATCGGTGCGTTTACCCTGAAACCACAATCCGTGCCCATCAACAGCATCTATGATAACGCCAAGACAAAGCGGCTGAAAGAAAAAATCGCCGCCAGCGGTGATGGAAAAGACGATGCCTCAGTTCTTCTGAGTGCCGATGAGATGTTCAGAAACAATCTGGAGCGGGTCTATGATCTCTTTCCAGTGCTGAAGGAGAGAAACCGCCAGATCGCCTCGACTTTGTCGGGCGGCGAGATGCAGATGCTCGCAATCGGACGCGCCCTCATGGCTTCACCGAAACTGCTCATTCTCGATGAGCCGTCGCTGGGCCTCGCGCCCCTGATTGTGAGGGATATCTTCAACATCATCAAGGAACTCAACAACATGGGCATCTCGGTGCTCATTGTCGAACAAAACGCGCTTCAGACACTGAAAATTGCTGATTACGGCTATGTTATCCAGGTCGGCAAGGTTGTCAAAGAAGGCAAAGCGTCCTCGCTTATCAAGGATGAGGAACTGATTGAAGCCTATCTTGGCAAATAACACCCAATTTCGGCAACAAGCCGCTAAAGCGGTATTAGAAATAAACTATATGAGGAGGATTCAAATGAAAAAGTTTTTTGCACTGTTTCTTGCATTAACACTCTTTTTCGGACTCGCCGCCTGTGAGCGCGAGGAAGAAGAAAAAGAACATGCCCAAGGCATCACCGATACCGAGATTCTTGTCGGTAACACCGCGGTCACTACCGGTGACTTCGGATTCGTCGGTGCGCCTTTCGTCGCTGGTATGGAAGCATACTTCACCATGGTCAACAATGATGGTGGCATTCTCGGACGCGACGTCCGCCTGATCCACTACAGCGACGGTTTCGATGCGGACCAAGGGGGCACCTATACCCAGCGTCTTGTCGAAGAGGATGAAGTCTTCGCCATGGTCGGCCACTTCGGAACGCCGACGGTTGCCGCCACTCAGGAATATCTGAACACGCTCGGTGTGCCACGCGTCTATTTCGCCACCGGTTCGACCACCGTGTCCACGCCGTCTGCCGAAGGCGGACAGCGTGCGAGCTTCCCGATTCAGCCAACCTATGAGTTCGAGGGAGAAATGATGGTCGCCCGCGCCGTCGCGAACTTCGAAGCCGAAACCATCGGTCTTATGTACACCGGCAACGAAGTCGGACTCGAAATCAGAGCCGGCATGGAGAGAAAAGCGACTGAACTCGGTGTCACAATCGTCGAGGCGCAAGTCGCCGGAACCGACCACGACAGTGAAGCGCTCGCCATGGTCGCGGCCGATGTCGACGTTGTCGTCCTCGGTATGAACCAGGGTCCTGCGGTCAGTTCGCTGTTCGCGCTCTCCGGACAAGGCAACACCGTTCCAGTCCTCACTTCCTATGTCACGGCGGATGGTTCCTTCATCGGCTTCATCCACCCGACTCTGCTTTCTTTCGACATCTATGCCAACGCATGGGTTGATCTACTGGACACCTATGGCGAGTTCCGTGATGCCTACCTTGAATTCCAGGAAGAAATCGCGAAAGAAAACCCTGAATACGTTGAAAACACATTCGCCATCGCCGGATGGATCGCAGCCATGACCTTCGTCGAAGGAATGCAGCGTTTCGATGAAGATGACGCGATCACCTGGGAGAATTTCATCGAACTGATGGAAGCCGAAGTCTTCGACTATGACCTTGGTCCCCCAATCGATTTCTCTGATGGACAACGTCTGGGCACCCAGATCATGCAACTCCTACAGATGCGTTATGACGCCGATGATGAGGTCGGATACTTCGATATCATCGAAGGTATGCAAAGCATCGATGAAGTACTCGCAGACTAACAACCAAGCAATGTGAATAATGAGCCAGGGTGATGGCGACATCACCCTGCTCTTATTTATCGGAAGGAGCGTAACTACTATGGCAAAAACCATCACCCTGGACGAAGCACTCGCACTCATCAAGGATAACGACCAAATCGTGGCCGGCATGGCAGCAAGCGAAGGACGTGCGACCCTGAGCCGTCTGCATGAGATCGCCGACAGAATCACCCACGTATCGGTAGACAACTGTCTGCCTCTTTCCCCTTATCCGTTCATGCTCGAAGAGCAATACCGAGACAAGTTCACCGTCAACAGCTGGTTTTTCTCAGGGGACCTGAGAAAGGCCTTCAAAAACAAGAACATCTCCTTTATTCCGAACCAGCTCCATTTCGCGGGTGTGAAAAGGGCGCAGCACCTTCCGCCCGACGTCTTCATCGGCAATGCCACCCCGCCCGACAAACACGGCTATCTTTCCTTATCCTTATCGAATGTCTACGAAAAGCATATGATAAGCCGGGCGAAGACCGTCATCATCGAAGCCAATCCGAATCTGCCCAGGACCCTGGGCGATCTTGAAATCCACGAAAGCGATATCGACTACATCATCAACGTCGATTACCCGGCCCCGGAACTTCCCGATCTCTCACCCAATGAAAAAGATAAGAAGATAGGACAATACATCGCCGACCTCATCAATGACGGCGACACCATCCAACTTGGTATCGGTGGCATCCCGAATGCCGTCGCTGCCGCCTTGATGGACAAGAAGGACCTCGGCGTCCACACCGAGATGCTGACAACCGGCTTCATGCGTCTTTTCCAAGCCGGCGCCATCACCAACAAGAAAAAGACCCTTCATCCCGGTAAGATGGTCGCGGCGTTCGCCCTTGGAACCAAAGAACTCTATGATTTCATCGACGACAATCCGGCCGTCCAGATTCTCGACGGAAACTACGTCAACGACCCCTACATCATCGGCAAGAACGACAACCAGGTCTCGATCAACACCACCATCGAGGTCGACCTGACCGGACAGTGCGCCTCCGAAAGCATCGGTACCATGCAGTTCAGCGGCACCGGCGGCCAGACCGACACCGCCACTGGCGCGCAGCGTGCGAAAAACGGACGCAGCTTCATCACACTCTATTCGACAGCCACACCACTGGACAAAGCGACGGGGGAAAGAAAAGCCATCAGCAAGATCGTCCCCACCTTGAAACCGGGGGCCGCGGTCAGCCTTTCCCGCAATGATGTCGACTATGTCGTGACCGAATACGGCGTCGCGTCCTTGAGGGGCACCACCGTGCGAGAGCGGGTCGAGCGTCTGATCAACATCGCCCATCCCGATTTCCGCGAGGAACTCTGGGCCGCGGCGAGAAAGCTCGGATATGCCCTATGAGCATCTTCACCTACGATGACAAGAAAGTCTTCTATCTTTTAGAGGGCGATGAACAAAACGATGTGCTCGTGATATTGAATGGCATCATGATGTCGCATAGAAGCTGGGAGCCGTTCATGGCGGAGCTCAAACGACATTTCAGGATTCTTCGCGTCGATTTTTTGGACCAGGGACAAAGCGATAGAATGGATAAACCCTATACACAGGCCCTTCAGGTCGATATGCTGGAACAGCTTCTTTCCCATCTGAAACTAAAAGCGGTCAATCTGACCGGAATCTCCTATGGCGGCAGCATCGCCCTTCAGTATGCGGCGGCCCACCCGGGCAGAATAAGGCGTATGGTCGTCTTGAACGCCGCGTCCCGCACAACACCGTGGTTGCGCGATATCGGTCGCGGCTGGAATGCGGTCGCGCGCACAAGAAGCGGCGAGGCTTACTATCACATCACCATTCCCTATATCTACTCGCCGCAATTCTACCAGAAGCACCAATCCTGGATGGAAGCGCGCAAGCAGAAGCTTATGCCGCTTTTTTCAGACAGCGATTTTTTAGATGCGATGACCCGTCTCACCACGAGTGCCGAAACCCATGATGTCGAGGCGGCTTTGGCGTTTATTCGGGTGAAGACACTCATCGTCGCCGCCGACCATGATTTTTTGACACCCGTGGTTGAACAGGAACATCTCGCTGAAAGCATGCCGAATGCGCAACTGGTGATCTTTCCCGGATGTGGGCATGCGAGCATGTATGAAAAACCGGGGCTTTTCATCAGCACTCTGGTCGGATTCTTCAAGGAACGCACCACCGATTACGCCATCTAGGAGGCCACCATGCGGAAAAAAATCACACTCGCGAACAACGAGACCCTCGCCTATCAGCACCATGGCCGTGGCAACGGCGAAACCCTGTTGCTCATCCACGGCAACATGAGTAGCGGCATTCACTTTCATCCGCTGATTGAAAGGCTGAAGGACGACTTCGAACTGCTTGTGCCAGACCTGCGCGGTTTCGGTGAGTCGAGTTATCATGATCCGATAGAGTCCCTCGCCGATTTCGCCGATGACCTCGACGATTTCATCCGTCAGCTTAATCTCGATAAGATCCATCTGCTCGGTTGGTCGACAGGTGGCGGCGTCGCGATGCGTTTCGCGGCCGCCCATCCGGAAAAGTCCAGTTCGCTGATAATGGTTGAAAGCGCCGCCCATACGGGTTACCCGATCTATGAGAAGGATGCGCAGCTAAAGGCCCTTGCCGGCAGACAGTATCAGTCGAAAGCGGCCATGGCTGACGATCCGCTTCAGGTTAGACCTGTGGACGAGGCGATGCGCACCAAGGACAAGCAGTTCATGAGAAACCTCTGGACAACCGCCATCTACAATGTCCGCGTCCCCGAAGCGACACTGCTCGATACCTATATCGAAGAATCGCTCAAACAGCGGAATCTCGTCGACGTGGATTGGGCGCTTATGAATTTCAACATGTCCGATGAACACAACGGGGTCGCTCAAGGGGATGGTACGATCAAGCAAGTGACGACACCGACCCTGACCATTTTCGGCGAATTGGATCCGGTCATCACCAAGTCCATGTTCGAAACCACCGCCGAAGCGTTACCGAATGCTGAGAAACATATCTTCAAAGAAGCAGGCCACTCCCCGATTACGGACGTGCCTGACGACCTGGCCGTCCTGATAAGAAACCACGTCCACAAACACAAGAAAGCCTGAGGGCTTTCTTTTTTGTTGAAGAAAAAATGAACCACCGGACGAATGATAGGGTTGAGGTGATGAAATGAAAAAAAGATTATTGATGCTTATGGCATCGGCCGTGGTTTTCACAAGCCTGTCCATCCACGCGATGGAAACCACGCCGGCGGGAAAAAACGAACTCAACCCCGCTTATTTCACCGCGGATTACACCGCGGAGAAAGTCCATACCCACGCGAACCATCCGATTGAACCCGGCACCACTTACACACTCAGTGTACCGACGGATTTCGCCGGCCACATCGAACTGATCCTGGGCGGGTCGAAAAAAATCGACCAGAGTGCTCGCACCGAAGGAAACGGCTGTAGGATTGTCAACAGCACAATCACGGCGTGTACCTTCGAAAGCAGTTCAAACGATTCGTTTTCTCTCAGTTTCAGCGGATCGCATGCCGTGCAGTGGTACGATCATTACGGTTTTCATGATTATCAGCTGGAAAAAGGGTCGCACTACACCGGCTATGAGGCCTATGAGGCCAGAAGCGAGACCCCGCCCGTCTTTTCCGGCAGTGGCACCATCATTCTGAGCTACGAGGACAATCTGCCCATCTCGACCATCATCGGTGAAAACATCACCGCAGAAGACGAGATCGACGGCGATCTCTCTGATGAGATCGTCATCACAAGTGATGGCTATACCGGCAATGAGACCAAAGTCGGCAACTATGATGTGCGTCTCGAGGTTTCAGATTCAAGTGGGAACACTGCCTATTTTGATCTTGAAATCATCATCAGGGATGAAATCCCGCCGGTGATCATCGGCATCGATCATTATGAGACGAATGTCGACGCTCCGGATGCGCTTGCCGCGATCATCGATGCGAATTTCACTTTCCATGATGACCACGACGGCCCGATCGAAACTTACACCATCCTCGAAGACGATTACAGCATGAACAAAGATGTCCTCGGTGCGCATCAGGTCATCATCGGTATCGAGGACAGCAGCGGCAACAAGTCGCAACACGCCTTCGACATCCTCATCTATGACGATGTCCCTCCGATCATCACCGGCGAAAACGACAAAACCCTCTATCTGTCCGATCCGTTCACTCTTGATGCGTTGCTCGCCACCTACAGCGTGAGCGACAACCACACCCCCTCATCGGCAATGGTCATCGAAATCGAATCGAACAACGCGCCGGAGAATCTCGATCGCACCGGCACCTACACCATAGTCCTGAAAGCCTACGATGAAAGCGGCAACAAGGGCACAAAGACTGTGAGCCTATCCATCAAGGATGATATCGCGCCCGTGCTGAGCGGCACCGTCCACCATGAGATTTCCTACACTGAACCGTTTGACACCGCCGCCTTCATCAAGACCCTCGATGTCGACGACAATCATGATCCGCTCACGCATGAGGATGTCGTTCTTGAGACCAGCGACTATGTCAGCGATGTTCCGGGTCATTACCAGAAGACCTTCGCCGTGAGTGATGAAAGCGGCAACAAGACCACCTTCACCATCCAGATCAGCGTCATCGATGACGTTCCGCCATATTTCATATTGAGTGACGCCATCATCGTTCAACTCGGCACCACGCTCAACAAAAGCGATGTCTTCAATCATCTGCTCAAGGATGATGTCATCAGGGACTTCGGTCCGATCGCCATGGTCGTCCTCAGTGATACTTACACCGAAAACAAGGACAGGACCGGAACCTATGAGTATGTCGTCGAGTTGAGCAACGGAAGCGGCGAGACCCTCACAAGGACCGCCCTTGTCGAAGTCAGCGAGATCGGCGCAGCGAATGATTCCACCGTGCCCTGGCTGCCCCTTGTCACATCTTTCGTCCTTCTCACTGCGGTCGTCTATTTCCGTAAAAGACACTGAGCCTTATTTGAAAAGACTATGATTTCATAGTCTTTTCTTTTATGGCTCTTGACAAAAGGGAAAAACGGATTATAATATTTAGGTAAAGCCTAACTAACTAACTAACGGGGTGCATTATGGAAAAAGAAAGGATAAGACAGTCATTCAACGCTTTTTTGAAAGTCTATTTCGACAGTTGTCGCGAGGTTTATGAGGAGCTTGATTTCAAGGGACTGACCGATCGTCAGTTCAAGTATCTGCGGGAAATCGACAGAAGAGGCAGTGCGACGATGAGTGAAATCGCCGAAACCTTCAACCTTTCCAAACCGACAATCACCGAAATGGTGCGGCGCTTCGAAGAAACCGACCTCATCGAAAAAAAACGCTGTGAAAGCGATGGCCGCGTGTACAATATCCGTCTGACCGAAAGAGGAAAACTGCTCGCGAAGACCAATATTCTTGAAAGTGACCGTGCGCTTGCCAAGATATTCGACCGGCTGGATGATGAAGAACTGCGTTTACTTATGAAATTATTTGACAAGATAGGGCAGGTGTAACTGTATGATATTTTCCAAATCCATCAACAAGTACTACTTGAAATTCGCACATTTGTTTCTCATGGGGGTTATCGCGCTTCTTATCGTCGACATCGCCCAGCTCGAGGTACCCTTGATCATCGGGCGCCTCGCTGATGACCTAGAGGCCTTCCGTCTCGGGGAAGCGACCCGCGAAGAGACACTTCAGGCCATCCGCGACATCGTCGGCACACTGGTCTTTATCAGCGTACTCATCGTCGCCGGCCGTTTCACCTGGCGGATCGGCATCATGGGCGGTTCGCGTAAACTGGCGTTCGAACTCAGAGACGACCTGTTCGAACATTCCCTGAAACTCTCCAACCGTTTTTATTCCGAACGCAAAGTCGGCGGCCTCATGGCACTTTTCGCCAATGACATCGAAGCGGTCAGAAGAGCGATCGGCCCCGGGATGATCATGTTCGTCGATGCGATTTTCCTCGGCATTCTGGTCTTTTCCAGAATGTTCATCATCGAACCGCGCATGACGACCATCTTGGTCCTTCCGCTCATCGTCATCGCCTTATCCGGCCTTTTCATCGGGAACAAGATGCGTCAGCGTTTCCGCGACTCGCAAAAGGCGTTTGAGAATCTCAGCGACGTGGTCCAGGAAAGCCTTTCCGGCATCACGGTGATCAAGGCCTTCGTCAAAGAGAATCTCGAAATCAGGAATTTCCTGAGAGCCAACCAGGATGCCAAAGACAAAAACATCCGTTTTGTCCGCATGGCGATGCTTCTTCAAATCGTGGTACGGGCGGTGGTCAGCCTCGTCTTTGTCCTGATGATCGGATACGGAACCCGTCTTGTCCAAATCACCGCGGACTCGGCCGATCCGTTCACCATTGGTAATCTGGTTGCGTTCCTGTCTTATTTCGGTATGCTCGTCTGGCCGATGATGGCCATCTCGATGATCATCAATGTCCGTTCCCGTGGTCGTGCCTCTTTGCAACGTATCGAAGAGATTCTCGATGAACCGGTCGAAATCATCGATCAGGATACGGTGGACGTGGATGAGATCAGGGGCGATATCGATTTCAATCATCTTTATTTCAAATATCCTGACAGTGATAACGAAGAAGACGACAATGTGCTCAAGAACATCTCCTTCAGTGTAAGGGCCGGCGAAACCATCGGTATCCTCGGGCGCACCGGCTCGGGCAAGACGAGCATAGTCGACCTTCTGCTGAGACTTTACAACCTCGAAGAAGACCAGCTATACATCGATGGCATCGATATCATGCGTCTGCCCATCAAACAGGTGCGGGAGAATATCGGTTACGTTCCTCAGGATGGATTCTTGTTCTCCGATACGATCAAGAAGAATATCGCGCTCGGTGTCGATGATGACAGCGCGCACGATGATCATATCCAGGAAGTGGCGAAACTGAGTGATGTGCATGACAACATCGTCCAGTTCAAAGAAGGCTACGACACCGTCATCGGTGAGCGCGGCGTCACCCTCTCGGGCGGACAGAAACAACGCCTGAGCATCGCCCGCGCCCTGGCGAAGAACCCACCGATTCTGATCATGGATGATTCGGTGAGCGCAGTGGACACCTCGACTGAGGAAAAGATACTCAAGAACCTGAAAAAAATCCGTAAGGGCAAGACGACAATCATGATCGCGCACCGTATCTCAACGGTGAAAAACGCGGACAAGATCGTGGTGATCGACGACGGCAAAGTCCTCGATGTCGGTTCCCACGAGGAACTCGAACAACGTTGCGAGTTCTACCGTGATCTTGTCGAACGACAACAACTAGAAGACGAAGTGGAGGTGGCATAGATGTACGATATCGATACGGATCAGCGATTGCACAGTTATTCCGATAAAGTGATTCTCAAGCGTCTTGCCTCCTATGCGAAACCATTCATTCCGGCGTTCATCCTCACCTTCTTCCTGATGGTCCTGTCGGTGGTCTTCGCACTGCTCGAACCCTATATCATCGGCCGTTCCATCGACGAGCTGACCCGCACACCGATCGACACCGAATTCCTCGCGCTTTTGCTGGTGGTCTTCGTAATCTCCATCATCCTATCGTCGGTGTTCGAATACATGCAGGCGATGATTCTTCAAAAGACCGGTCAGTCAATTGTCTACAACATGAGAGAAGAAGTCTTCACCCATGTCGAGAAGCAGGACATCGAGTATTTCAACAAAGTCCCGACCGGAAAACTCGTCACGCGTGTCGCCAATGACACCAACAGACTGAACGAAATGTATTCCGGCGTCATCGACAAGGTCTTCAGAAACCTCATGATGATCATCGGGATTCTGATCGCGATGTTTCTCCTCAATGCGCAGCTTGCGCTTTTGATTCTCGCCGTCACCCCCTTCATTCTTATCTTCTCTTTCATCTTCAGACGCTTCTCCCGCCTCGCCTACCGCAAGGTAAGGACCAATCTCTCCCGCGTCAACGGCTTTTTAGCCGAACACCTCTCCGGTATGAAGGTCGTCCAGATCTTCAACAAGGAAGAAGAGAAGCACCGGGAGTTCGATGAGAAGAACACCGCGCTCAAGAAAAGCGAGATGCGTGAGCTCCTCGTCTTTGCCATCTACCGACCGACCATGTACATGCTTTTCATGCTGTCGACAATCATCATCTTCTATTACGGTGGTCGCCAGGTCGTCAACCACACCCTCACAGTCGGTGTCCTGGTCGCGTTCTATCAATACCTGCACCGTTTCTTCCAACCGATCCAACAACTTGCCGAGCAGTTCAACGTCATCCAGTCCGCATTCGCATCAAGCGAACGTATCTTCGCCATTTTAGACAACGAACCGACCGTCCTAGACGATCCCGACGCCATCGAACTCAAAGACGTCAAAGGGGAGATCGAGTTCGAAAACGTCTGGTTCCAGTACAAGGAAGACGAATGGGTCCTCAAAGACGTCAGCTTCAAAGTGGACGCCAAGCAGTCGGTCGCCTTCGTCGGCGCCACCGGCGCGGGGAAGACCACCATCCTGGGCCTGCTTACAAGAAACTACGACATCCAACACGGCACCATCTATCTTGACGGCATCGACATCACGAAAATCAAGATCTCGAGCCTGAGAAGCTTCATCGGACAGATGCTTCAGGATGTGTTCATGTTCAGCGGCACCATCAAGACCAACATCACCCTCCGCGATGACGACATCACCGATGAGGAAGTCAAAGAGGCCTGTCGTTACGTCAACGCCGACAAATTCATCGAAAAACAACCAAGAAAATATGAGGAGCCGGTCCGTGAACGCGGAAACAACTTCTCTGCCGGGCAGCGCCAGCTGATCAGTTTCGCCCGGACTCTCGTCCATAAACCGTCAATCATGATTCTCGATGAGGCCACCGCCAATATCGACACCGAGACCGAAGAACTGATCCAGGAATCACTCAAGAAGATGATGAACATCGGCACGATGCTCATTGTCGCCCACCGCCTTTCGACCATCCAGCACGTCGATCAGATCATCGTCCTCCAACAAGGTGAGATCATCGAAAAAGGCTCGCACCAGGCCCTTCTCAAACAAAAAGGCCATTACTACTACCTCTACAAACTCCAATATGAGGACCAATGATCAAAAACCCGCATGCCTTTTGGCGATGCGGGTTTTTTTAAAATATTGCGCTTTGTTTTCTCAGTGTGTATAATGAACGTATACGAGGAGGGGTAAAATGAGCTTGCTAGCGTTTCTACTAGCCTTTTTGGTCGCTGTCGACCACATCGTGAAGTATCGACCCCAAGGATTGCTGTTCTATAAGAACCAGCATCATTTCTCCATCATCAGCGCTGTTTTCGATATCCATCAGAACTTTGAAAAACTCGTCAGATTCGCCCGCAACACCCATCATGAGGTTATTTTCGTCAGCGTGAACGGTGCACTCGACAAAAAGGACTATGAGGACCTCATCATCGTCGATGTCGACCTCGATCTCGATCCCGAAGCGAAGGCGAAAAAGACGCCAATCCTTTCTGCGGCCTATCATGAGGGTTACAAGAAAGCCACCAACAACTTCCTGCTGTTTCTCAATTCCGAAATCTATCTGCACAATTTCGATACGCTCGACCATATGGCCAACAATCTGGTCGAGCATCAGATATTCACCGTGAAAGAAACCCTGCCCTACCGGGGAAAAAAAGAAGGTTATAAGCTGTTTTTTGATATTTTCAGGGATATGGCGATCACCCATGGACATGTCAATTACGGCTTTTTTGCCGTAAAACGATCGACCTATGAACTCACCGGCAGCCATGAACAAATCTATGAAGAGGTCGCCGATTTCATTCGCGATGCCGACCGCAAGAATCTGAACATCATCCATATCGACCACGAACAGACCATTGTCAAAAGCGATGAGAAGCGCACCCGAAATGAATTCATCGCCCACTGGTACACGGCCTTGAAAGCGAGAAAAGACACCTATGGTCTTAGGCGGATGCTTCTATTCATGCTGACGCTGCATTTTTTCTATGCGACTTTGATCTATGATCTGAACTGGTACAATCCGCTCCTTTTCATCGCCTTTCAGATCATGCTTTATGTCGCGGTTCGCAAACACTCGAGACACCATCCTTTACAATTTGTCCTGACGCCCTTTTACTTGCTCTATTTCGACATCAAACTTCTCTTCGGCCTTCCCAGACGTCTTTTCTATCGCCGCCGGCTGAAAAGAATGCAAAGGGACATGGAAACCTGAGGTGAACCGCTTTGGTTTCAAGGACAAGCACAGCCTCAACTATTTCGAAGGATGGTACACCCGTGTCACCGATACCTCCAAAAAGATGAACTATGCCTTCATCTTCGCCCTCACCTACAATGAAGAAGACCCCCATGCCTTCATCCAGATTTTTGACGGCACAAAGGGTGATAACGCGTATCACCGGTTCCATATCGAAGAATTCTTCTTCAGCGACAACACTGTGAACATCGGGAAAAACATCTTAAGCGAACGTCTTCTCAAAGTCGATATCAAAGGCTTCCAGGCGCTTTTTCGTCTCGACAACAGATTGAACAGCGGCAGAAAAAGCGCCATGGGCTTCTTAAGATTTCTGCCGCTCGAATGTTATCAGGAAGTTGTTTTCATGGAGGCCCGTGCCAAGGGAACCCTAAGAAAAAACGGCGTAACAAAAAAACTAGAGGGTCAAAGCTATATGGAAAAGACCTACGGTCGACGGTTTCCGATGCGTTGGTTCTGGTTACAGGCCAATCATTTCTCCGACGACAAGCTGACCTTGAGCATGGCGGGTGGCAACATGCCCGTCTTCCGCTTCAGCCCTTTCGGTTTCTTCGTCCTTTTGGTCTATGACAACAAGGCCTATCGATTCTCGAGTTACAATCTGGCATCCTTGCGGAAGAAACGGACCGGATCCCATGTGCATATTGTCGTGCAGAAGGGATTTCTGACCCTCGATATCGATGTCGAACTCGGGCCGTCGACCAGACTCGAGGGACCGGGTGAAAAAGCCAGGATGGACCTAGCCGTCTATGAGAGCCTGAATTCGATTCTCCAGCTCACCTTGAAAAGAAGAGGCAAGGTCATCGTCCGCGCCTCAAGCGCCCATGTCGGGAGTGAATGGATGGCCTAAGACCCTGAAACTATGTTAAACTTAATATAGGAGAGTGATAATTTATGGAAATCAAACTGAACAACGGGGTAAAAATCCCCCAAATCGGGCTCGGAACTTTCAGAGCCCAGGAGAATGAAGCCTATGAGGCGGTTCTCCACGCCCTCAAAAAAGGGTATCGACACATCGATACCGCCGCTGCGTACCGCAATGAAGACCAAGTCGGCAAGGCAATCAAGGATTCGGGCATCCCCCGAGAAGACATCTTCGTAACCACCAAACTCGCCAACAGTGACCAGGGTTATCTTTCCACCAAACGCGCATTGATGCGTTCTCTCGAGGAACTCGATATGGACTATGTGGACCTCTACCTCATCCACTGGCCCAAGGATTATCAGTTGACCGCCGACTCCTATCAGGCCCTTGAGGAGCTCTATATGGACGGCTACACCCGAGCCATCGGCGTCTCCAACTTCAATTTCCACCACCTCGAGCACCTGTTCGATACCGCCGAGATCATTCCCCAGGTCAACCAAGTCGAGACCCACGTCCACCTGCAAAACCGCAAACTCCAGGAATTCTGCATGAAAAACGGTATCTACCTCGAGGCCTACGCTCCGCTCATGAGCCATAAGATCAAAGACCTCCTCGATAACGAGACCATGCAGGAACTCGCGAAAAAATATGACAAGACCGTTCCGCAGATCGCGTTACGCTATCTGTTTGAAAACGAGATCATCATCATTCCCAAATCCGTCACCAAAGCCCATATCGACAGCAACTTCGAGATCAGCGATTTCACCTTGAGCGATGAAGACCGCAAGACTTTGCGTGGCCTGAACCGCGCCCGAAAGATCTTCCCCGAACCCGACAACATCGATTTTTAGACACAGTTGACAATAGTCTTTGAAGAGGTGAAACAATGTCAGTTGCGCATCTTTTTCTCCTGAGTGTCCTGGAAGCCGCCGGAACTTATTCCATCGCCCTACTCACCATCGTCTTTTTGCTCCTTGTCGCGCTCGGCGTCTATTCCCTCATCCGTCATCAGACAATCAAAAACTACCGACGCATGCTTTATGAGGACAAAGCGACCCAACTCAAAAAAAGCATCTATCTCGAGCATAATTTCAATGATATCCTTGTCGGTTTCGACAAGGATGTCTCACTTTATTATATCAATATCGACAATTTCAAGAACTATAACGACATCTTCGGCATCCCCGCGGCCGACAGACTTCTTTCGGTTTTCGCCAAGCGTCTCAGAAGTGTCGCAAGGTCGGAAAGCTACGTCTACAGAATCCATTCCGACCGCTTCATCCTCATCAACCCGACCGAAGACGACCTCGATATGACCTTCAGCGAGAAGATGCTCGCATTGCTCAAAGAACCTTATTATTCCCTCGACGACCATGTCATCAGGCTCACCGTCTCGGTCGGCCGCTATGATATCAAGACCGTGACGCCGCGCTATCACGATGTGCTTTTGCGTAGTGAACTCGCCCATGAAAAAGCGCAGTCGTCCGGTAAAGACCAGGTCATCGTTTTTTCCAAGGATCTCAAGGAACATCATGAGAACACATTCGAGATGTATCGTTTCATCAAAAACACCATTCAAAGCGAGGGTTTTTTTCTGGAATTCCAGCCCATCGTGAACGCCGCCGACAGTCAGATAGCCGGCTATGAGGCGCTGCTTCGCTATAATGACAAGCACAAACTTCTCTTCCCTTCCGAAATCATCGCCCATGCCGAAAAATTCAACATGATCGATGAGGTCGACCGTATTGTCGTCGACCGCGCGTTCAGAGCCTATCGTCGTTTCGAACAGAAAGGCGTGCCCTTCGAATTTCTGTCCATCAACATTTCAAGCAAGGAAATCCATAATCGGACCTTCGTGCCCTTCATCAGGGATAAACTGAAAGAACACGACATCGATCCGCGCCGCATCATCATCGAATTCACCGAAACCGTCGATCCGCTCAGCACCGAGGAGGAATCGTATTTCATCGAACAGCTTCGTGCTTTGAAACTGAAAGTGGCAATCGATGATTTCGGCACCGGTTATTCGAGTATGCGAAGACTCTCCAAGAACAAACTCGACAGAATCAAAATCGACCGCTCCTTCGTGACCGACGTCATGCGTTTTAAATCGAAACAGTCACTGGTGAAGGCGATGGTGAGTATCGCAGCCGCGTTCGATCTCGACGTGATCGTCGAAGGCGTCGAGACCGAAGCGGAACTGGATTTCATGAAGAAGCAGAAAATCAAATATATCCAGGGTTATCTCTTCTATCGGTCCATGGATATGGAAGACGTCATCAACAAATTTTCCAAGCCATAAGGTACGCATACAAACTTTTATATCTTGCTCATTTTTCGAGCCTTGCGAAGCTTTTTAGATTGCCATATGGGCGTTGTTGTGGTAATATGAAAATTGAAATACTCAGTTGATTACAAACCTAAAAAAGACAAAGTGAGGGTGGAAAATGGGAATTCTAAGAAAATTGTTCGGATCCAAAAAGAAACAAAGTGAGAAAGAACAACCGAAACAGGCAAGCAAGCCTACTGATGAATCACGTGATGTCAGCCTCGAAGAAGTCAACAAGGAACTCAAGGACCTAGAGGTTATCGAAGAAGACAAGGATATCGAAAAAGAAGAAGTCCAGACCAAGACTGAGAAAGCGCAAGTGAAGACACCGCCTCAAAAAGAAAGCGCGCCGCAAAAAGAAGAAGCCAGCGGCAAGACATATCATATCAAGAAACACCCCAAAGGCTGGCAAGTCATCGAAGAGGACGCCGAGAAAGCCTACCGGGTCTTCGACTATCAGAAACAAGCGATTGACTTCGCCAAGGAAGAAAACCTCGATTACAAGGTCTTCAAATCGGATGGTACACCGAGAGATTAGATAAAACCTACGCCGTAGGTTTTATTTTTACCCACAAAAATGACATTTTGTCACAAGGAGCTCACAATGCCAAAACACACATTCATGAATCTAAGTACCGACAAGCGGAATCACATCGAGACCGCCGCAAGAAAAATCTTCATCAAACACCCATACAAGAAAGTCACCATCAGTCTCATCGTCAAGGAAGTCGGCATCCCCAGAGGCAGTTTCTACCAATATTTCAACGACCTCGAGGATCTCTATCAGTTCGTCTTCGAACAGACACTCAGCCATTATGAACACTTCGCGTCCGAAAGACTCAGACGTGCTGAAAACAAGAACGTCTTCGACTTCATGATTGACGCGTTCGCATCGGATTACGCGTTTCTATCGAGAACGGATTACCATGCGATGATGCGCAAATCCTTCAAGGAACGCCACATCACCGGTGTGAACATCGACATCATCGAACAGCGCAAGGCGGCCTTTTATGAAACCCTGCTCGAAACACTCGACACCGCCGAACTCGACGGCCTGAAAAAGCAGAAGCGGATCAAAGTCCTCCACTTGATGTCCCACCTCAAATTCCAACAGATCCACAAGATTATCGCAGGCACCGACACGTTCGAGACCGCACTTGCGGATTATACGTTTTATCTTAAACTGCTCAGAGACGGTGTGAGGGGGTCTTCTCATGCGTGACATCATGCGACTCATCCCGTATATCCGCCCTTACAGACTCTATGTGGCGATCGCCGCTTTCACCATGGCGATCCAGGTGTTCGTGAGTTTCTTCATTCCCTTTTTAATGATCGAGATCATCGACCACAACCTGCGAAACGGCGATTTCACGGGTGTTGTGGAGACCGGACTTCTGATGATCGGTCTCGCGCTTCTCGGTATCGCCTGCGGCGTCATCAACACCTATACCTCGCAGTATATCTCGCAGTATGCGACCGCGGATCTGCGACTCGGCCTTTTCAGACGCATCCAGACGCTTTCGTTTAAGAATGTCGATGATCTCAAACAAAGCCGGCTCATCACCAACGCGACCAACGACGTCATGCGGGTCGAGGTTTTTTTCACCATGCTTCTGCGCATCGTGTTGCGCGCCCCGCTGATGATTGTTATCGGCCTTGTCATGGCGCTTTCAACGTCTTTATTACTTTCGCAGGTCTTTTTTGTGACCGTGCCATTACTTCTGATCGCGATCGTCATCATCATGATCCACGCCTATCCCCGTTTCAAAAAGGTCCAGCTCGCCCTTGACGATCTCAACAATGTCGCGCTCGAAAACGCGAATGCGCCGCAAGTCATCAAATCCTTCGTCTCTCAAAATCATGAGAACGACCGATACGACAAGACCAATGAGCACTACCGCAAGGTCAACACCGGTGCGGAGACCGTCATGGCCTTCGCCGACCCCGTCATCAACCTGATTTTCAATATCGGCCTGGCGGGCATTCTTTTCGCGGGGGCCTATTACCTCAATCTCGGCGAACTTCTGACCCCGACCGGCGAACCCGAGGTCGGGCTGATCATGGCTTTCAACGCCTACAGCCAGCAGATTCTGATCGGGCTGATGATGTTTGCGATGATCATGATCTTCCTCAGTCGAGCGAATGTCAGCGCCGCCCGTATCAATGAGATATTCGATGCCCATATCGACCTTGAGAACCCGACCGACCCCGTCATTAGAAAGATCGGCGGTAAAATCACGTTCGAGGACGTCAGCTTCGGGTATGGTGACAACGGCAATCCGGTGCTTTCCGATTTGAATTTCCAAATCGAACCCGGAGAGAAAATCGGCGTGATCGGCTCGACCGGTAGCGGAAAGAGCACCCTCACCTATCTCATTCCGAGACTCTATGACACCAAAAAGGGCAAGGTCCTCATCGATGATATCAGCGTCGACCGTTATGACATCAGCAACCTGAGAGACCAGATCGGGTTCGTCACCCAAAGTGCCGATATCTTCAGCGGCTCGCTCGCCACAAATCTTTATCAAGGCAGGCAGGACGCCGATCAAGAGGCCCTTCTCGAAGCCGCCGAAGCCGCCGACCTTGATGCGTTCGTCCGGGAAAACACAGAAGGCTTCAACCATCTGATCCGGGCGAAAGGCGTCAATCTGAGCGGCGGTCAGAAACAGCGTCTTTCCATCGGTCGGGCCCTGGTGAAAAAGCCCCGGGTTCTCGTTTTCGATGACGCCACAAGTGCCGTCGACGCCGCGACCGAACATCGCATCCTCAGCCGGATCGACAAACTCGATCACCGGCCCACTTTGATCCTCATCTCTCAAAAAATCGCAACGGTAAGGCGCATGGACAGGATTCTCGTGCTCGACAACCAGGGCTTCATCGACGGCTTTTCCAACCATGAGGACCTGCTTGAAACCAGCGAGGTTTATAAGGAAATCGCCGCCTCACAGCTCGATTTGGGTGGTGCGTCCGATGTCTGATAAAAAAATTCTGACTAAAAACGAGCTCAGAGACCGTCTCAGGAAAGAAATCGACCTGACCAAGACCAAGACATCCGGCCGCAGTCTCGGCGGTCAGCCGCCGGTGCTCGCGAAGCCCAAGAACATCCGCCAGACGATAGGAAGGCTGCTCGGGTATATGGGCGTTTATCGCTATGCGCTTTTTCTGATCACCATCTTCCTCATGGTATCGACTGTGTTTTTGCTCCTTATTCCCACCATGTTCCAGCGCGCCATCGACAACCACATCGAAATTGGTGATTACACCGGTGTCTACCGTATCGTTGTCATCATCCTCGTCCTTGCCGCCATCTACAGTGTGATCCGGTTCTTCTCAAGGTTTTTCATGGTTCGGATTTCACAGGGCGTGGTCAAGAAAATAAGAGGCGACGCCTTCGACCGCTTGCTGCGGGCGCCCGTTTCTTATTTCGATGAAAAGGGCTCCGGCGATATCGTCAGCCGTCTTTCCAACGACATGGAACTGATCAGCAACTCGCTAGGCAACACTTTCCTTGAAGTGGTCAGCAGCGCCATCATCTTCACAGGCTCGCTGGTCTTCATGTTCTATCTCAACTGGATCCTCGCACTTGTCGTCGTTGTCTTCATCCCTCTGATGGCCTTCTTGATCATCTGGGTCTCCAAGAAGACAAGAAAAGGTTTCAAGGCCCAGCAGACCCACCTCGCAACCTTGAACGGAATCATCGAAGAAAACATCACCGGCTTAAAGACCGTCAAACTCTATAACCAGGAAGGCCCCGTCACCGAGGAATTCAGCCAGGAGAACGACGCCCTCAAGAAGGCCGGTTTCATGGCACAGTTCTATGCGGGACTCATCCTTCCGGTCATCCACTTCATGAACAATATCATCTTCCTTTCGGTCATCGCCGTAGGCGGGTTGCTTTATATCGGTCCCGGTCTCGTATCCATCGGCCAGGTCGCGGGCATCGCTCAGTATTCCAGGATGATCATCATGCCGATCGGAAACCTCGCGCAGCTCTTCAACGCACTCATGCAGGGTATCGCGGGTGCCGAACGTGTCTTCGAACTGATCGACGCCGAGGACGAATATGAAAACGACGGCGCCTATCAGCCCACCGATTTCTCCGGCGCCATCACCTTCGATTCCGTGTCATTCTCCTATGAGAAGGGCACCCCGGTATTAAAAGACATCACCTTCGATGCCTTGAAAGGCCAGAAAATCGCCATTGTCGGTCCCACCGGCGGTGGAAAGACCACGACCATCAAACTGCTGAACCGTTTTTACGACCTGGATGACGGTGTCATCCGAATCGACGGTACCGATATCAGCGATTATAAAAAGGATGCGCTCCGTAAGAAAATCGGTGTGGTCCTTCAAGACACCCACCTGTTCAAAGGCAGTGTCTTCAAAAACATCCACTACGGTGATTTTTCCGCCACGGAAGAAGAAGTCATCACGGCTGCCAAGATGGCCGGCGCCCATGATTTCATCAGTAGACTTCCCAAAGGCTATGCGACCGAGATTCTGGAGGGTGGTCAGAACTTCTCCCAGGGTGAACGTCAGCTGATTAGCATCGCGAGAACCTTCCTGAACAACCCGGATCTTCTCATTCTCGATGAGGCCACCTCGAACATCGATACCCGCACCGAATCAAAAATCCAGACCAGTATGAGAAAACTGATGGAAAACAGAACCAGCATCGTCATCGCCCACCGTCTGCAGACGATCAGGGAAGCGGACAAGATTCTCGTCATCGACAAGGGATCTCTGATTGAAAGTGGCACCCACGAGACCCTGCTCGCGCAGAAGGGATTCTACTATAATCTCTACCGCACACAGTTCGGACAATAGACAAGAAATCCATGATTTCTACAAAAGCCCTTATCCATGCGATGGGGCTTTTTTCATTTTATTCCAATTAAACCTTTACATTGTCGCATCAGTATGATAGGTTATTTATGTGAAGCAATTGAACTTGACAAGCTAGGAGGCGTCATGATGCCAAAAAAAGATATGAACACAATCGAAAATGGAATCAGACACTTCCAGCGAGGAGCGTGTGCTTTTTAGGCATGCGCAACCCGATACATCAATTTTATTGATGATCAAGCCCTCTATCGTTGGATAGGGGGCTTTTTTTACGATTTGACAACCAAGAGGTGATACCATGAAACGTTACAGACAGTTCACAAAATGGATGAAAGGCTACATCTATCTTTATGTCATCGGATTTTTCATCCTGATGGCGGTCCAGTATCTAAGGACACTGACCCCCCTTTTCATCCAGCACATCATCGACAACATCTTCGGTGATGAACCATCCGCCCTTCCGATGTTCATGCAACGGATGGTCCAACACGACACCATCCAAGGCATGCTTCTTTTAGTGGCGATTGTCTCCATCCTTTTCACCATTGTCCGCCTCGTCTTTGTCTTTGTGGGCCGTGTGCTCGTCTCGCTTTTCACTGAGAACGTCGCATACCGGATGAAAAACAAACTCTACAGACACCTGCAGAACCTGTCTTTCAACTACCACAGCAAAGCCGAAACCGGCGATCTGATCCAACGCACCACCACCGACGTCGAAACATTCAGAAAGTTCATCGGCGAACAATTCACCGATGTGTTCAGACTCTTCTTTCTGACCGCCTTCGCCATCATGCAGATGGCGTTGATGAATGTCAGGATGACCTTCATCTCCCTGATCATGACCCCGGTCGTCCTCACCATCGCCACCATCTACTTCAATCGTGTCAAGAAAGTCTTCGATCGCGTTGAGAAAGCCGAAGGCAAGATGACGACCGCCGTTCAGGAAAACGTGACCGGAACCCGGGTCGTCAAGGCCTTCCAGAACGAGAAGTTCGAAATGGACAAGTTCGCGGCGACCTCGGAGCGTTTCCGGGATGAAAGCATGCACTTGAGCAGGTTGATGGCCTTCTTCTGGAGCGGCACCGATTTCCTCATCTTCTTCCAGTATACCCTGACCGCATCGTTCGGAATCTATTACACCATCCAAGGTGCCCTCGACCCGGGACAGTTCATCGCTTTTTTGGCCCTGCTCGGTATGATCGTCTGGCCCTTGCGCCAGCTAGGCCGCATCGTCGGTGATTTCGGCAAGACCAGTGTCGCACTGGACCGGATCGATGAGATAATGGCCGAACCGTCCGAACATGAGGGCGATTCCGATTTCAAACCGCAAATCGACGGACACATCACATTCAGAAATGTCGGTTTCCAGTTCGATGACGACACCAAACCGCTGCTCAAAGGTATCAGTTTCGATGTCGAACCCGGCGAGACACTCGCCGTCATCGGCAAAACCGGCAGCGGGAAATCGACCCTGATGAACCTCATGGTCCGCCTGCTTGAGAACAACGAAGGCGAGATCCTCTTCGACGGTAACGACATCAAGACCATCAACAAACGCCACCTGCGCAAGAATGTCGGCATCATTCTTCAAGAACCGTTCCTCTATTCCAAGACGGTCTTTGAAAATATCGGCATCATGAAACGGGGCGCGAAAGAAGAAAGCATCTTCAATGCCGCGACCATCGCCCGCGTCCATGAGGACATTCTCGGCTTCGAACGCGGCTATGAGACCGTCGTCGGCGAACGGGGCGTCACCCTCTCGGGCGGGCAGAAACAACGCGTCGCCATCGCCAGAATGCTCCTGGAAAACAAACCGGTGCTCATCTTCGATGACTCCTTGAGCGCGGTGGACACCGAGACCGACATCCAGATCAGACGCGCCCTCATGCACCACTGGCAGAACACCACCGTCTTCATCATCACCCACCGCATCACCACCGCGATGGAAGCCGATAAGATCATCGTCCTCGAAGACGGAAAAATCAAAGCCTACGGCGATCACGCATCGCTGCTTAAAGAAGGCGGCCTCTATGCCTCCTTGTACGAACAGCAGACCAACCTCGCCGAAAACATAAGAAAGGAGGCGGTCTAATATGATGCAACAGTTCGAAGAAGAAACGTATCAGGACATGTCACTCAACACCGCCACCTGGAAGCGCATCTTCTCATTCATGCGCCCCCTGCGCAAATATATCATCCTCGTCATCTTTTTCGCCACCCTCCTCGCGGTCGCCGATGTGGGCTATCCCCTCATCAACCGCTACGGTATCGACATCATCATCGAAGAAGGCGACTTGAGCCTCCTGCCACTTTTCATCGGCATCTATGTCTTTTACATGTTTTTTGTCGCCGGAATAGTCTTCGCCTTCATCTACACAGCAGAAAAAATCCAAAACCACCTGGCCTATATTATAAGGGAAAAAGCCTTCAAGAAGCTCCAGGAACTGCCCTTCTCCTACTACGACCGCACGCCGGCGGGGTGGATCATGGCCCGCATGACCAGTGATTCGAGACAACTTTCGGACATCCTGTCTTGGGGACTTGTCGATGTCACCTGGGGCGGCATGATGATGATTGGCCTCATCGTCGTGATGTTCATTTTAAACGTCCAGCTCACGCTCATCACCTTGACAGTTCTGCCGGTCCTCATCTATCTGTCGATATTCTTTCGCAAGCGGATCTTGAAGGCCTACCGCGACATCCGTAAACAGAACTCCAAAATCACCGGCGCCTTCAACGAGGGCATCGGTGGTGCGAAAACGACCAAGACCCTCGTATTGGAAGACAGCAACTACCAGGACTTCGACCAGCTCACCGACCGCATGCGCCGCCACTCGATCCGTGCCGCCGTCTTCGCCTCACTTTATTTCCCCTCCATCCTCTTCGTCGCCTCCATCGCGACCGCCCTCGTCTTTTATTACGGTGGCCTCGATGTCCGTGACGAGGTCATCACCGTCGGACTTCTTTATGTCTTTGTCAGTTATGTCGGCCAGTTCTTCGATCCCATCATGCAGCTGGCCAACTCCCTTGCCCGCTTCCAACAGGCGCAAGCCAGTGCGGAGAGGGTCGTGAGCCTCATCGACGCCGACCTCGATATCGATGATACCGACCAGGTCAAGGAGAAATACGGGACGATCGAAGCGCCGAAGACCGAGAACTGGGAAGCCCTGAAAGGGGATGTGACCTTCGACAATGTCACCTTCAAGTACAAAAAGGGTGAACAGGTCCTCAGTGACTTCAATCTCGATGTCAAGGCCGGTGAGTCCGTGGCCCTCGTCGGTCACACCGGCGCCGGAAAAAGCACCATCGTCAATCTAATCTGTCGTTTCTATGAACCGACAAGCGGCCGGATCCTGATTGACGGAACCGACTACAAAAAACGCTCCATCCACTGGCTCCACGCGAATCTCGGCTACGTGCTCCAAAGCCCCCACCTGTTCAGCGGCAACATCCGCGAAAACATCCGCTACGGCCGGCTTGACGCCACCGATGAGGAAATCATCGAAGCGGCGAAACTGGTCGGTGCCCACGATTTCATCGAAACCTTCGAAATGGGCTATGACACTGAAGTCACCGAAGGCGGTTCCCGGCTATCTGTCGGCGAGAAACAACTCATCAGCTTCGCCCGCGCCCTGATCGCCAATCCGAGAATCCTGATTCTCGATGAGGCCACCAGCTCCGTCGACACCACAACGGAGAAAAAGATCCAGAAAGCCATCGAAACCATCATGGAAGGCAGAACCACCTTTGTCATCGCGCACCGGCTTTCCACCATCGTCAATGCGCACAAAATCCTTGTCTTGGAACATGGCCGCATCATCGAAAGCGGTACCCACGAAGAAATGATCAAAAACAGAAGTCACTACTATAAACTCTACACCAACCAGTTCAAAGAATCGCTCTTCGAGTCGAACTAGGCAGGTCCGCCTCGGCGGACCTGTTTCATTTCGAGGTAAAAAATGATGAATTGTGTTAGAATGAAGATGAGACACAATCCAACGAGGTGAGACGATGAAAGTGTTGATTATCGGCGGCGTCGCCGCCGGGATGAGTACCGCCGCCAAATTGAGCCGAAGCAATAAGAAGGCGGATATCACCGTCTATGAGAAGGGAACGGACCTCTCTTATGGCGCTTGCGGACTTCCCTATTATGTGAGCGATGTGATCGAGGACGACCAGAAACTCATCGCAAGGACCAAAAAAGAATTCGAAGAAAGCGGCATCCGTGTAAAGACCTTACACGAAGTCATCGCCGTCGATACGAAGAAGAAGACCGTCACCGTCAAAGACCTTTCAGGGGGCGAGACATTCGAGGACCGCTACGACGCTTTGGTCATCGCGACGGGCGCCCGGGCGATAAGACTCCCCGTCGAAGGAAGCAACCTTGCAAACATCCATACCCTGAACACCTTGGAGGATGGCCGCAGACTGAAAAAAGCCCTGCAGCAGGACAACATTGAAACGGTCGCCATCATCGGTGGGGGTTTCATCGGACTAGAAGCCGCCGAGATGTTGCGGACGATGGACAAAAAGACCATCCTCATCGAACAGATGGACCAGGTCATGCCCACCTACGACAAAGCCATCACTGCCCATGTCGAAGACGTGCTCAAAAAACATGAGGTGGCCCTTCATCTCGGTGAGACCGTCAACCATTACCAGGGCGACAAGTCCGTTAGTAAGGTCGTGACAAGCAAACACGCTTTCGATGTCGACCTCGTCATCGAGACTGTCGGCGTCAGACCCAACAGCGCTTTCCTAGAAAAGACAGACATCAAGATGACGGATAACGGTGCGATCATCGTCGATGAACGGATGCGAACCTCCGCGGCATCCGTCTACGCCGCCGGCGATGTGTCGACCTTCTATCACCGCCTGAAGGATACCTACGAGGCTTTCATGCCGCTTGGCACCCACGCCAACAAGGCAGGCAAAGTGATCGCCGCCCAATTGAGCGGTGAGGACAAGGTCTTCCACGGCATCATCGGTTCCAATGTGGTGAAGGTATTCGAGCTTGAACTCGCCAAGACCGGCCTCGGCGAAAAAGAGCTTGAGCAAAGCGACTTCGATCATGACAGCGTCATGATAAAAGCGCCGAACCAGTCCGGCTACTACCCGGGCATGCGACCGGTTCATATCAAGATCCACTACGACAAATCCGATTGTCGCCTGCTCGGTTGTCAGATGGTCGGCGAGAAAGGGGTCGCCCACCGCATCAACATTATGGCGACCGCCATCACCAACAAGATGGACGCCGAAGGCTTTTCCAATCTCGATTTGGCCTACGCACCCCCGTTCTCCCCGGTATGGGATCCACTGCAAATCGCAACAAACCAGATAAAATGTCAAAAAAAGAAGAGAGGATGATTTTATGAAAAGCAATGTCGGCAAGGTCGACCAGACCATCCGCTATATTCTCGCCATCGTCTTGATTGTCATCGCCGTCATCGGCAACAGTGTCTATGAAAGCAACCTTTTCCTCTGGTTGTTGATTCCGGCGATCATCCTGGGATTCACTGCGGCGATTTCCTGGTGCGCGCTTTACAGACTGTTCGGCCTGGATACCTGCAAGTACGACAAATAAGAGTAAAAACCCTTCATTCGAAGGGTTTTTTACTGCACGTCACCTTTTTCTTCTTGAATAATCAGGAAAATAATTGTATCATAGGAATAGTTGTATTATAGATTGAATATCATAAACATTCCCGCTATCAAAGGAGGTAGAGCATGGCCAAGAAAAGCAAGACTCAGAAAGTCTATGACCACATAGAAGAACTCGTCATCAGCGGCGAGATCAAACCGGGTGAACGACTGCCTTCCGAAGCGCGTCTTTGCGAAATCCTTGATGTGTCGCGTGTTTCCGTGCGCGCCGGTATCGAGAAACTGAGCGCCATCGGACTCGTCAGCAAGAAAAAAGGTGGCGGCACCTACGTGAACAAACCGAGTACCGACAACTATCTTTCGGTCTTCACGCCCACGTTGCTTCACAACACCGACTATCTCGAGATGATGGAGATCAGACGGGCCCTTGATTCCCTCAGTGTTCAGCTTTGTGCGAAATACATCACCGAAGCGGGCATCCGCAAGCTCGGCAACATTGTCAAGATGATGGAGGAGATCGACGATGAACTCGACTTCTTCGAACTCGACAAGAAGTTCCATCTGCTCATCTCGAAATATTCGAAGAACCGCTTTCTTCACAACATCCACCTGATTATCTGGGATGTGCTTCAAAAGACACTCAGGACCAACTACAACATCGCCACCACCGAGGATCTGACCAGTCAGCGCGTGGCGGAACATCAAAACATCTACGAAGCGATCATCAACAAGGACGAAGACCTCGCTAGAATCTATACGGTGCGTCATCTTGAGCGCATCATCGATTCGTTCAACTGTGTCTATAACGAGGCCTATCACAAGGCGAAAACCCAACAAAAAAAGAAACAATAAACTGTTTCTTTTTTTTGTTTTTTTGATATAATAGCTATGATGCCAGCATGGCGGAATTGGTAGACGCGCTAGACTCAAAATCTGGTGGACTTACGTCCGTGTCGGTTCGACTCCGACTGCTGGTATTTTTTTATGCCTTTTTATCGTTATCGAGGCTCTCCAAGAATGCGTCCACGATCTGCGGGTCATAGGTTTTTTCACGCAGGTCCTTGAGCGTAGCGACCGCTTCCTCATGGGAAACCGCGGGTTTGTAGAAACACCCTCTTGTCATGACCTCGTAGCTTTCAATCACTCTGAATATTCTCGCGATGAGCGGGATTTCTTTTTTTTCGAGGCCGAACGGATAGCCGCTGCCGTCATAATTCTCGTGATGGGTCAAAATCGCATAAGCGACGCTTTTCAATCTCGGTAGGGCGTTGGCGATGCGGTAGCCGATTTCCGGGTGTCTTTCGATTTCCTTTCGTTCATCCTCGTGCAGCTCGTCCTTCTTCGTGAAAAGCTCGCGGTCGACCGAAATTTTGCCGATATCGTGCAATTCACCGAGCAGGCGCATCTCTGTGGCCATCTCTTCTTCGAGGTTCATCTTTTCGATCATCGCTTCACAGAAGGCAAGCAGACGGTCGAGATGCTCCCTTGATTCGTCGGTTTCCTTGAAGAGGGTGTTCTGTAGCGAGGCGATGATGCTTTCGGTTTGTTTGTTATACTCGTGGATTTTGTCCTTATAGAGGAGGTTCTCCGCACGGGCGATCGTGTGTTTGAGCTTCTCCTCCGGCTTTTTCGCGCTGAAAGCGATGGCGGCGGAAGGAATGATTTCCTCGCCGTTATGTTCGGTGTCGTGTTTGATCTGTTTCGCGATGGCTTTCATGTCATGTCTTTCAAAGTTCTCGACCACGACAACGAACTCGTCCCCACCCAGCCGGGCGATCAGGCTGTCTTTCGGCATCCTTGTTTTCAGGTGCTTCGCAAAGGATTGAAGGAGCGCATCCCCGCGGCTGTGACCGAAGATGTCGTTGATCAGTTTGAGACCGTTGATATCGGCGAGCACGATGCCGATATCGTGCATGCTTTCAAAGCGTTCGGTCATCTCGTTATAGTAGCGGCGGTTGTAAAGGCCGGTCAGATCGTCATGATAACTCTTGTGGGTGAGCATCTTTTCCCGTCTTTTTTGTTCGGTGACGTCACGCGCGATGCTGATGATGTTTTTGAGATTGTTCTCATCACGGCCGATATAGGACGCATCCCATTCCCAGTGCAGGGTCTCCCCGCTTTTGGTCTGGACGTTGGCAATGCCCTGATGAAGGCTTTTATCAAGACTGTAGAGCTGCGTGATATGCTCGTAGCTCTCATCGCGCTTGTAAGGATAGGCGCGCTCCACCCAAGCACGGATGGTGGGAATCTCCTCGACGGTAAAACCCGTGGCTTCGGTGAAAGCCTTCGAGACCCGCAGAATCTGTTTGTTCTCCGCATGAAGCATCATCGGCACCGGCGCCTCGTCGATCAGGTTCAAAAGCAGACGGCGCTGGGTCTGACCGAGGTAAGTGTTTTTCTTTTTCTCCCTCAGACTGCGGTTGAGCATGGTGCCCATCACGAAACGCTTGTCCATCTCCTTTCGAAGCACAAATAAAAAAATCAGCCCCGAGACCATAACGAAAATCAGGCCCTTCAAGGTGCTGTAGAAAAAAAGATTCTCGACCTCGCCGAAAAGGCGGAAAACAAGCGTATCCGAGACGAGAATCCATATGAATCCGAATAAAGCATAAAACGAAGCGATAATGAACGCTTCTTTCTTCCTTAATGACATAGTCATCACATCCCACGTTTATTTTACCACACCATTTTGAAAGTACAATAAATTCCGTGGCATTTGAAAAAAATCCGGTTGATTTTCCAATGTCACGAACCGAGTTTGAAAAGGCGGAATTCTAACGATAATGCGCTTGCTTAACATAGGACAATAAGCTATAATTAATAATTGTTAGGGCTTACAAAATCGGGCCCCCGCTTTTTGTCAGGAAAGGAAGGTTGCATGAAAAAGACAGTACTCTATGACCATCACGTCAAGCTCGGTGCGAAAATGACCGCCTATGCGGGCTGGCAGATGCCGCTTCAGTATTCTTCGATCAAGGATGAGCATCAGGCGGTAAGGACCGCCGCCGGCGTTTTCGATGTCTCCCATATGGGTGAGATCGTCATTACCGGAGAAGAAGCGACCCGTCTCGTCGACCATGTATTCACCAACGATGTCGGCAAGATGCGCGACAACCAGATTCTTTATGGATTCCTCTGTTATGAAAACGGCGGTGTCGTCGATGATCTTTTGGTCTATAAGTTCCATGACGAGGCCTACCTCCTGGTTGTGAACGCCGCCAACACGGAAAAGGATTTCAAATGGATCAAGGCGCAAAACACCTTCGCCGCGACGGTCGAAGACCGGACCGATGATTATGCCGAGATCGCCCTTCAGGGGCCGAAAGCCGAAACGATGCTTCAGATGCACACGGAAAAGCGTCTAACTGATATCACTTTTTTCACCTTCGATGAAATCGAACTCGATGGCGAGCGTTTCTTGGTATCCAGGACCGGTTATACCGGGGAGGACGGTTTTGAAATCTATGGTGAACATGAAGCCGTCAAAAATCTTTTCAAACGGTTGCTGATCGAACATGCCGACCTTCTGCCGTGCGGTCTTGGCGCGAGGGATACGCTGCGCTTCGAGGTCGCCCTTCCCCTTTACGGTCATGAAATCGACAAAGACATCACCCCGCTTGAAGCGGGCATGAAGTTCGCAGTCGCGTTGGACAAAGGAGATTTCATCGGAAAGAAAGCCCTGCTCGAACAGAAAGAAGAAGGCTTGAAAAGAAGGGTCGTGGGTCTCGAAATCCTATCCAAGGGTATCGCCAGAGAAGGCGCCGACGTCCACAAGGGCGAAAAAAGAATCGGCCATGTGACCAGCGGATATCTATCGCCGAGTCTAGGTAAGGCGCTTGCACTCGCCCTGATCGAAAAACCCCATGACAAACTCGGAACCACCCTCGAAGTCAAAGTGCGCAAGCGGCTTCTCGAAGCGAAAGTGATCAAGAAAAAATTCTACAACAAATAATATATGGGAGTGATTGAATTGAAAACACCAAAGGAACTGCGATACACCGAAACCCACGAATGGGTCAAAGTAGAAGAAGGTTTCGCCTACATCGGCATCACCGATTATGCACAGGATTCACTCGGGGAGATTGTCTTTGTCGAATTGCCAGAAGAAAATGACCAGATCACCCAGGGAAGCGAGTTCGCGACCATCGAATCTGTGAAAGCGGCTTCCGATTTGAATGCGCCCGTCTCCGGCGTTATCGTTGCCGTCAACGAAGACCTTGAGGATTCACCGGAACTGCTGAACGAAGACGCCTATGAGAACTGGATCGTCAAAATCGAACTCGAAGACGATAGCGAACTCGACCAACTGCTCAGCGCGGACGAATACAAAAAAATAATCGAAGAATAGGAGCGTTCCTATGTTCAAATACCTACCGCACACCCATGCGGATATCGAGGCGATGCTGAAAAGGGTCGGCCTTGATTCGCTGGATGAACTATTCAGTGAGATTCCCGATTCACTGAAAGGTTTCGAACTCGATGTGCCCTCACAGCACAGCGAACTCGAACTGATCAACCATTTCAAGAACCTGGGTGCCATGAACACACCGCTCATTCCCTTCATGGGGGCGGGCGCTTATGACCACTACACCCCGACCATCATCAACCACCTGATCAACCGTCAGGAGTTTCTGACCGCCTATACACCCTATCAGCCGGAAATCTCCCAAGGCACCCTGCAGTATATTTTCGAATACCAGAGCATGATCTGTCAGCTCACCGGCATGGATGTCTCGAACGCTTCGATGTATGACGGCGCGACCGCGACCGCCGAAGCCATGTTCATGGCGACGGCCGCAAGACGAAAGAAACGCGTGCTCGTGAGCGGGACGATGAACCCCAACATCATCCGCGTGATCCGTACCTACGCCGAACCGCAGGACATCGACGTCGTCATCATCCGGGAGAAAAACGGCGCCATCTCGGAAAGCGACCTCAAAAAGCGACTGACCGACGACACGGCGGCCCTGATCGTCCAAAGCCCCAATGTGTACGGCGTCATCGAGAACTATGCGGGCGTCAACGAAATGCTCAAGGAGAAAAAGGCCCTCTTCATCATCAATCAGGACCCTTCCACGCTCTCCCATCTGAAGACACCGCGTGAATACGGCGCCGACATCGCTGTCGGGGAAGCGCAATCTTTAGGCATCCCTTTGTCCTACGGCGGGCCTTATATCGGTTATCTGGCCACCACCAAGAAATACATGCGCAAGATGCCCGGTCGCATCTGCGGTGTGACCAAGGACGCCGACGGCAAGCGTGCCTTCGTGCTGACGCTTCAGGCCCGCGAACAACACATCCGCCGCGACAAGGCCAATTCGAACATCTGTTCGAATCAGTCTCTGATGGCGCTTTTCGTGACCATCTACATGGCGACCATGGGCAAGAAGGGCCTTTACGAAGCCCAACAGCTTTCCTACAACAACGCCCATTATCTTTATGACCAACTCAGAAAGCTGCCGCAATTCGAGGTTGTCTTCGAAGACAGACCCTTCTTCAAGGAATTCACCCTGCGCGCGACAGTCGACATCGACACCATGAACCACAAGCTCCAGGAACAAGGGTTCTTGGGACCTTTGCATCTGGGCCGCTTCAGCAGTGACAAAAAAGGACTGGTCACGTTCGCGACCACAGAAAAAAGAACCAAAGAAGAGATGGATACGCTCATCCGCATACTGGGGGAGTTATGATGTATTACGACCAATTGATATTCGAAAAATCGCAGGAAGGCCGCAAAGGCTACACCCTGCCCAAAAGTGAAATCAAGGAATACAAGCTCCCGGACGAACTGTCCCGGGCCGAATGCCCGCGGCTTCCCGAAGTGAGCGAATTCGATGTCGTCCGTCACTACACCAATGTGAGCTTCAAGAACTTCGGTATCGAAAAAGGCTTCTATCCGCTTGGTTCCTGCACGATGAAATACAATCCCAAAATCAACCAGGATATCGCGGCGATGGAGGCCTTCACCTCCGTCCATCCCTATCAGCCGGTCGAGACCGCCCAGGGTCTGCTGAAGATCTATCATGACACCCAGAAGATTTTGTCGAAGATCAGCGGACTCGACACCTACTCGCTGAATCCCTACGCGGGTGCCCACGGAGAACTGGTCGGCCTCATGATCATCAAGAAATACCATCAATCAAGAAACGACCACAAACGCACCAAGATCATCGTTCCGGACTCCGCGCACGGCACCAACCCCGCCAGTGCGACGGTCGCCGGTTTCGAATCGGTCGAGGTCAAGTCCAACAGGGACGGCACCGTGAACATAGAAGACCTCAAAAAAGTGCTCGGTGAGGACATCGCGGGCATCATGCTCACCAACCCCAACACCATAGGCATGTTCGAAAAGGACATCCTCGAAATCTCCAGACTCGTCCACGAAGCCGGCGGCCTCCTTTATTACGACGGCGCCAACCTGAACCCGATCTTAGGCATCAGCCGTCCGGGCGACATGGGCTTCGACATCATGCACATCAATCTGCACAAGACCTTCTCGACCCCGCATGGCGGCGGGGGACCCGGCAGCGGTCCCGTCGGCGTCACCAAGGCACTCAAAAAGTTCTTGCCGCTTCCGGTCGTCAGGAAAGCCGGCGACATGTACCTGATCGAATACGACAGCGAAGAATCGATCGGTCAGATTTCCCATTTCTACGGCAACATGGGCGTGGTCATCCGCGCTTATGCCTACCTGCTCACGATGGGCAAGGAGCGCCTCAAGGAAATCGCCCAGATGAGCGTCCTGAACGCCAACTACATCAAAGAAAGCCTCAAAGACACCTACAAGCTTCCCGTCGAAGGCATCTGCAAACACGAATTCGTCTTTGACGGTCTCAAGGACCGCTCAATCGATGTGCGCACCTTAGACATCGCAAAGCGTCTCCTCGATTACGACATGCACCCGCCGACCATCTATTTCCCGCTTCTTTACAAGGAATCCATGATGATCGAACCCCCCGAGAACGAGTCGAAACAGACCATCGACCACTTCATCGAGACGATGCGCATCATCGCCAAAGAAGCCAAAGATGATCCGGACATGCTCAAAAACGCACCCTACAACACCCCGGTCAGACGCTTGGATGAAGCGTTGGCCGCAAGGGCGCCCAAAGTCAAGTTCCGTGACTTGGAAGAAGAAGACTGACAATAAAAACGCGCGCTATCGATATAGCGCGCGTTTTTTCATGTCATTCGTAATGGAAGGTGCCGGTCTCGAAGGAGATATAGCCGACATAAAGCAACAACGTCCCGAACGAAGGAACATACAGGAACTCACCCGTCACATCGCCCGATGCGCCATCATAAAGTCCGTTGACCGAATAGCGGTGGGTTCCGCCCGCGGCCTGACCCGGCGGAGACCAGGTCGGAGTACCGCCGCCGGGGTTCGTTCCGCCCCCGCCGCCCGACCAGGGCGGGCGGCCCATCCCGGGCGACCAGCCGTCAAAGTCCTCGTTTTGTTCACCGGGCGAGAAAATGGTCTCGCCTTCTTCATCGGTGGTGTAGGTGCCGTTGAAACTGTTGATCATGACACCATGAAACGGTTTGAGCAAGGTGTCTCTCAGGATATAGATATCGGGATGAAGATCGCTGTTGATGAGCCCCTTGTCGGGGTCGGCTTCGCTTTTGGCCGCGGCGTACATGACGCCTTTGTATTTCATGTCCTGTCTTGTCGCGTTGATGAGAATCGATTCGTTTGAAAAGATGAAAAGCTTGACCCGGTTGTTGTTGCGCACCGGTGTCTGGTTGTAATCGATGATGATGTTTTCTTTCGAGAAGAGGGCGAAACCGGGATTGTCCCGCTGCGGGGTGAAGCCGAATGTCTCATCGAAGCGGATGTGGGTTCGCCCTTCGCTGAAGATGGTGATGTTGAGTTCGAGATTGTCCCCGTTGTGGATGTTAAACTCGCCTTTGACCACGATGACGCCATCGCCGTGGATCCTTGTGGTGTCTTTGATGGTGAGATCGCCCGTGATGATCAGGAGGTTGCCCCTGAGATCGAGCGCGGCGCCGGCACTGTCGATGACGAGGTCGCCCTCGATGATGCGGTTGCCGTTGATGTGGCCTTCGGAGTTGATGTGACCCTGTGAACTGGTATCGATTGCGGCGTAATCACCATAAGTGACGCCGAACGAATCAAACATGACCGTTTCCATGTGGGTCTGAAGATCGAAGCCGCGGAAGATGTCGTCAAAAAGCGGAAAGCCGAGGTCGCCGCGGTCGCTGTTTTCGTCATTGAGGACAAGCGTGAAAGAACCGGTGTCTTCGGTGAAACAGCCATCAGCGGCGATGCAGGCACCGTAGTTCTCGCTGATGATGTTGGATTCGTAGAAGAACGGATAATTCGAGCCCGTCCCGTCTAAAAGCCGGTAGGTCTCCTGGTCATAATCGAGGACGGTGAAGTTGATGTCGACCCACCGGCCGTAGATATTCGCGCTATAGTATTCGCCGCCGCCGCTGAAATAATTGGCGTTGGTCGCACCGGCGAAGAGGTAGGTGTTGAACTCTTCGAATTCCTGGCCGCCGTAGGTGGCATAGAGGACCTTGCTGATCCGGCGTCCCGAGGGCATGTCATAGGCGAAGCGGTAGGAACGTGCGATGAATTCGCTCTCGGAGCCGCTGCTCGATATTTTGCCCGCATCGGACACCAATACGCCGTAGAGATCTTCGATGGTTTCGATGATGTTCGCATCAGCGAGGTTCTCCTCGAAATTCTCGAAAAAATCCTGGGAGAAGTTGGCGGTCTCGATCTTGAAATAGGTGATCGCCTGGTCGATCAGGAACTTCGCCTCGTTTTCCTGGTCGTTTCGCTCCACGACCCGGTTCGTGTTTTCAGCCACACGGAAAGAATACGCACTGACCCCGGCTAGGGAGAAAGTGAGCAGGGTGATCATGATCAGGGCGACACTGAGGACACTACCTTTTTGATTGAGCATCAGGATTCCTCCTAAAAGATGATGGTGGTCTGAAAAGCCTTGGGGTGGTAGATCGTGCTGCCGCTTTCTAAGGTCATGGTGAGTGTGATATTGATGGTGATGATGGCACTGTAACAGCGCCATTCCTCGTTTTCGAACTGGGCCTGTTCGAAACAGACGTGTTCGATGATGCTGCCTTCGATGACGCGGATGTTCGATGCATTCAGACGGAACTCCACGGGGTTGATGAAACTATGGGTTTCGCTGTCCCACACGCCTTCTTCATCGGGACCGTAGTAGATGCTCTCGGTCGCTTCGTCATAAAGGAGGATATCGGAGCGCCGGTTCGAGTAGTCTCTATAGATGCGTCCGTCCTCGTCCTGGGCGAGTTCATACTCGTGGGATAGTTTGAGGATCTGCTTGCCTTCGATGTCGGTGCCGATATCCTCGACGCTGCGGACCCCGAGATCGAAGACTTTCGCCTGGATGAACTCGCTGATGAAATAGGATTCGTCGAGAAGCTTATTGTCGTATTCGATATGGTTGCGGGTTGTCATCACGCCGGTCATGATCGAAAGCAACATGACGATGACGACGCTCCCGACGGAAATCGAGATGAGCAGTTCAAAGAGGGTGACCCCGTGATTGTTTCTTATCATGGACTTATCATTCACCGCTGATCCCCTCCGTATCGGTAAGAAGGCCGTTTGAAGCGACAACGGAGCCTTCGGATGTGTCGCTGTAGCGGATCCAGACGCTGATGCGCATCGCGCTCAGATCGTTCGGGTCGCAGGAGGTGCGTCCGTCGCAGACTGGGATGCTTCGGATATGGTCCTTGACACGATTCGGAAGCGAAGAATCAAGCAGGTTCTCCTTTGTCGCGGTATCGAGATAATAAGGATAGAGATAGGTCTGGAAATGGTCACTGTCGTAGGAGAAGTTGTTCCACTCCTGATCGTAGATATAGCTGCAAAGCTGGTATTCGTTCAGAGTCCCTTCGACTTCGATGGCGTAGGGGTCGGGCAGGCGGTAACAGGCGTCCTTGTTCAAAAGCACGTAATAGCCGTCTTCGCCGTATTCGCTCGCTTCATAGTCGTTCAGGTTGTCCTCAAGAAGGGTGCGCAGGGCACCGTATTCGAATTTGCCGAACGCATACATCGTGGTGATGCTCATCGACGAGGCCGCCTTGCGGCTGTGCATCCGGACGTTGACTTCATAGTTTCCAAGCAGTGCGTTCACCATCGGAAACATGATGGCCGTGGCCAGTACGATCACCGCCAGCAATTCAAGTAATGTGAAGCCCTTTTTGTCCAAACCCACCACCCCTTAGAAACGCGTTTAAAGATAACTCATATTATATCATAGTTGTCAGTTTATTTCACATCATGAATTTTACAAGATATTTTTGTCAAACGGCAAGCTTTAATGTATAATGGTTGTAAGTGCGAAACGCATCGTATCAAAGGGTAGGGTGATAGAATGTTTAACACCTTTAAAAACAGTAATCTCGCGTATTATCTCTATACTGTTTTTGTGATTGTGTTGGGGATCGGCAGTCTGATTTTCTTTTATTTCATGGTCACCGGTTTCAATATCGGTGTCTATCAACAAAACACACTGGTCGGAAGCGTCTATGTGGGCGGACTTTCCTCGAATGAGGCCGAACGCAAGATAAGGGACCATATCAACCAGTGGTACGAGGACGATTCGGTGGTTTTCGAGGTCGGTTTCCAGGGTTATTACTATGCGATCGACCGCGAACTTTTCACCTTCGATGTGCAGGGTTCTGTCGACAATATCCGCGACGGGGCGAGAAACCCCCTGATCGTCGAACTCTCACCGACCGCCGTCAACAATATCGATTTCGAACTTCACGCCGCCGATTTCATGCAGGGAATGGACGGTCTTTTTGATTTCGATCTGATTGTCGATGCGCTCTTGGAGGATGCGGCCGCACTCAGACAGTTCTCGAGAAAACAGCTCAATCATTATGTGATCGACGAAGCCCAGCTGAATGTGACCGTCAGCGAGGTGATGTTCCCGCTGCCGGGCACCATGGATGCAAACACCATCCTGGATAAGCTCGAAGAAAGATACCCGGACCACCGGGTCCCGATCGCAAGCCACAGCATCTTCTCGGTCTTCGAGCAGTTCCCCGAGACCCTCAACTCAAACGAACTGAGCATCATCGGCACGATGCTTCTCGATCTGATCACGCCGACCACGCTCGAAATTTATGAAAGACACTACAATCCACAAATCGGTGACGTCCACACCTCGCCCTTCATCGGCCGCAACGTCCGCATCAACCGACACGAGATGCTCAACTACGACTTCCGTTTTGAAAACGACAGTTTCCTCGATTACAGCATCGAATTCTACCATATCGCCGCCGACCAGCTCGGCGCGAGACTGATCGGCCCGGCCAACCTCGACACCATCGAAATCACCAGAGAAGAGATCATCCTGGATTACATCCCCGCCCCGGATGGTGCGACCATCATCGAAGAAGGCCAACAGGGCAAAGTCATCTTCATCCACCGTCATGTCTACAATATCTATGAAATGAAGACCAGCAACCACCTGCTCATTTTCGAATACTACGAACCGCTTGACCCCGTCATCGCGGAATAAATCCTAGGATGTGACCAGCTATGGCCAGAAACACACCCAAACGCCTCGGCGAGGTGCTCGTCGATGAGCGCGTCGTCACCGAGGACCAGATAGAAGAAGTTCTGAGGAAAAGGCAGAAAGGCGAAAAAATCGGGGAAGCCCTGATCCGTTTCGGCTACTGCACCGACGCCCAGATCGTCGATGCCCTGAGCGACTCGCTCGGCATCCGCCGTGTCAACCTCGGCATGATCTTCGTCGATGACCAGGTATTGAAACTGCTCGATGAGGAATTCGTCTCCCAGACCAAAATCATGCCCATCAACATCTCCGGAAGGCGCCTGGTCATCGCGACCAACGACCCGCTCGACTTTCCGACGATCGAAAACGTGCGCCTCAAGACCGGGATGAACGTCGAGACCGTCCTCGCGACCAAAAACGACATCGATACCGCCATCGCCCGTTACTACGGATTCACAAAGACCCTGAAGTCCCTCGGCATCGAAGTCGACAAGGAAAAACAGGAAAACGAGAAATTCTATGACGAAATGGTCAAAGGCCCCGAACACGATGCGAGCGAATCGCCGATCGTGGGTCTTGTGAACCAGCTTCTGCTGACCGCCGTCAAAAGCGAAGCCTCGGACATCCACATCGACCCCACCGATATCGAGTTCAAGATCCGCTACCGCGTCGACGGTGTATTGAACACGGAACGCGCGCTGCCCAAAGTGGTCCTGCCCAAACTGATCAGCCGGATCAAGGTCATGAGCCACATGGACATCACCGACACCAGAAACCCGCAGGACGGGCGGATCAAGACCGTCATCGAAGGACGGCCCATCGACCTTCGTATCTCGACGCTCCCCACCGTTCGCGGCGAAAAGGCCGTCATGCGTGTGTTGGACCTTTCCAGAGACTCCCACGGCATCGACCGGCTCGGCCTCACCAAAAAGGAACAGGAGACCTTCTTGAAGATGATCTCACGTCCGAACGGCATCGTGCTCGTCAGCGGCCCCACCGGTTCGGGTAAGACGACCACCCTTTACGCCTGTCTCGACCAGCTCAACAGCGAGGATGTGAACCTCATCACCGTCGAGGACCCCGTCGAGATCGAACTCGAAGGCATCAACCAGGTCAACGTCAACCCCGACATCAACTTCACCTTCGCCAATGCGCTTCGTTCCATCCTGCGCCAGGACCCCAACGTCATCATGATCGGAGAGATCCGTGACACCGATACCGCCCAAATCAGCGTCAAGGCGGCCCTGACCGGCCACCTCGTCCTATCGACCATCCATACCAACTCCTCGGTCAAGACCATCGGCCGGCTCATCGACATGGGCATCGACCCCTTCCTAGTCGCCTCGTCCATGAGCGGTATCGTCGCGCAGCGCCTCGTCCGGGTCGTCTGCCCGGTCTGCGGCAAGAACGAAGCCCCCACCGAAAGCGAAAGGGAAATCTTCGCCCGACACGGCTATGACTCCATCAAGAAAGTCAAACGCGCCGTCGGCTGTTCAAGCTGCAACAACAAAGGTTATAAGGGACGGATGGCCGTCTTCGAGATTCTCGATGTCAACGACTCCATCGTCCGCATGATCGCCAACAACGAAAAAGAATACGACATCCTCGAACAAGCCCGCAAAAATGGAACCAAGACGCTTGTCGAGGCCGGCCTCGAGAAAGTCAAGGCCGGCATGACCACCGTCGAGGAGATACTGAAACTCGGTCTCGACTAAATAAGGAGGGACACCCGTGAAAATCAACGATTATCGTTATAAAGCCAAGCGCATGAAAGACGGCAAGATCGTCAAAGGCATGACTGAAGGCCCCTCGAAGACAATCGTCGATCAGTTCTTGTTCGACAACGGGATGCGCGCGATCGAGATCGAGAAACACTCGAGCCTCATCTCGAGACTGAACCGCATCACCTTGAACAAGGTCATCAGCGAACGCGACCTCATCTTCTTTTTGAAACAGCTTTCCTCGCTGCTCAGATCGGGCGTCAAGCTGAACGAGGCCTGTGAGATGCTCGCGACGCAACAGACCAACAAGAACGTCAGACGGATCTTCTATGGCGTCTATTATTCCGTGAACAGCGGCCAGACCCTCTCGGACGCATTCAGGGAATACCCCCGTGAATTCCCCAATATCCTCACCTCGATGATCGGGGTCGGTGAGAAGACCGGGGATCTGAACGAGATTCTCGATGACGTCGTCGATTTCTTCGAGAAGCAGTACCGGCTCAAAAGTTCGATCCGTTCAACCATCATGTTGCCCGTGATCTACATGGGGGTGGCCATCCTGGTCGCGATCTTCCTGATGGTCGGCGTGCTCCCGCAGTTCGAGGACATGTATGATTCTTTGGGCGGTGACTTGCCCGGCATCACGCTCATCTTCATGAATACCGGAAACTTCCTCAGGGCGAACGTGCTTTGGATCATCGCTGGCTTCGTGGCCTTCATCACGGCCTTCAAGATGATTCTCAAACGAACCTACAAGCTCCAGTATTTCTTCAGTTCCCTGGCCATCAAGCTGCCGATCTTCGGTGAACTCGTCAAACTCGGCAACCTGAGCCGGATCGCCTCGACCATCGCTCAGATGCTCAGAAACCATGTCCCGCTTCAAGATTCACTCAAAACCACCTACGACACCATCGACAACAAGGTCTACCGCAAACTGCTCGTCGACGCACAAAAAAGCGTCACCGGCGGCGACTACATGTCCAAGGCCTTCGAACACCACTACGCAAGCGAAATCGTCTTCACGCGGATGATGAGCGTCGGCGAACGAAGCGGCGAACTCGGCAAGATGATGGGCAACCTCGCCCGCTTCTACGATGAAGACAGTGAAGTCAAGGTCGAGCGCATGAAGAAGGCGTTGGAACCGCTCCTGCTCATCTTCATCTACGCGATGATCGTCGTCATGATCCTCGCGGTCATGCTGCCGTCACTCGCGTTGAGCGACCAGCTTCAGTAAAGTTGTATCATACCCTTGGCGAAACGCCCATAATCTTTTCAAAAAGGGACACTGAACATTGACTTTTGTTAATAGGACGTGCTATATTTAGAGTAATGAAATACAAAAAAATAAATTGGAGGAAACTTATGTTAAAAAACAACAAAGGGGTAACACTGGTTGAACTTCTTATCGTTATTGTCATCCTGGGTATCATCGCGGCCATCGCCATTCCGGCCGTCGGCAACATCGTCGACAACGCACAAAAAGACGCCGTCATCGCAGACGCGCAGAATATCAGAAGCGCCGCACAGCTCGGTTGTACGTCCGAAGGGGATACTTGGAGTGATGAATGTTCTGATCAAATTGAAAGCGACGAAGACGAACTCGCTTTTTTAGGTAATTCTGGAACCTCCATGGCTGGTTATATAGAAGGCCTTGGGGCAAACGCTTATGTCGCTGTGAGAGTTGATGGTACTTGGATAATCGCGATTAGTACTGACAATTGGTCTTTTGTTGGTGATCCTACCGATGCGTCCAGGGATGACGTAATTAAATCTGGCGATGATGGTTATTGGGATGGTTCTTCTGCACCAACCACCAATACAGAGACAGATACAGTGGAATTTGACGTTGTAGGTGATGAAAATGTCATTATTCCAGAACCAGATGCAAGCACCGAATAACTTATGCCCAGGCAAACAAGCCACTGCGTAACAACGTATCTTGTTAATCCAATCAGTTTAAACACAGCATCTTCCATCGCAACTTATATGGACGGTGCTTTTTTTTTGTTTCCGAGGGGTTTTGTTTTTCTTTATGGATTTTTCTTGTGTTGCACCTTATAATGGACATTGGGTGATGATATGGAACTCATGATTGCTTTTTATATGTTTTTGATAGGGAGCATCCTTGCGTCTTTTTTCACGCTTGTGGGGATGAGACTGAGTGAAGGGGCATCGATCGGGGGCCGAAGTTACTGCGACCGCTGTGAGTTTGTGGTGCCGTGGTACGGGCTTATTCCTGTCATCGGGTATTTTTTGCTTGGTGGCAAGTGCAAGTACTGCAACGTGAAAATCAGTGCGTATTATCCCCTTGTCGAGTTTATCGGCGGGGTTTTGTTCGCGGTCACCTATTTGTATCTTTATGACAATGTGGTAGAATATATAATAACGCTTGTGTTTTTCTGTCTAATGCTCGCGGTCACCGCGAGTGATGTCAAGGACCAGATCGTGCCCGACAAGGTGTTGCTGGTGTTTTTACCGGTGATCTTGATTCTCAGGATCTTTTTCCCGATGACCGAGTGGCACCTCGCGCTTCTTGGCGGATTCGCGGGCTTCGGTTTCATGTATCTGCTGGCTTGGTACGGGCAGAAACGTTTCAAACAGGACGCGCTCGGTGGCGGGGATATCAAACTCTATTTCCTGATCGGGATTTTCCTGGAGATTCAGCTTGTGTTTCTGTCTTTATTCTTTGCGGCGCTTATCGCCTTGATCACAGGCAGGGTGTTTTTGAAAGACATGAATCCGATACCGTTCGTGCCGTTCATCTTCGCCGGCAGCGTGCTCGCTTATTTCTTCGGACCGACCATATTGGACTGGTATCTGGGATTCTTACTTTAGGAGGGGTGTTTCAATGTTCAACCGTTCGACGCTGAATATCTTTTTCACGGACCGGGAGGTTTCTTTCATCGAGAAACCGGACGGTTATCAGATGAAGAAACTGAAATACAGTTCTGTGGAACTCGAACCCGGCATCATTGAAAACGGGGTCATCTACAGAGACGAAAAGCTCATGAAGATTCTGAAGGACACCTTCAAGCTCTTCAAGATCAAAGCCAGAAAGGTGTCGCTTGTCGTCCATGAGGAGCTTTTCACCTTCAGAAAGATCGAAGTGCCGATCATCTACAAACCGAACGAAATCGGCGATTACATCAAGCAGCAGATGCAGAAGATGATCATGGTGCCCTTCGAGGACATGAAGATGGATTATGTCGTCTTGTCCAAAAGCGAGGACCACTACGAGGTCATCATGTTCTATGCGCCGATCAAGGACCTGAAGGAATATGTCTCGCTTTTTTACAACATGAACCTGCAGGTGATCAGGACCGACATCCCGCCGCTTGCGATGCACCGGCTTTATTACTTCCGAAAACACGAGGATCCGAGCATCAAGTTCGAGACCGACATCATGTTCGTCGCCGTCTTCGATACGACCTACTCCATCTATGTCTTCGACGAGGAAATCCCGATTTTCTCGCTTGTGCAGAACGTGCAGTCGAAAGTGCTCGAGGATGAGCGCTATCTGGAGCTCATCGATTCTGAAATCTCGAAGATCGCGAACTACTACAAATACAATCTTCACGGCGGTGAAAAGGAAATCAGACGCGTGGTCCTTTTCAACATGACCACGAAATACCCCGATGAAGCGATGAACGAATTCTTCGTCGAAGAAGCTTCGATTTTCAACACCGAAGTCTTCGACATGAAAAACGTCAGCAAGATCGTCGACACCCTGATCGACAGGGACTGTTACATCCCGCTGGCGGCGTCCTTGATCAAACAAGGAGGTGCGTTCTAGATGGCAAACCGACGGTTCACCGGTAAAGAAAGCGAACAAAGCGATTTCATCTATGTCGACCTTCTGCCCCATATGCGACGACCGAGGCAGTTCAACGTCAACATCATCCTGATTGTCCTGATTGCGGTCGCGGCCACGTGGTTGCTCATCTACTGGCCTTTAAGCGGCCGGCAAGAAATGCTCGATGACGCCCTCAACCGCAACAACGACCTGCAGATCCAGCGCGACTTGATCGATGAACAGATCGCGGTCTACCGGATCGACGAGGACCGCATCACCCTGATGGAGAACATCGATACCGCCCTCGAGCATCAGCTCGAGGTCATGGAATACAGAGACGATCTTCTCGCCGCGATTCACCGCGTCGAATCCGGCGCGTCCATCAAGTCCCTCAACGTCGATATCTCCGCCAACACCATCACCCTGCGGGTGGAGCTGACCCGAAACCTCTCCTATGAGAACGTCAACATCGAGTTCCTGGAACTGCCGTTCGTTAAAAATTCGACTTATGACGATAGCGGACTCTACACCCTGGAGGTGCATATCTGATGTTATCAAAAAAAGCCAACGACATCATCTTCATCGGTGTGATCGTCCTCCTGATGACCGGAATCGTCATCGGCCGCTTCATGGCACTCGGCACGATGGATGAAAGAATCGAGACCATCGAAACGGAAAACCAGGCGCTTGAAGCCGAAATCATGGGACGCATCAGCCTCGTCAACGAGTATCGCGATGAGAATCTGCCGAGCGCCTCCACACTTTCGCGCTACGTCCCTTCTCACTATTCGCGCGCCATCCTGCTCAACTTCGTGCATGCCCAGTTGGAATTGGAAGGCATTCACGAGACCGCGGCGAGGAACCTCGTCGTCAACGTCCATGACGATGTCAGCTTTCCGAGCGCCTCGCGCTTCAGCGGCCTTTCAAGCACCTTCCACACGAGCCGCGTCGAAGTCCGTTTCAACACCACGGACTTGGATGAGATCGCACCCTTCGTCGAAAGACTCTACGGCACCGACCAGATTTTCCTTCTGCAGAGTGTGCGCTACGAGGTTTCCGAAACCGAAGGCGTGGCCATCCGGGTCGTCATGAACTTCATCACCTTCTACAACACATAAAAAACCGCCCTGGGCGGTTTTTTTATTGTGTGATGAAAAAGACGCGTCTCAGCGGCCTTTCCCGTAGGCCTCGATGGTCTTTATCAATGTCTCGTAAAGGTCTTTTTGGGGCACCTTTTCAACGATCTTTCCGCGGATGAAAAGAAGCCCTTCCTTTTTGCCGCCGGCCACGCCGATGTCGGCGTCCCTCGCTTCGCCCGGTCCGTTGACCGCGCATCCCATGATTGCGATCTTGAGATCGCTCGGATGGGCTTCGAGATAGGCCTCCACCTTGTCGACAAGCGTCTGCATGTCATAGCTGAGCCGTCCACAGGTCGGGCAACTGATGAGACGGGCCTTCTTGTAAAGCCCGAACTGAGCGAGTAGCGTCTTGCAAGCTCTGAGTTCCTCGTGTCTCGGCCCGCTTAGGGAGATGCGGATGGTGTCGCCGATGCCTCTGTGGAGGAGGGCGCCGAGGCCCGCGCCCGAGGCGATGGTGCCCTGATAAACGGGCCCGGCCTCGGTGATGCCCAGGTGGAGCGGATAATCGAAATGCTCGGAAGCGAGCAGGTAGGCGTCGATGGTCATGGGGACCTCGGAGGCTTTCAGCGACAGGGCGATGTCGGTGAAACCGAACGATTCGACAAGCGCCACATTGCGCTTCGCGCTTTCAAGCATCGCGGTCGCGCTGCGACCGTGTGTCGCTTCGATATCCTTTTCGAGACTGCCGGCGTTGATGCCGATTCTGATCGGAATCCCTTTCAGTTTCGCCGTCTCGACGATGGCTTTGACGTGTTCCTTGTTGCCGATGTTGCCGGGGTTGATCCTTATCTTGTCGGCGCCCGCATCCATCGCGGCGAGCGCGAGGCGGTAATCGAAATGAATATCCGCCACAAGCGGGACGCGTGTTTCTTCTTTCAGTGTCTTAAGCGCCTTCGCGTCTTCCATATCCAAAACGGCCACACGCACGATCTCGGCGCCTTCGGTGGCACAGGCGTTGATTTCGGTGCGGGCGGCTTCTATGTCTTTGGCGCGGGCTTTGATCATGGTCTGGATGACGACTTTGTCCTGCTGGCCGATCTGCACGTCGCCGACCATGATTTTTCTTGTCTCGCTTCTTGTTTTCATCATTATCACCCTCATCATTATAATAAATTATCGCGCGTTTTGCACGGGTTTATCTTGATTTTTACGTCTAACAGTGATAAGATATTGTCGAGTTAGTTAAGGAGGCAAGAGTATGCGTGTACAATTCACCTTGCGTTGTGAAGAATGTAAAGAGGAAAATTACATCATGACGAAGAACAAGCAGAATCAACCCGGTCGTATGGAAGTGAAGAAGTACTGCCCGAAATGCGACAAGCACACCATGCACAAAGAGAAAAAATAAAAACTTCTTTCAGAAAGAAGTTTTTTTAAAATTGGAGGGATTCTCATGAAGAAGATTTTAGCGCTTGATATCGGCGGTACCACGGTCAAAAGCGCCATTTTCGATGCGGAGGGGACCTTGTTGGTGCAGTGGTTTTTCGACACGGACCTATCCGGTGACGGTACGAAGGTCTTCGATGACATCATCAGGGAGATGAAAGACAAATCCCTTGACCCCGGTTCGCTCCTTGGCATCGGCATCGGCGTGCCCGGCACCGGTCTCAACAACGTCATCTACGCCGTCAATCTCGGCTGGAAGGACATGCCGGTCGAAAAAGAACTACGCAAGCGACTTGAAAGCGATGTCCCCATCTTCGTCGAGAACGACGCCAACATCGCCGCGCTCGGAGAATTCGGGCAGATGGATGCGACCATCAGGCACATGGCCCTGGTCACGCTCGGCACCGGTATCGGTGGCGGTATCATCATCGACGGGAAAATCGTCCGCGGATCCAAAGGATCGGGCGGTGAGATTGGCCATCTCAAGATGACCGAGGACGGCCTCGCATGCAACTGCGGTCTTTCGGGATGCCTTGAGACCATCGCGAGTGCGACCGGCCTCGTTCGCCATACGCTCAAAAGAATCGAAGCCGGTGAGAAAAGCGATGTCGACACGAAGAATCTGACGGCGAAAGACGTCATGGAAGCCGCCGAAGCGGGCGACCCTGTCGCGCTGTCGGTGGTCAACGAGGCGGCTTATCAGCTTGCGCGGGCCTTCGCCCATCTGAATGCGCTTGTCGACCTGGAAGAAATCCTGCTTGGCGGCGGTGTCGCCAAGGCCGGTGCGTTTTTCTTCGAGAAAATCCGCACCTATTACCGCGATGTCGCCTTCACACCGGTGAAGATGACCACCATCAAGGGCGCCAAACTCGGCAACGACGCCGGCATCTATGGTGCGATGGAAGTCGTGAGACGCAATGTTTAAAGCGATTCACAATGATTTTTCCGAAAACACCTACATCCTTTATGAAGGCAAGGACGCCTACATCATCGACCCCGGGTCGAACTATCCGGCCATGCGGTCGTTCATCGAGATGAACGACCTTCATCTGAAGGGCGTGCTTCTGACCCACGGTCATTACGACCACATCAGCGGGCTGAACGACCTTCTGTCTAAATATGATGCGCCCATTCACATCCACAAGAAGGAACGCGACTTCCTTTTCGACCCGAATCTGAATCTGAGCGCACAGATGGAAAAGCCGTTCAAGGTCAGAGAGAAGCACGCGGTCCGCTCGATCAAGGAAGGCGACACCTTCACGCTCGGTGAAAAGACCATCCGTGTCTATCACACGCCCGGTCACACCCGGGGCGGGCTCACCTTCCATTACGAGAACCAGCTCTTCACCGGCGACCTCCTGTTCAGAGAGACCATCGGCCGCACCGATCTGCCCACCGGCGATCATGAGGCGCTCATTGGCTCGTGTCAGCGCCTGTTCTCGCTCTTTTCACCCAATACGGTCGTGCAACCGGGTCACGGCCACTTCACCACCCTCGCCAACGAGATGGCGCAGAACCCTTATCTCTAGCCGCTTTTCCAAGCGGTTTTTTTTTATTCCAATTCTTTAGCACTCATTCCTTGACAGTGCTATCAGTATCATTTATAATATCTTTAGCAATCGCAAAAAGCGAGTGCCAAAGAGGTGAGACGATGCTTACTGAAAGACAAAAGACCGTCCTCAGACTGATTGTGGAGATTTTTGTCAAGACAGCCGAACCGGTGGGGTCGAGGTCCCTGTCAAGACACCTCGATTATTCGCCGGCGACGATAAGAAACGACATGGCCGACCTCGAAGAGGCGGGCTTTTTGGAAAAGACCCACACTTCAAGCGGCCGCGTGCCGAGCGAAAAGGGTTATCACTATTATGTCGATACGCTGATGCAAGAAGGCACCGAGACCGCGATCGACATGACTGTGATCGATGAGCTCTTCAACACGCCGATGGCGAGGGAAGAGACCATCGAACGTGCCATCAAGCTCTTAAGCCAGCTCACCAACTACACCTCGATCGCCCTAGGACCCGGCGCGACCCACGCGAGGGTGAAGAAAATCGAACTGATTCCGCTTTATGAAAACGTCAGTGTCTTGCTCGTGGTGACCAACCACGGTCATGTCGAAAGCAGGAACATCACGCTTCCAAGCGGCACCGACAGCGATGAGCTCGCATCGGTGATCAGGATTCTGAACGACATCCTCTACGATGTTCCCATCGCCCAGGTCTCCAACAAGCTCCAGTATGACATCAACCACAGGAAAATCAAGGAGCTGCTCACCTACAACCAGCAGATCCTCGATGCCTTTCTCGATGCCTTCACCCGCTTCACTCAGAGCAGGTTCTATCTCTCCGGCCAGAGCAAGATGCTCTATCAGCCGGAATTCAAGGACCTTGACAGGGTGCGGGAACTGATGAATTTCTTCGAGAAGAATGACATTCTGAAGCTCATCGAACACAGCGATACCAACGGACTCACCGTGCGTATCGGCAAAGAGAACCGGATCCACGCCATGGAGGACTGCAGCGTCATCATGGTTCCCTACGAGGTCGAAGAAGGCGAACAGGGCACCATCGCCGTCGTCGGTCCCAAACGTATGGAATACCGCAAGGTCATTCCGTTGCTGCAATATCTTGCGTCACATCTATCCAAGCTTTAAGGAGGCTTCGCATGAACGAGACGAAACGCGAGGAAAAACCACAGGAACAACAAGAGGAACTAAGACAAGACCCTGCGAAAGAGGAAATCTTCGCAGAAGAAGAAGCAAAGAAGAAAGAACCCAAGAAAAGCAGGAAGCAACAAAAGGAAACGGATGCGAAAGACAAGGAGATCGACGCGCTCAAGGCGGAAGTCACCACCCTCAAAGAAGAACTAGAGCAACACAAGGAACAACTCCTGAGAAACCATGCGGAACTCCAGAACTTCAAGCGCCGGATGACCGACGAGAAAATCAAGGAACGCAAATACGCCAATGCGGAGTTCGCAAAAGCCTTGATGCCGGTACTGGACGCATTCGACCTGGCGCTTCAAAAAGAGCGCGACAACGAAAAGATACAAAGTGCGCTCAAGGGCTTCGAGATTATCCGCCGCGACCTGATGAACATCCTCAAGGATGAAGGCGTCACGGAAATCGACCCGCTCGATGAACCATTCGACCCCAATTACCACCAGGCGGTCATGAAAGAACCGAAAGAGAATGTCGCAACAAATACCGTCACCGAGGTGTTCCAGAAAGGATACCTCTACAAAGACAGACTACTGAGACCTGCCATGGTCAAGGTAAGCGAATAATTAAAGGAGAGTGCAAAACATATGGGAAAAATGATCGGTATTGACCTAGGAACCACCAACTCATGCGTCGCAGTCATGGAAGGCGGCGAAGCGAAAATCATTCCGAACCCCGAAGGCGGGCGCACCACCCCGAGCGTCGTGGCGTTCAAGGATGACGAAATTCAGGTCGGTGAGGTCGCCAAGCGCCAGCTTGTGACTAATCCGAACACCGTGAGCTCCGTCAAACGGAAAATGGGCACCAAAGAAAAGATCAACGTCAACAACAAGGAATACACCCCGCAGGAAATCAGCGCGATGATTCTGCAGAACCTCAAAAAATCCGCCGAGGACTATCTCGGTGAGAAAGTGACCGAAGCGGTCATCACCGTTCCGGCCTACTTCAACGACGCCGAAAGACAGGCGACCAAAGATGCCGGCAAGATCGCCGGACTCGATGTCAAGCGGATCATCAACGAACCGACCGCGGCCTCGTTGGCCTACGGCATCGACAAAAAAGAAAAAGACCAGACCATTCTCGTCTTCGACCTCGGTGGCGGGACCTTCGATGTCTCCATCCTCGAACTCTCAGAAGGCACCTTCGAAGTCATCTCGACCGCCGGAAACAACCGCCTTGGCGGCGATGACATCGATGAGCGCATCATCGACCATCTCGTCAAGGAGTTCAAGCAGGAACAAGGCGTCGACCTCAAAAAAGACAAGATGGCCCTGCAACGTGTCAAGGATGCCGCCGAGAAAGCGAAAAAGGATCTGAGCGGCGTCACCAAGACCACCATCTCATTGCCTTATATCACCGCCGGTTCCGAAGGGCCTGTCCACATGGACACCTCACTGACCCGTGCGAAATTCAACGAACTGACCTCGGATCTGATTGAAAAGACCCTCGAACCGCTCCGTCGTGCGCTCAAGGATGCGAACATGACCAAAAACGACATCCACCAGGTCCTCTTGGTCGGCGGTTCGACACGGATTCCCGCCGTACAGGAACTGCTCAAAAAAGAACTCGGCAAAGACCCGTCGAAAGGCGTCAACCCCGATGAGGTCGTCGCCATGGGTGCGGCCATCCAGGCCGGTGTCCTTCAGGGCGACGTCAAAGACGTCCTCCTGCTCGATGTCACCCCGCTCTCACTCGGTATCGAAACCCTCGGTGGCGTTTTCACCAAGCTGATCGAGAGAAACACCACCATCCCGACCAGCAAATCACAGGTCTTCTCGACCGCCCAGGACAACCAACCGGCCGTCGACATCCACGTGCTTCAGGGTGAAAGACCGATGGCCAACCAGAACAAGACCCTCGGCAAATTCCAGCTCCAGGATATCCCACCGGCACCACGCGGTGTCCCGCAGATCGAAGTCACCTTCGACATCGACGCCAACGGCATCGTCCACGTGACCGCGAAAGACCTCGGTACCGGCAAATCGCAAAACATCACCATCAAGAACCAGGAAGGTTTGACCGAAGAGGAAATCGACAAGATGGTCAAAGATGCCGAGGAAAACAAGGAAAAAGACCAGAAACTCAAAGAAGAGGCCGAAACCAGAAACGAAGCCGACCAACTCATCTTCCAGACCGAAAAAGCCGTCAAAGACCTTGGCGACGACGTTGAAGAATCCGAGAAAAAAGAAGCTGAAGAAAAATCGGCGGCCTTGAAAAAAGCACTCGAAGGCGATGACATGGACGATATCAAAGCCAAGAAGGAAGACCTGGAAAAAACGGCGCAGACCCTTGCGACCAAAGCCTACGAGAAAGTACAGAAAGAACAACAGGCCCAACAAGGCGAGCAATCCGCTCAGGAACAAACCGATGAATCCGGCGATGACGACGTTGTCGATGCGGAGTATGAAGAAGTGGACGACGAGAAGTAAGACGATACACCAGGACATGAAGCGGCCAACCCCTTCATGTCCTAAAAATGAGGTGAAAGCATGAGCAAAAGAGATTACTATGAAGTCCTTGGCGTCTCAAAAAACGCCTCGCAAGACGAGATAAAGTCCGCTTACCGCAAACTCGCACGCAAGTATCATCCCGATGTGTCCAAAGAAGAAGACGCGGAGACGAAATTCAAGGAAGTCAGGGAAGCCTATGAGATTCTGAGCGACCCGCAGAAGCGCCAGCAATACGACCAGTTCGGCCATTCCGCCGGACAGCAGCAAGGTTTCGGTGGCGGCGGCTTCGGTGGCTTCGGCGACTTCGAAGACATCTTCTCGCAGTTCTTCGGCGGCGGACGCACCCGCAGCCAACGGGCGAACCAGCCACGTAAAGGACAGGACATCCAAAAACGGATGCGTGTCAAATTCGACGAGGCCGTCCACGGCGCGAAGAAGAAAATACGCACCACCGTCTATGAGGAATGTTCATCGTGCAACGGTACCGGTGCGCACTCCAAAGACGACATCACCACCTGTTCAAGATGCGGCGGCTCCGGTGCGGTGACCATGGAACAAGAGACCTTGTTCGGCCGTACCAGGACCCAGACCGTCTGTCCCGACTGCGGCGGCAGCGGTCAGACCGTCAAGCGCAAATGCGCCGATTGTAACGGCGAGGGCGTGGTCGGCAAGGAAAAGACCGTGAACGTCAATGTGCCACCCGGCGTCGACACCAACAACCAAATCCGCATGCCCGGCTTCGGCCACAAGGGCATCAACGGCGGTCCGCCGGGCGACCTCTATATCGTTTTTCAGGTCGAAGAGGACGATGTCTTCGAGCGTCACGGCGACGACCTGATCGTCGAAGTCCCCATCACCTTCCCGCAAGCCGCGCTCGGCGACAACATCATCGTTCCGACGCCCTACGGCAATGTGAAGCTGAAAATCCCTGCCGGCACGCAGTCACACAAGACCTTCCGTATCCGCGGCAAGGGCATGACCAACATGCGCAGCCAGCGCAAGGGTGATTTGCACGCGATCATCAAGGTCGTCACCCCGACCAAGCTTTCCAAGGAACAAGAAAAACTGCTCGAAGAGCTCAAGAACACCAAGATGGACGATGAAGACGAATCCCTCTGGAACAAGTTGAAATCGAAGTTCAAAACATGAAAAAAGAAGTGGCCAAATCCGGTCACTTCTTTTTTGGCGTTTGTCAGCCGGGTGTCACGCGTGTCTTATTAAAGGATAAAGCCCTCAATCGCGTCCTTCAACGTATCGGTCACATCAAGCACGGCGGCGTGGCCCGCTTGCTGGAAGATTCGCAGTTCGGCTTTCTGGCCGAGGGCGTCCGCGGTCTGTCTTGAGATATTCACGGGCACGACACGGTCGTCCTCGCCGTGGAGGATCAGGACCTCACGTCTTATCTTGTCGATTTCGCCACTGCCGTCGACAACGCCATTGTGATCGTGGGAGATGTTGAATCTGGAAAGCGCGTAGACGACATCGGAAAGGTTGCGTTGTTTGAAAAAGGCCGCTTCATACTTCTTGTAACGGGCTTCGGTGGGCTTTTTGTGGACATAGAGCGTACGGTTGAAGATCATTTTGAGCAGTTTGCGCCGCTTACGGTTCCTGATGCGTTCCAAAGGACGCACCTCTTTTTCGATTTCGGCTTTCGTCGTCAGATACTCGCCCGTCCTCAAGAAACCGAAGAATCGTTTCTTCTCGAGCGGATAGCCCTTGATGCCGCCTGAAGAAAGCAAAATCAGCTTATTGACGTAACTGCGGTGGTCGATGGTCATGCGCATCGCGACATTGCCGCCGAAGGACCACCCGACGATATCGAACTTCTCAAGACCGACAGCGTCGGCCCATAATTTCATGTCCCTTGCATAATCCTTGATGAGCGTCGCGGGTTTTTCATAGCTAGATTCGCCGAAACCGCGCATATCGGGCGCGTATACCGTGAAAGCGGAATCGATTCTTTCCATCAGCACATCCCAGTTGACCGAACTGTTCATGTTGCCGTGAAGCAACAAGAGATTTCGCTGTCCGCCTTCCCGTACACGGTAGAAGATGGTCTCGCCGTTTTTAAGTGTCACCGTTTTTTCCAAAAAATTCGTTTTGTCGTTCAATTGCATCACCCCTTCTCAAGAACAATTATACCAAAGGGGCGCGGTCCTTTCAATTTAAACCCGGTGTGAAAGTTCTTATTTTACAAATCCCCGGTCCGTGTTATAATGGCACTGGCAAAAATACTACACTGAAAAGACCCCAGGGTCTTAAACGGATAAAAAGAGAAGTGATTCCATGAACATCGCATTCAACACCCTCGGCTGCAAAGTCAACCACTATGAGACCGAAGCCCTGCAGACCCTTTTCAAACAAGAGGGGTTTTCTGTCGTGGATTTCAAGGCTTTCGCCGACATCTATGTCATCAACACCTGCACCGTCACCAACACCAGCGACTCGAAAAGCCGAAAGGCGATCCGCCGGGCCGTCCGCAAGAACCCCGACGCCATCGTCGCCGTCATCGGCTGTTACGCCCAGGTCGACAGCGACACCATCGCGGCGATCGACGGCGTCGACATCATCATGGGCACCACCGACCGCAGCCGACTTCTTTCCTATGTGCGGCAGTTCTTAAGAGAGCGAAAACAGATTCTCGACGTCAAGGATCTCAGCCGATACAAGAAATTCGACCAGCTCAATGTCACTGCGTTCGAGGAAAACACACGGGCCTTCCTCAAAATCCAAGACGGCTGCAACGAGTTTTGTTCCTACTGCATCATCCCCTTCGCCAGGGGCCGGGTGCGCTCGAGACCCATGGGGGCGGTTTTGGATGAAGCCCGTCTGCTGGTGGACAAAGGGTACAAGGAGATCGTCCTGACCGGCATCCATACCGGCGGTTACGGCGCCGATTTTGAAAACGTCAGTTTCTACGACCTCCTCAAGGCCATGAGCGAAATCGAAGGACTGATAAGAATCCGCATCTCCTCCGTCGAAATCAATCAGCTCACCGACCAGGTCATCGGCCTGATCGGTGCCGATCCCACCTTCGCAAGACACCTCCATATTCCGCTTCAACACGGCGATGATTCAGTGCTTGAGGCCATGCGCAGACGCTATGACACGAAAGCCTATCTCGACAAGATCGCCGCCATCAGAAACAGACTCGGTGACATCGCCATCACCACCGATGTCATCGTCGGATTCCCCGGCGAAACCGAAGCGGCTTTTGAAAACATGATGGCCACCGTCGAAGACGCCGGTTTCAGCGAGATGCATATCTTCCCCTATTCGAAAAGAAGCGGGACCAAGGCCGCCGAATCAAAAGAACAGATCCACGGAACCGTGAAATCCCTCAGGGTCAACACCCTGCTTGGCAAGAACGAACAGCTCGCCCGCAGATACCGCGACCGTCTTTTGGAGAAAAAGACACCCCTTTCCGTGCTCTTCGAGTCCTGTGACGGCACCCGGTGCAAAGGCCATACGAGCGAATATGTGTCCGTGACGGTCGAGACCGGTGAAGATCTCGTCAACCAGGTGCGTCTTGTCACCCTTGAAGACGCCGGCTACCCCGAAGCAAGCGCCAGACTGTCCGATTAAAAAAACGCCCACCTTTTAACGGTGGGCGTCCTTATTATCTGATTTTGTAGCTGAGAAGGACGTCATGCCCGGAGAGGAAGTACTCGAAGGGTTGGCCCGACATGATCTTATCCGGCATCTCATGAAGATAGAGGATGAATTCCTCGAGACATTCGTATCTGTTGGTCAGTTTTACGAACTGGCGGGGATTGGTGTAGGTGTCGCCCCGGTCAAGGCTGCTTTCTATTTGGGAGACCTGGATGACGGGTTCGCCCCCTTTGAAAGTGAAGCGGGACCTGGTTTTGTATAAGGTGATGTAATGAAGTTCCCGCGCCTTGTAGGTGAAATAACGGTTGACGAGCTTGCGACCCTTCTTTTTGAGCCCTTTGTAGGTGTTTTTCTGTTCCTTGCGGTATTTTTCCAGAAGAAGTAGCAGCCGGTCCCCGTTTTGTCTTTTGCGGCGCTGTCTTTTGAATCTGTCCAGGGTCAGTTTGAGATGCATGACCCTTATGCCATGATAAAGAACGAAGAGTGAAATAAGCAAGATGATTCCGCCGGCGACCAGCAATGGAATCAGATACCTTTCATCAATGGATTCAATCAAGGGCATAAAATCCCGCCTCCTTGCCGTTTTCGCTTTCATTCTATCACGGAAAGGACCACCCTACAACAAGATTTTTCACGTGCGCCCGTCCTTTGATTTCCCATTTTTGCCGTTTTGTGTTGAAAAATGGAAAAAACCTTTACAACAAGAGCCTAATTTGTTATTATGTATACAGTATTTTTCAAGAGCGGAAGGGAGGGGAAACCTCATGGCCAAAACAGTAGTGAGAAACAATGAATCATTAGAAGATGCGTTGAAACGATTCAAGAAAGACGTTTCACGTTCAGGTACCCTTGCTGAAGCTCGTAAGCGAGAGCATTATGTGAAACCCAGCATCGCAAGGAAGAACAAGCAGAACAAGAACAACAAGAACAAAAAATAACTGAATGACAAAATAACGGTGAAAACACTTCACCGTTATTTTTTTCGTCCATGAAAAAACAGGACAAATCACATGAAAAAACAAGGCAGTATGTTATAATTATATAATAACGAGGCACTCTAGCAGACAAGGAGTCGGATCATTTGAAGCTTACCAAGTTAGACGTCGAATTCAAAAACATCCATACTTTCTCCGAGGTGATCGGCATCAACGATCGCCATTTGGATGTGCTCAATCAGCTTTTCGACACGAAAATCTATACGAAAGGCGACAGCATCCATATCGAAAGCGACGACAAGGAGACCAAGGCGAAACTTGAAAACGTCTTCGGCATCCTGATCCGTCTGGTCGATTCGAGCATCCAGATTTCAGAACGCGATGTCATCTATGTGGCAAAACTCGGCGAGACCATGGACAAAGAAAGCATCATCGACCACTACATCAACCGGATCGAAATCACCAAAACGGTGACGGGCAAACCGATCTATGCCAAGACCATCAACCAAAAACGCTATCTCGAGGCCATCGAGAAAAACGCCCTCACCTTCGCCACCGGTCCCGCCGGAACGGGGAAGACCTACGTGGCTGTGCTCCATGCGGTGAAACTGCTAAAAAGCGGGCATATCCGCAAGATTATTCTGACCCGCCCCGCCGTCGAGGCGGGTGAGAGTCTCGGCTTTCTTCCGGGCGATTTGAAAGAAAAGATCGACCCTTATCTCAGACCGCTTTATGATGCGCTTTATGAAGCGCTGGGCCGCAAACAGACCGATGATCTGATCGACAAGAACATCATCGAAATCGCACCCCTTGCCTATATGCGCGGTCGGACGCTCGAAAACGCCTACGTCGTCCTCGACGAAGCCCAAAACACCACCAAGGGCCAGATGAAACTCTTTCTTACCCGTCTCGGCTTCGATTCGAAGATGGTCATCACCGGCGATCTGACGCAGGTCGATCTGCCCACCAATGCCGCAAGCGGCATGGTCCATGCCACGAAGATTCTCGCAGGGGTCCCGGGCATCAAGACCATCGAGTTCGAAAGGGTCGACGTCATCAGACATCCCCTAATCCAAAAGGTACTGGAGCGATATGAAGATGAACATAATTAACCAGGTGAACAACGAAAACTACGAACCGCTCATCAAAAAAGTACTGAAACACGCCTACAAACACATGAAGGTACACAAAAAGACCATCATCAACGTGGTCCTCGTCACAAACAGCTATATGCGCGAGCTCAACAAGAATTACCGCAACCAGGACAAAATCACCGACGTGTTGAGTTTTCCAAGCGACATCGAAGAGGAACTCGGCGATGTTTTCATCGCCCTTCACGTCGCCCTCGAACAGGCCAAGTCCTACGGACACAGCTTCAAAAGGGAACTCGCCTTTTTGGTGGTACACGGGTTTTTGCACACCCTTGGTTATGACCATGACACCAAAGAAAAAGAACACATCATGTTCAACCTGCAGGAAAAAATCCTGGATAATCTCAAAATCCCACGATAGGAGTGATAACATGGACAAAGAACTGCTCAAGGCCGCAAGAGGGGTGCTCGACAATGCCTATGTGAAGTACTCCGATTTCCATGTGGCCGCCGCGATCAGACTCAAGGACGGAAACATCATCACCGGCGTCAATGTGGAAAACGCCTCTTACGGACTCTCCAACTGCGCTGAAAGAACGGCGCTTTTCACCACCTACACCCAAGGTTACCGCAAAGAAGACATCAAGGAACTCGTCCTCACCACGAAAAAGGATTATCTGGTCTCCCCCTGCGGCGCCTGCCGGCAAGTCATGAGCGAACTCATCCTGCCGGATATTGACATCCACATGGTCGACAGCAATGACAATGTCACCTCCATGAAGAACAAGGCACTCATCCCACTAGCATTCAGCGAGGAGGATCTCTAATGTACAAATCAGGATTCGTAAGCATCATCGGAAACGCGAACGTCGGCAAAAGCACCCTCTTGAACAAAATCATCGGCGAGAAGGTCATGATCACCTCGTCGAAACCCCAGACCACCAGAAACACCATCCGTGGCATCTACAACGATAAAGAAAGCCAGGTTGTCTTCATCGACACGCCCGGCCTGCACCAACCCCGCCACGCCCTCGGCGAGATGATGGACAGAAACACCCTGAAGACGCTCGGCAACGTCGACCTGGTCATCTACATGGTTGACGCCACCGCGGACAAAGACATGCTCGATGACAGGGTCATCGAAGCGCTCAAGGTTCTCACCACGCCCACCCTGCTTGTCATCAACAAAATCGACAAGGCCAAAGACATCGACCGCCTCGAAAAATACATCAACACCCTGAAAGAAAAACACGATTTCGCTGGTGTCTTCGCCGTGAGCGCGAAGACGGGCAAATACGTCGACAACCTCAAAGAAGACATCAAGAGCCATCTCGAGGAAGGCCCCGCCTACTATCCGACCGACATCACCACCGACCAGCCCGAGAAATTCCTTATCGCCGAGCTGATCCGCGAGAAGGTCCTGAACTACACCCATGAAGAAATCCCGCACAGCGTCGCGGTCGTCATCGACGCTTTGAACGAGGACCCGGACATCAAAGACCTCCTCAACATCCACGCCACCGTCGTCGTCGAACGTGAAAGCCAAAAAGGCATCATCATCGGCAAAGGCGGCAGCATGCTCAAAAAGATCGGTACCGCCGCACGCAAGGATATCTTGAACCTTCTGGACAGTCCGGTCTATCTCGATCTGCACTGCAAGGTCATCAAGGACTGGCGCAACAAGGACATCCACCTGAGAAATCTCGGTTACTCGGAAGACGACCGTACCTGAGATGCGACCGGGTTACATCTTGAGGACCATCGATTACAAGGACAACTCGAAACTTCTTTATCTCTACACGCAAAGCGGCATCGAAAGTCTGATCGCTCGGGGCGTCAAGAAGATGAACAGCCCCTTCAGACACATGACGCAGACACAGACGCTCATCGATTTCGATGCGGGCCGCGGCAAGCTGCCCACGCTGAAAGACGCCGTTTTGATGGATCATTTTCCCGATATCAAGAAGGACTTGATCCGCACAAGCGTGCTTTCCTGCGTCAACGAGCTGATTTATTACAACGTCACCGACCATGACAATCACGAGAAACTCTGGCAGTTTCTGATCAAGTTCACCGGCGCCCTCAAGAAAACGTCGGCGCCGCTTGAACTGCTGCCGGTCTTCGAACTCAAGTTCCTGCATTTTCTGGGTTACGGCATCGGGCTCAGGCACTGTCATGTCTGCAAGACCCGCGAATCTTTGTGGTTCGACCTCTACGAAGGCGCCCTGGTCTGTGACCGCCACAAAAAGCCCCACCACCAGAACTACGATGAAACGGTGCACCGTCCGCTTCAGTATTTTTATTACTGCGACATCACCCGCTTCGAACCACGCCGTCTTGACAACAAGATGCTGCTCAGGCTATACGATGTCGTCGATGCTTTGCATGAAACCCACCTCGGCGGGAAGACCAAAGCCAAACGGATGCTCAGAACACTGATAACTGGAGGATAACTATGAACAAACAGACGATGGAAACACTGATCAACTACTGCAAGAACTACGGCTTTGTTTTTCAGGGCAGCGAAATCTACGGCGGCCTGGCCAATACCTGGGATTACGGTCCCCTCGGTGTGGAACTGAAGAACAACATCAAACGTCTCTTCTGGAAACGCTTCGTCCAGGAAAGCCCCTATAACGTCGGTCTCGACAGCTCAATCCTGCTCAATCCCAAAACCTGGGAGGCAAGCGGCCACATCGGCGGCTTCAACGACCCGCTGATCGACTGCAAGAGCTGCAAGACCCGCCATC
>PWHD01000012.1 GCA_003555335.1 Mollicutes bacterium | reverse complement strand
GAACACTCATTCTTGAGGACTATGAACATGCCAAAAAAAGAGGCGCCAAGATCTATGCCGAGATTGTCGGGTATGGTTCAACCTGTGACGCCCATCACATGACCTCACCGGACCCTGAAGGCAAAGGTGCATACAATTGCATGTTGAGTGCGATCGAAGATGGGGGGCTTCAGGTTACGGACGTTGATTACATCAACGCGCATGGAACCTCCACGCCACTCAACGACAAGACCGAATCCCTTGCGATCCGGACATTGTTCAAAGACCATGCGTACAAACTGGCTGTTTCTTCGACCAAATCGATGACCGGTCATCTGCTTGGTGCTTCTGGGGCAATCGAAAGCATCTTCTCAATCATGGCGCTCAACGACAATTTCCTGCCGCCGACGATCAACCATAAAGACAAAGACCCCGAATGCGATCTGGATTATGTACCTAACAAAGGCCAATCACGAGAGCTCAACATCGCCATATCCAACTCGCTTGGATTCGGCGGTCATAACGCCACACTCGCATTCAAGAAATGGGAGGGCTGATCCAATGTTGAACAGCAACGACATCATGAAAATCATTCCGCACCGCCATCCGTTCATTCTTGTGGACAAGGTGATCGAACTTGAAGAGGGCAAACGGGTCAAGGCACTCAAGAACGTGACAGTGAGCGAACCGTTCTTCGAAGGGCATTTTCCCGATCATCACGTCATGCCCGGGGTCCTTATCGTCGAGGCCTTGGCTCAAGCTGGGGCTGTCGCGATTCTGAAAAAGGAAGAGTTCCAAGGCAAGAACGCCTTTTTCGCCGGCATTGACAAATGTCGTTTCAAGCGTCAGGTTCGTCCTGGCGACACATTGATTCTGGAAGTCGAAATCGATCGCATCAAAGGCCCCATAGGCAAAGGAAAAGCCGTTGCGACCGTGGATGGAGAAAAAGCGGTCAGCGCAGAAATCACATTCGCAATTGAACAATGATTCAAGAGCGGCCAATCTTTGGCCGTTCTTTTTTCACACTAAATTGACAATCGCGAATAGCGGTGCTATATTTGATGTGACACCTTATTTATAAAAGAGGGTATGTATATGGAAAAAGCTATGATAGAAAATGTCGTCAAAGGCTTCAATCTTCCCAAAGAGACCTATGTGGCCCTGAACTACTGGGGATCCGACGATGAAACGCCCACGATGATCAAAACCTCGCTAGAAAAAGCCGGCCATAACGTATATCTGCACAGAGTGCGTCTGGACAAGATGAAAAAGGACGCCTTGGAAGGCACCCTGCATCTGAGTGACGATGTGATTACGGCAATCGCTTCATGCGATGTGTCCGTAGACATATTTTCTCATCCTGTCATGATGCCGGAAGGATTTCCCGAAGACAAGATAAAAGACTTCAAGATGTTCCTGGGAAAACTTTTCCAAGCCATGAGCAATGAGAAACGGAAATTCATTCAATGGCGTCTTCCCACGACCGCAAATTCCGGACCGTTGGATAGCGATGTCTACACCACCTCGATGCGAAAAGCGTGCATGGTCGATTATGATGCTCTTTACAATCGCGCACTTAGAACAGAGAACTTCATGAAAGGACGCTCACAAGTCCATATCAAAAACGACAAAACCGATTTCAAATTTCTCATCGGGACAAATCAGTGGTACAAAGATGTCGGTGATGGTGACATCCCCGCCGGAGAAATCTACTGCGTTCCGGAACGTGTACGTGCAGAAGGCACGGTCTTTGTGCCGTTTTTGAAGTTCCGGGAACTGAATTTTAGCGACATTCAGTTTACCGTTAATGATGGTGTGTTCACCACTGATCACAAATCATTCAATGATTTTATCAGCAAGTTCGACGATCAGGCCAAGCTGTTTTGCGAATTCGGTGTGGGTCTGAATGATGCCATCGAAGAACTGATCGGCGATCAGCTTCATGATGAAAAGAAGATGGATACGATTCATCTTGGCATCGGCAACAACAAGAATTTCGGCGGCGATAACGACAGCAAGATTCATATCGATCTTGTGATCGCCCCCGATACGGTGACCGTCGATGAACAGCCGCTCATCGAAAACGGTCGTCTGCTCATACGATAAAAAACCTTCCAAAAAATTAATTTCGGAAGGTTTTTAATTATCCTGTGGAACCGAACCCGCCCTTGCGAGAGACGTTGTTCACAGAATCGGTCGTGGCCTTGAGATACTTTTCAAAAATGCCTTGAGCGATGCGTGTCCCCTTTTTCAAAGTGACCGGTTCGACAGAGAAATTGTATAATTGGATGAAGATGGCGCCGTCATTATCGGCGTTGCTGTAATAGTCCGCATCAATGATCCCGACGTTGTTGGGGATGGTGAGTCCGTATTTTGCGGGCAGTGAGCTCCTCGGGAAAATTTTCAAAACCTCATCATCCTTCATATATGCTTTGATTCCGGTTTCGGCCCGTTTGATTTCCCCGGGTTTGAGCACGATGGTCTTGCATATCTCGAAATCATAACCCGCACTCTTTGCGGTGCTTCTTTTTGGAATGCCGATGCCTCTTCCTTCGTATCCTTTGGCGATTTCGAATCCTCGCATGTCACATCAATCCTTTCATTTAAACAGTATCGCATCTCGGCAAAATCTTCAAGAGGTTTTATTCGAAATACCTTTACAAAGGGTCTTTCTTATCTTAAACTGTTCATGTAGGACATAGGTCATAGCAATAGGGAATCGGGTGAAAGTCCCGGGCTGTCCCAGCAACCGTAAAAACGGACGAAATGCGATAACCACTGCGAAAGCGGGAAGGTGCAGAGTAGGATGATGTTAAGCCGGTAGACCTGCCTGTGTTCATACGAGTTACACTCCTGG
>PWHD01000004.1 GCA_003555335.1 Mollicutes bacterium | reverse complement strand
GAACACTCATTCTTGAGGACTATGAACATGCCAAAAAAAGAGGCGCCAAGATCTATGCCGAGATTGTCGGGTATGGTTCAACCTGTGACGCCCATCACATGACCTCACCGGACCCTGAAGGAAAAGGTGCATACAATTGCATGTTGAGTGCGATAGAAGACGGTGGGCTTCAGGTTACGGACGTTGATTACATCAACGCGCACGGAACATCCACACCACTCAACGACAAAACCGAATCCCTTGCGATCCGGACATTGTTCAAAGATCATGCATACAAACTGGCCGTTTCCTCGACCAAATCGATGACCGGTCATCTACTCGGTGCTTCTGGCGCAATAGAGAGCATATTCTCAGTCATGGCGCTCAACGACAATTTCCTGCCGCCGACGATCAACCATAAAGACAAAGATCCCGAATGCGATCTTGATTATGTCGCGAACGAAGGCCAGTCACGCGAACTAAACATCGCCATCTCCAACTCGCTTGGCTTCGGCGGTCATAACGCCACACTCGCATTCAAGAAATGGGAGGGCTGATCCAATGTTGAACAGTAACGACATTATGAAAATCATTCCGCACCGCCATCCGTTCATTCTTGTGGACAAGGTACTCGAACTTGAAGTGGGCAAACGGGTCAAGGCACTCAAGAACGTGACAGTGAGCGAACCGTTCTTCGAAGGGCATTTTCCCGATCATCACGTTATGCCCGGTGTCCTTATCGTGGAGGCCTTGGCGCAAGCGGGAGCCGTCGCGATTCTTAAAAAGGAAGAATTCCAAGGCAAGAACGCCTTTTTCGCCGGCATTGACAAATGTCGCTTCAAGCGTCAGGTCCGCCCTGGAGACACGTTGATTCTTGAAGTCGAAATCGATCGCATCAAAGGCTCCATAGGCAAAGGGAAAGCCGTTGCGACCGTGGACGGAGAAAAAGCGGTCAGCGCAGAAATCACATTTGCAATTGAACAGTGACTCAAGAACGGCCAAACTTTGGCCGTTCTTTTCTCACACTAAATTGACAATCGCAGGCAGCGGTGCTATATTTGATGTGACACCTTATTTATAAAAGAGGGTATGTATATGGAAAAAGCCATGATAGAAAACGTCATCAAAGGGTTCAATCTTCCCAAAGAGACCTATGTGGCCCTGAACTACTGGGGCTCCGACGATGAAACGCCCACGATGATCAAAACCTCGCTGGAAAAAGCCGGTCATAACGTATATCTGCATAGAGTCCGTTTGAACAAGATGAAAAAGGACGCCTTGGAAGGCACCCTGCATCTGAGTGACGATGTCATTACGGCAATCGCTTCATGCGATGTGTCCGTAGACGTATTTTCACACCCTGTCATGATGCCGGAAGGATTCCCCGAAGACAAGATAAAAGACTTCAAGATGTTCCTGGGCAAACTTTTCCAAGCCATGAGCAACGAAAAACGGAAATTCATTCAATGGCGTCTTCCTACGACCGCAAATTCCGGTCCGTTGGATAGCGACATCTACACCACCTCGATGCGAAAAGCATGCATGGTCGATTATGATGCTCTTTACAATCGAGCGCTTAGAACAGAGAACTTCATGAAAGGACGCTCACAAGTCCATATCAAAAACGACAAAACCGATTTCAAATTTCTCATCGGGACAAATCAGTGGCACAAAGATGTCGGTGATGGTGACATCCCCGCCGGAGAAATCTACTGCGTTCCGGAGCGTGTTCGTGCAGAAGGCACGGTCTTTGTGCCGTTTTTGAAGTTTCGGGAACTGAATTTCAGCGACATTCAGTTTAACGTAAAAGACGGTGTGTTCACCACTGATCACAAATCATTCAATGACTTTATCAGCAAGTTCGACGATCAGGCCAGACTGTTTTGCGAATTTGGCGTGGGTCTGAACGATGCCATCGAAGAACTGATCGGCGATCAGCTTCATGATGAAAAGAAAATGGATACGATTCATCTTGGCATCGGCAACAACAAGAATTTCGGGGGCGATAACGAAAGCAAGATCCATATCGATCTTGTGATCGCTCCCGATACCGTGACCGTCGATGAACAGCCACTCATCGAAAAAGGTCGTCTGCTCATACGATAAAAAAACCTTCCAAAGAATAAACTTTGGAAGGTTTTTAATTATCCTGTGGAACCGAATCCGCCCTTGCGTGAGACGTTGTTCACGGAATCGGTCGTTGTTTTGAGATACTTTTCGAAAATGCCTTGAGCGATGCGTGTCCCTTTTTTTAAAGTGACCGATTCGATGGAAAAGTTGTAGAGTTGGATGAAGATGGCGCCATCGTTATCGGCGTTGCCGTAATAGTCCGCATCGATGATTCCGACATTGTTCGGGATAGTGACTCCGTATTTTGCGGGCAATGAGCTCCTCGGGAATATCTTCAGAACCTCATCATCCTTCATATATGCCTTGATTCCGGTTTCAGCCCGTTTGATTTCCCCGGGTTTGAGTACGATGGTCTTGCATATCTCGAAATCATAACCCGCACTGTTGGCGGTGCTTCTTTTTGGAATGCCGATGCCTCTTCCTTCGTATCCTTTGGCGATTTCGAATCCTCGCATGTCACATCAATCCTTTCATTTAAACAGTATCGCAAAACGGTAAAATCTTCAAGAGGTTTTATTCGAAATACCTTTACAAAGGGTCTCTCATATCTTAGACTGTTCATGTAGGACATAGGTCATAGCAATAGGGAATCGGGTGAAAGTCCCGAGCTGTCCCAGCAACCGTAAAAACGGACGAAATGCGATAACCACTGCGAAAGCGGGAAGGTGCAGAGTAGGATGATGTTAAGCCGGTAGACCTGCCTGTGTTCATACGAGTTACACTCCTGG
>PWHD01000055.1 GCA_003555335.1 Mollicutes bacterium | reverse complement strand
CCCCAAAACCCCAAAACCCCAAAACCCCAAAACCCCAATGAGAAGAGGAATTCAAACCACAATTTGAGTGAATAGTATTTATGAATTAACAGTGGTATTAGCAGCAGGTATCTTTATTAGATAGGTGGATCTTGAATAGTTCGCTAAGAAAGTAGTATAAAAGGGTCCTGAGATTTGAATGTTATAATTTATTTAATATCTATTATTATTCACTACTTTTCACTATATGGAAAAAAGACCCTTTACCAACAACAGATCTTACCCCAACCAAGGCGGCTATAACCAAGGCTATAACAACCCTGAGTACAACAGGGGCAACAACTACGCCCAGCAGGACAGAGGCGGCAAGGGCTACAGGGGCGGCGGTGCCCCTAGGGGAGGAAAGTTCGGCGCTAGCAGTAGCAGCAGACCGACCCCAAGCATCCACTCCAGCTCCCTAGTTCCCAGACAGGTCAACCTTGTGACCAACCAGTACCTGATGAAACTTGGAACTGACCTCAACGTTTTCTACTACGACATCTCCATCATCCCCGAGATCATCTCTGACGCCTACGTTATCCACGGAATCTTCAGGAACTGCAAGAAACAACTCGAGATGATGTTAGGAATTCATGTGCTCTCCGGAAGAAGCATCTTCACCACCACCGACTTGTCGGAGTCGATTGTGATCAAGGCCCAGTTCAAGAGCCAAGAGTATGATGTCGTTATCGACGTTGACTCCAAAAGATTTATCTCTGGAAAGCATGTTGGGACCCTCAAGATGGAGGATCACAGCATTGTCAACAATCTTATTAACATCATCATTAAGCAAGCATTCAGAGAAACAAATCTCAGACAAATAGGTAAAGCACCTAGATTCTTCGATGTTTCAAGATCAATAGAGGTAAAGGGATCTGGCCTCTAGATGTGGCCAGGCTTCAGGGCTTCGGCTTTCAACTACTAATCCGGACTTGCCCTTGTCATCGACAACATTTTCAAATTCATGTCAACCACCACATGTCTTGCTAGAATCAACGAGATTTACACCACCTCAGCCAAGAACCCTGAAGTCCAAATCCTAAGAGAGTTCAAGGGGCAAAGTGTTATTGCTAACTGGGGTAACAAGAAAGCTTACATCGTCAGAGATGTAGTCTTTGACAAGACCCCTGTCACTAAGTTCTTCGTGGATAGCCAGGGTACGAAATTATCAGTCGCTGAGTACTTCCTGAAGACCTACAACCTCAAGACTGCCCAAAAGGACCAACCCCTATTCGTTGTCAACATTGGAGGCAAGGAGTGCCATCTCCCTCCCGAATTCTGCACCATCGATGGAGTCCCCTAGAGCATCAGATCTGACCCCAGGACCATGAGAGATGTCCTCGGTAGCTGCAGAAAAAACCCCCAAGAAAAATTTGACGAAATTCAACAATTCTGTGGGTCCCTATTTAGCTAGAACGCGCTTAAGGAGTGGGGTATCTCTATTGAGGCAAAGCCGGTGAGTCTCCAAACTCAAATTCTGCCTACGCCCTAGATTGCCTACAGCAACGGCAAAATGGGAATGTGTGACTAGAACACATTGAGAAAGCTCCCCATTCAAAAGGCCGTTGGACTCAAGGCCGGTCACTGGATCATTGCCTACGACAAAAACAGACACTACCAGGACGCTGATAGCGCTTACAACGGACTCGTAGGCGCATCCGGTCAACTTGGTATGGCTGTCGGGGATCCCGAGTGGATTGAACTTGACAGAGAAGACAACATCGACCTCTTTGCTCAGTGCTTGGCTAGATACATCGAAGCGTATGGAGAGCCTTAGATTGTTGTCATTGTTCTCAGAACTGAGCATCTCTATGCTAAGTTCAAGGCCGTCTGCTACAAGTACAACGTTATTTCCTAGGTTATCGCTACTAGGACTTGCAGAAAATTCAACCTCTCCGTCGGCTCAAACATCCTCAGACAGATCAACTCCAAGCTTGGAGGTGACCTCTACAACCTCCACTTCTCTAACTAGATTTCCCCTAACACCATGCTGATTGGAATCGATGTCTGTCATCAAGGTGAGAACTCCATTGTCGGATTCTGTGCCTCCATCAACCAAGAGATGAGTCAGTACTTCTCCCACAAGATTGTCCAGAGAAGAGGACAAGAGATCGTCAACAAGGAGCTTACTACTGCTCTTAAGGCCGCTCTCAACTCTTACTCCAACCAGCACCCCAAGAAGCTCAACCCAGACCACTTCATCATCTACAGAGACGGTGTTGGTGATGCCATGAGAAAGCAAGTTCTCTAGAAGGAAATTTCTCAATTCAGAGAAGTTATCACCGAAGTCTACAACAAAGCTGCCAACAAGCCTCACCTCACTGTTATCATCGTCAACAAAAGAATCACCCAGAGATTCTTCATTGAAGGCGATGACGGATGCCTGAACAACCCACCCTCAGGCTGCATCATTGACACCAAGCTAGTTGAAAACGAGGATGCCGACATGGAGTACGACTTCTATCTTATTCCTCAAAACACCACTCAAGGATGTGTCCTCCCCACTCACTTCTACGTCGCTTTCAATGACGCCCCTGTCAAGAAGGATTCTATCGAGAAGCTCACTTTCGACCTCTGCCATTACTACTACAACTGGGCCGGCCCCATCAAGGTTCCCGCCCCTTGCATGTATGCCCACAAGATCGCTGAGCTTTTCACCAACGTCGAGCCAGCCAAGCAAAGCAAGCAGTACATGGACTTCTCAGCCAAGATCTTCGAGAGTCTCCATTTCTTGTGACCAACCCCCAAAGCCTAAACCCTAACTATAATTATACTTATAAGGTATATTAACCCTACATCTGTCTCTTTATTTCTTTCTCTCTCTCT
>PWHD01000030.1 GCA_003555335.1 Mollicutes bacterium | reverse complement strand
GGATGCCCGCTCCATTGTCGTGCCCCAGGATTACGAGAATATCCAGGAAGCCATCGATGCAGCCAATCCGGGAGATATAATCTTGGTACAACCGGGCGTTTACCAGGAAAACATTGATTTCCAGGGGAAAGAGTTGGTCTTGCAAAGTTCCGACCCGGGAGACGATGATGTTGTTGCCTCTACAGTAATCGAAGGCGGAGATGGCGGACCCGCTGTAACCTTTCAACGGGGTGAAAACGAAGAAACAGTCATTCATGGGTTTACCATTACCGGTAAGAGCGGTGCAGCGGTGGTCTACCAGGACCTTTACGGGGACAGAGAGCAGGGAGTGGAAGGCTGCGGGGGCGGGGGCATCCTGGTCCAGGGGAACAGCTCTCCTGTAATCTTAAGCAATGTAATTACCGGGATCGACCTTGCCGGCGGCTTCTGCGGTAAAAGCAGCGCCGGGGCTGGAGTTTTCATCCGCCAGGCCGCTCCCCAGCTGATCAACAATACCTTTACCGGCAACAGTGCCCACCGGGGTGGGGCAATCTATATTTTCGACGCCAGTCCTCTGCTCTCAGGAAATATTGTCAGCGGCAACAGCGCCTCCTGGGAAGGCGGAGGAATTTACATGTTCGGGGAAACTTCGGCGACACTGGAAGGCAACCAGATTATCGAAAACAAGGCTGAAAAAGGCGGGGGCATTTTTCTGTCCGGCACTTCCGCATATATCAGGTATAACGAAATATCAGGCAACCAGGCTGTTTTTACCGGGGGGGGACTGTTTATCAGGCAGAGCGAACAGGCAACGGTTTCGGGCAACCTTTTCCAACAGAACCAAGGTGGAGAATGCGGAGGGGGTTTGGCCCTGGAGGAAGCTTCACCCCGGGTGGCAGGCAATACATTCCAGGAGAATGATGCCGGCTGGAGAGGCGGTGGTGGGGCTTACATCTTTCTCCGTTCCAATCCCCGTATGATTAACAATACCTGGACGGGAAACACAGCAGCCGAAGGCAGCGCGGCCTGGGTTTCCAACGATTCCTTCCCGGACTTCGCGACCGTGGAACTGGAAGATGATTCCAAGCTTGAAGATGGCCCTAACGGGGATAAATTTTTCTTCCAGCAGTAACGGATCAGAAAGCAGCCCGGGGAATATTATGTGTGCTGCCCAACGTTGCTATCCGTTCTGAAAGAAAAAATATGGGATGGAAGGAACCGGAGACGAAACCGGGGACGCAGCAGCAAAAAGTTGCTGCCTGATGGGCAGGGTTGACCTGCAGCAGCGCAGCAACTTGGTTTACAGGAAAGAAAAATACCAGTTCCAGATCTGCTCGCCCCAAAAGGTGACAATGAAGAAGGCGGCGGCCAGGAAAGGGCCAAAAGGCAGCGGCGACTTGCGTCCTTTTTTCTTCAGTGCCATCAGCAGGATTCCCACTGCAGCGCCCCCGATAAAAGAGAGCAGGAAAATGAAAAACACCAGGGGCAGTCCGGCAGCAAACCCCAGGGCTGCCATCAGTTTTACGTCGCCGCCTCCCATACCGCCTTTGCTTAACACGGCAATGACATAGAAAAGCACACCGCCGATAAAAAAGCCAATTACAGCTGAAAGGGCAGTTAGTTCCGGATAGACAAACTGCCACAGCAGTATCCAGGTAAAAATAAGCAGCACAAAGCGGTTGGGGATGATTTGTTTTTCCAGGTCAATGCAGGAAACGACCAGCAGCAGCGAAAATAGCACAATGTATTTCCAGAAAAAAGGCCCCACCCCCAGGTAATGGAAGCAGGTCAGAAAAATTGCCCCCGAAGCAGCTTCTACGAGGGGGTAGCGTACGGATAACTTTTCACCGCAATAGCGACACTCCCCCCCCAGCAACAGAAAGCTGAATAAAGGGACCAGGTCCCACAACCGGAGAAACGTGCCGCAGCTGGTACAGCGAGAACGGGGGCGCACCATGGATTCTCCTGTAGTATAGCGGTAAATGACCACATTCAAAAAGCTGCCCACAACAAGTCCCAAAACGAGAATAAAAACATAAGCAAACAATTGCAAGGGATCCAACCTTTTCCTCCTTTGACGCTGATGCTTTCAATCTTCCCACATATGCTGCTGAAGCATTTACCGTATTGCTAATCCTTGCTTTTCTTCCTTGCTTCTGTTGACTGCCAGGCGATGCCTTCCAAGGAATCGAGACTGCCTGTCAACCCTTTCCGGGAACTATTTCCCTCTTTCTCACTATTTTTCTTCTTTACTCCCTGTTCCCTGAAAAATGAACTGTTTCACCCTCAATCTACTGCAGGTCCTTCCTTTTCGTTGCTCTTTTCCGGGTCAGCATCTTCGCCAGCAGCAGGATCATCCCGCTCCATCACTTCAGATTGGACGACCATATTTCTTTCCCCCACAGCGACAAAGCGGTGATCCGCCCAGGTAATGCTGTAAAGGGATTTGCTAAACCCTTCTTCTTTGTCCTCGCCTTTTGTTTCGTTATTTGTTTCGTCATTTTCATCTTTTCCCTTGTCATTTTCATCTTCAGCTTCGATAACCGTTATCTCAACCTGCTCCCACTCCAGCCCGCATGAGGAGACAAGGATGGTCCCTTTCTCCCCCACAACAGCAAATTCGTAACCGCTCCAGGCAGCATCATAGAGGTTTTCCTCTGTTCCCGAGTCAACCCGCTGCCAGTGCATGCCATTGATAGAGGTCACGATGCGTCCCCCGGAGCCAACGGCAACAAACCGGCCTTCACCCCAGGTGATACCGTAAAGGTCCCTTACTGTACTGGAACGGCGCTCTGTCCAGCTGTGTCCCCGGCTGGAGGTATAAATGTTCCCTTCATCGCCAACAGCGGCAAAGAGGCGGCCGTTCCAGGCAACATCGTGCAGGGCAGCAGGCTCACCATCAAGCAGGTCTTCC
>PWHD01000005.1 GCA_003555335.1 Mollicutes bacterium | reverse complement strand
CCCGGTTTCGAACATCGTTTCAACCACAAGGTCGAACGAGATTTTTCTGGAGTCGCTCAGGAAATAGGCCAACCCGCAGGCATCGATGGCACGTAATGCCGCCACGGCATTTCGTTCAATGCAGGGAATCTGCACATAGCCGCCAATCGGGTCACAGGTGAGTCCGAGATGGTGTTCCAGTGCGATCTCGGCCGCATATTCAATCTGATCGATGCTCAGATTGAACAAATCGGCATGAGCCGCCGCTGCCATCGAACATGCGCTGCCGACTTCTGCCTGGCAACCGGCCTCGGCGCCGCTGATCGACGCATTGTGCTTGATGATGTTTCCCATAATACCGGCTGTAGCCAAAGCGTCGATGATATCATCATCGCTGAACCCATGTCTTTCCTGCATGTAACGAAGAACCGCAGGCATGGTTCCGCTCGCTCCGCATGTTGGTGCCGTAACGATGGTTCCACCGCTTGCGTTCATTTCATTGATGGCGAACGCATAAGCGCTGACGAGACGGTTTTCACGGATTTCCGAAGGCTCACGCCGGATTTGCTTTTCATAGAGTATTTTCGCTTTGCGCTGAACCTGCAGATTACCGGGAAGTACATCGGATTTTTCCAGCCCCTTGTCGATCGAACGGTTCATGACTGTCCATATGTTTTTGAGAAAATGCCGGATGTCTTTTTCCTCAAAACGTTCGACGTATTCGCTGAGGCGAATCTTCTCGGCTTTGCAATATTCCGCAATCTCGCTGAATGACTGATGCGGGTACACATCTTCACTCTCCGTATGCGGGACCCCTTCAATCTCAATGGTTCCGCCACCGACACTGTAGACACGCATGTAGCCGATTTCTTCGCCTTGTTCATCGTAGGCGTGAAAATCAAGCGTATTCGGATGCACGTCGATGAACTTAGAAGAAAAGACAATCCGTACATCGCCCAGAACGTCTTTTATAATCTTGTCAGTAAGATGGCCTTTCCCAGTCAGACTCAATGAACCGAATAAAACAACTTTATATCGAGCGCCCGGATAACGGCTCCTGAATAACTTGGCAGCACGCTCCGGACCCATTGTATGTGAACTGGAAGGCCCTTTTCCAACTTTATATAATTCTTTGATGGATTTCATAGCGCCTCCTTAAAACAAACTGCATTATCATTATATCATAAAAAAGAAAAATACGGTGCGCACCACTGGCGCACCGTATAAAAGCATTTAAAACTCCATTTTGACATCGGCGCGCTTCTCGAGCTCCGCTTCAAAGAAGGCCTTTTTGTCCATGCCGATGCGCGCAGCAACAATGCTGATGGGGAAGGTTACAATCTTACGGTTCAGGAACGAAACGTTTGAATTGTAAAGCCTTCTTGAGGCTTGTAGATGCTCTTCGACATCCGCAATGGTGCGCTGCAGATTGGTGAACACTTTTTCCGCCTTGAGGTCAGGATAGCGTTCCACCGCGACATTGATGTCCGCCTGAACATCGTTGAGTTTGCGCATGAACTCCTGCTTTTGCTCCATGGTGAGCTCACTGGGCATCCCCTTGCGCCATTTCACAACGTTTTCAAACGTCTTAGCCTCATGTTTCGTGTATCCTTTGACGGTGTCGACCATTTTCGACAGGGTGTCAAATCGTTTGGTAAGTGCGACATCGATACCGGACTCCGCTTCATGGACCTTGACTTCTTTCCTTCTGAGTGTGTTCATGGTCGAGATGAACCAGACAAGAATCAAAAACGCCAACACACCTAACACAATTAAAACAATTACAACTGGGTTATCCATTATTTATCCTCCTTGAATATCTTGCTATTCAATTTCAGGTCATCCACAAGGTCATAGACCTTTTCGATGTCTGTTTTGAACTTTTCAATCAGTTTTTCATTGATTTTTCTGAACGGAACAACTTGGAACAAGCCCTTTCCGTCATTGATCGCGAAATGCATGTTCGGACCGTTGAAGGAGAATCCGATTTTTCCAGGGTGGTTCTGTTCGATTTTCATGAGCGATTCCATGAAATGCGGGGTCAAAACATAAAAAGCGGTATGCGCATCGGTAGAATAGGTGTTGAATTTCTTGTTGAAGGCGATGCTTTCGAGTTCCACTTTCTTATGCCCGCCGACTTGCGGTCGGAATTGTTCGAGCACTTGCAGTGAGTGATCAATCGTCTTGTTGAAGTCGAATCGGAACACGCGTCCTTTGAAGAATGTCACATATTCCACTTTGCGTTGTGTTTTACCGTTTCTGGTCACGTATCTCACTTGCTTTTCCTGAAGATGGCAATCACTTGACTCGAAACGGACGCCATCAATGATTCCGGAAAGAAAGTCGGAGCTTTTAAATCGGTCAGCACGCTTCAAAAACCCACATTGATAGACTTGGGAGGCACTCAGCCCTTTTTTAGGGTAATATGTTCCCTCTTCGATAATCGAACCGAAGTAGTCTTTGAGGAACTCTGATTTGAAATGACTTACGGCAGATGAGTAGATTATTCCCCCTACGATAAAAACAATCGCGCCAACAGCCAATGCTGCGAGCCCAACTGTCGACAGGGCGGTATCCGCTCCCGTGATGAGACCAACGATACCGAGTATCAGGATGATGATTCCAAACAGCGCAAGCATTTCTCCACGATGTTTTTTGTGTTGGTAGACAGACAGTTCTTTTGCCATGGCCCAACCCCCCTTAATGATTAACTCAATTATACCACCAAACCAAAAAAACGGGAAAGATAATTTCCCGTTTTCCGTGTTATTTGACGAAGATTTTCACTCGATCGCCGTCCGAGCTTTCGATGTCGACCAATTCACCGTATTCACCTTGTTCAAGCATAGCCAGGATTTCTTCCAGATCGATGTCACTTTCTTTGATGGGTGTCCCTTTGATGAGTGTGCCTTTGCGAAGAAGCAACTTGCCAAGACCCAGTGGGACTTTCATATTGACTTTGTCCCCATCCGAGCTTTCCACTTTGATATGGATGAACTTGTGCAAGGATGGTTTTTCAT
>PWHD01000067.1 GCA_003555335.1 Mollicutes bacterium | reverse complement strand
TTTCGATTAATTCTGTGAAATGATCAATTTTCTCTTGGGTACCTTCCATGTGCAAAACGTTATAACATCTAAATAAAGCATCTTCATATTCTCTATACTCTTCTAGGCGGAAATGAGCTAAAGCTTTGAAGTAATAAAAATACTCAAAAAGATAATAAAATTTCTTAAACGTGGCTCTCTCTATTGCTAAAGAGCAAAACTCGATAACTTTTTCGAACTCACCTCTCATACCGTGTGCCTCAGCCAATCGCATTAATATCAAAGAGTAGGTCATAACAGTACTACCTGACATGATATAAGATTGATCTTCAAATAGTTCGCCCAAACGATTTAACAAAAGATCTATTTTAGGAATATCTTTGATTGGCAATAACGAACTAAGAATTAGTACTTCAATATCTGAAAAATATTGTTGTTTCAGTACATCGGGATAATTAATTAATTCGGCATTTTTTGATATAAGTTCTGATTTATCTATCCGGTTTCGGTAGTAATCATCATAAATTTTAGCGTGTTCGTAATACAGCTTGATTTCTGAATCGATTATGATATCTTTTTCAATCATTTTTCGATATTTATCTATAAGTTTTTTTTGACCAGTGACAATAGCATTATAATAATTATTTACTTGTTCAGTTTGTTTATTCTTTGCTGCTTCAAACTGATTCATCAATTTACGAGTCTTGATTCCCAGTCTTTCTGCAAACAAATCAACACGCTCATACGGAATCTCGGATTCCCCACGTCTGTATCTTTGATATTGACGCAATGAACATATGCCGTCTACAAAGTCCTCCTGGGTGATCTTACGACCACGTCGAACACGCTCCAGGAAGTTACTCAATTCTTGTGAGTTCATTGCATCACCTCTTCTCTACTAGATAACCATAAAATGTAAAATAAATCAAAAAAGTTGAAAACTACGACAGATGTGCGCTGTTCAGATGGGAAAATCCATTATATGCTATAGGTGAAGATAACGAGAAACCAAAAAATATCGGAGGCGATTCATTTATGAAATCAATCAAAAAAATTCTTGGGGTATCAGTACTCGCACTTATGGCATTCGGACTTTTCACAGTGGCTAACGACAACGCTATGAACAATAGTACAGTAAACATCGGCGATATCAGCTACATGGATTTTGGCGACACTAGACCACCCGAATTTGTTGACGAGTAAAATTAACCAGTAATATATACACGAAAGGATGATCAATATGAAAAACAAGGAATTTGCTGTTGAACTAGAAGGTGTGATCGGCACCATTCATACGTATACCCGTAATCCGTTCATGATGGGTTATACCAAAGAGCTGAAGCGTGCGGTCAAGGAAAACGACCTCGACATGATCAAGCTGATCCTGGACAAAGTCATCAGTTGGTACAATGATGAACTGGACAAAATCCAGAACGACGAGTATGTCTTCAACAAGAACATGCACGAAAAAGCGTATGACATCCTCAAAACGTACCGTCAAAGCATTTAACAGAGGTCTGCTTGTATTATAACATGCCTAGGCATGTAGACGGAAGTTTTGAAATCATTGAAAGGCTTATTTCACGCCTTAATGACATTATATCAAAATCGCGTCATTTAGACAATCACAGTTTAAAACGCAATGGCCACACTCGGTGTGGCTTTTTGTGTGCATGAAAAAAGAACCTCCCGAAGGGAGATTCTCAGCGTGCGACAATGATGACAAACGGGACCGACACGGCGATGCCGATGGCGGTGTATACGAGGCTGAAGCGGAAAAGACGGGTCTCTTCCGTGCGGTCCGGCCTGAAAAAGGGATGGCTGAGCACGTAGATGATGTAAGCCAACAGAAGCACGGTGCCGCTGAACATGAGCGGGATTGCGAATGGGTAGCCACCGAACGCCATGTAAAAACCAAGGTGATAAAGCGGAAATGCGGAAAAACCGATCAGGAACGCGATGGTGTTGATGATTCTTTTTCGCATGGAATCCTCCTAACGTAACGCATCGAATGTTCTCGCAATGTGCATGAAGGTTTCGACGCCTTTTTCAAGGACTTTCTCGTCGAAATTGAAACGGTTCGAATGCAGCGGGTGGACGAATCCTTTCGGAATGTTCTTACTGCCGAGCATGATGAAAAGTCCGGGGATTTCCTGTTGGTAGTATGAGAAGTCCTCCGCCAACATCTGTGGTTCCAGTTTAACATAATCATCTTCAGAAATGGTGTTGGATACTATCTTGTAAAGCGTTGAATCGTTGTTGACGGGGGGATGCAGGTCGGTGATCTTGTTGTCGATTTTCACGTTGTAGGACCGTTCGATGCCTTCGTCAATCTCTTTCATGCGCTTTTTGAGCAGTGTGAAGTTCGAATGGTCAAACGCACGGATGGAACCGCTCAGACGCGCCTCGTGCGCGATGATGTTGCGGCCTTCACCGAGATTGAGGGTCCCGACGTTGATGCTGCCGGGATTGAGGGGATTGACGGAGCGCCCGATGATGGTGTGGTACTGCATGATGAGCGCGCTCGCCGCAAGGGCGGTGTCACTGCCGAGATGCGGCTGGGTGCCATGCGCATTGAGGCCCGTGATGACCATGTCAAAGTCCCCGTCCTGAGCCGTCATGATGCCGTCGGTCAGGCCGAGTTTCCCTTCTTCGAGTTCCGGTTGGAGGTGAAGGGCGAAGATCGCTTCGATGTTATGGGTGTCAAAAAGCCCGGTCCGCACGATCTCACGCGCACCGCCATAGGTCTCTTCCGCCGGTTCAAATACGAACATGATGCGTTTTTGGGTTTCCATGGTGGAAAGTCTTTGCGCCAGCCCCAGCAACATCGCCATGTGCCCGTCATGGCCGCAGGCGTGCATCTTTCCGGGATGGATGGACGCATAGGTTTCTTCGGTCGCTTCGTTGATGGGCAAGGCGTCCATGTCGGCGCGGAACGCGATGCCGCGATCCTCTTTTCCTTCTTTGATCGCCACAATGCCCGTTTGCGCCACATTCAAGACGTCATAACCGAACGATTCGAGGGTCTCTTTGATGTAGGCGTGCGTCTTGAAAAGGTCGAACCCGAGTTCGGGGATTTTGTGCAAAGCGCGGCGGTAAGTGGTCAGTGTCTGGTTGAAATCGGTGCTCATAATCA
>PWHD01000064.1 GCA_003555335.1 Mollicutes bacterium | reverse complement strand
GCCAACCTTTTTCGGTAGCGTCCTTGCCGTTCTGGCCTTTTTCATAGCCGCCGAGATATTCATCGTTGAGATAATACTCGATTGACTCTTCGCTCCATTTCAGTGAATATTTCTGAAAATCGTCGCTGATGCCTTCGCGTTTGACTTTCTGGAAATATTGGTCTTCTTTGGTGTGATTGTATGCTTCGGTATGAATGCAGAGGTAGAGCTCATCAAGCTCATTCCCGACATGTTCCATGATGTCGATTTCACCGCTTTTTGGCCATCCGCCGTAGCGGTTGTCGTTGCTCATCATCCACAGTGCCGGCCACGTCCCTCTGCCTTTTGGCACCTTGGCGATGATATCGATTTTCCCATATTTGAAATAAAATTTCCCTTTGGTGTTCAAGCGAGCGCTTTTGAAAACACCATTATCATAGGTCGCTTTGATGTTGAGACCCTGTTCGTCGAAATAAAGATTCTTGGAACTGTCAACATAGTGCTGGAGTTCCCTGTTGGGCCATTTTTCACCAATGGCGATATTCCACTCTTCGGGGTCAAGGAATTGCATCGACGTAAAATCAAAATGTTTGATCAGTTTCATGGAAACGCTCCTTACGATTTCGGGGCCGTTGTGGTATCCCCTTCAATGAGTTTGGTGCTTACTGTGACGGTTTTGCCTTGTTTGGCGCGTTCGGGATTCTTAATGTGGCCAAGCATGCTCACTGCTGCCAGACGGCCCATCTCTTCAGCGTCCTGCTTGATGGTGGTGAGCCTCGGCGTAATCAGCTGACCGAGATCGATGCCGTCAAACCCGACGAGCGAAACGTCATGCGGGACACGAAGCCCTTTGTCATTAGCCGCCTCAAGCGCACCGATCGCCAACATGTCTGAAGCGCAAAATACGGCGGTCGGGGGATCTGGCAATTCAAGCAGTGACTTCATCGCAAGGTAGCCTTCCTCGCGGGAGAAGTTCATACCGTCTGCCAGATACTCATCCTTGAGTTCAAGATTGTTCTGTTTGAGGCACTGTTCAAAATACTCTTTCCGTTGACCCCCGATGAATGAATCGCGGTCCCCATGAATGTGGGCGATTTTCTCATGTCCGAGTTCAATCAGGTGATCGACCGCCTGTTTGACACCTGCTCGGTTGTCGGAAGTGATGCTTGTCGCATTGTCGACATCGAAGTCGATCATGATGATGGGGATATCGGATTGATAAAGTTCTTCAAGTTCAGGCGTGTTGAAGTCGGCACACAATACCAAAATCGCTTCGACTTGTTTACGCTTTGAGTGTTGGAGATAGGATCCGTTTTGATTGCCCATGCGTTTGGCCAGGAATAGAAGATCGAACCCCTCCGCTTCCATCTGTCGTTTGAAACTTTCAAGAATGCGGGAAAACACAGGATGTTGAAGGCCTTGATTGGTGACTTCCTCGAAGACCACCCCGATGGTGAATGAATGCGTTGTTTTCAATGAACGTGCCGAACTGTTAGGCACATAACCCATTTTCTCGCAAAGTGCGATGATGCGGTCTTTGGTCGGTCGGGATATGTCCGGGTAGTCGTTCAACGCTTTGGAAACCGTCGTAACACTGAAGCCGGATGCTTTGGAAATGTCTTTGATGGTTATCAATACAATCACCTTATTCTGTGCATGACACGCACTTCTTTATAATATAGTTTATTGCAGTTGCTCGTCGATTTCAAGCGCTTTGTTTCATTTAAAGGTTTTAATTGGAACTTCCGCCGGTTTGAACATTATGAGTGATCATTTCTGAGCGATTCCCGGCGAAATCAACTGCAGTGATGCCGATCTGATAGGATGTCCCCGGGTCAAGGTTCTCGAAATTGAACGCATTGACCGTGGTGGTTCCGACTTTGGAATTGTTCAGGTAAAGTTCGTAATAATGCACCGCCACGTCGTGTTCCGCATGACGCCAGTGCATACGGATGAAATCCTGTCCGGAGCGGGCCATTTCAAATTCGGATGGAGCATCCGGGGCTTCACTTGTCATGCCCTCATAGTCTTTCTGAAAGACGCGGACATACTCGACTTGCATAGCGGTCGGAAAGGCATCGGGATCCACGCCCTGCTGTCCGCCCCACATACCGCCGACCGCCACATTCAAAATCAGGTGGAACGGTTGGTCGAACGGCCATGCATCCGAGTTGGATGTGTTTAGGTTGGCTGCGGGATTATATCCGAACTGTGCGAATTGAACACCGTCAATTTTTAGACGGATACTGGCGGGTTCCCAGATCATCTCATACAGATGAAACTCATCTTCAGCGGTCGGAACTTCTTTTGAATAGCCTATATGAGTATTTTTCATGTGATTATAGGCGCCGGTATGAATTGTTCCATGCACAATGCCGGGGTCATGACCGACATATTCCATGATATCGATCTCACCGCTATAGGGCCATCCGCCATAGCGCCATTCCGATGGCAGCATCCAGATGGCCGGCCAGGTTCCAACACCGCTAGGCATTTTTGCTTTGACTTGGATGCGTGCATATTCCCAATCACCAAAGAACTGGGTTTTGAGGCGTGCCGAGGTATATTCGTTGCCTTGATAATCTTCGCGGATGGCACGGATATTCAGGATGCCATCCTCAATGAACGCATTATTGAGATTATGCGAAGTGTAGTATTGGAGTTCCTGGTTTCCCCAACCATGGCCGCCTACGTCATAAATCCAACGATTGGTACTGGGCAATCCGTCTTCTTCAAATTCATCGCACCAGACCGGCTGCCAATCTCCGATGTTATCGAGATGGGTGCATTCTTCTGTGACGAGACCGCGCGGATCATAGGTATCGGGTCTGTCATTGTTTGTATCACCGTTATCATTTGAGCCGTTGGTGCAGGCGGTAACAAAAAGCGTGAGTCCAAGTAGCAAGATAATAGATAGTTTACGCATGATTTACTCTCCTGTGATTCCTGTACGTTCGATGCTTTCAACGAAGTGACGCTGTGTGAAGAAGTACAGGATTAATAGTGGCATAAGTGCTAGAATGTTTCCTGCGAGACTGACCGCTTGCATCAGTTCCCTCGCGCGTGATCCTTCCGGATACATGCTGGTGTATTCGTTGATGTATTGCTGCACGCGCAAAGGCAGGGTCATCATGTCACTTCCCCT
>PWHD01000035.1 GCA_003555335.1 Mollicutes bacterium | reverse complement strand
CCTTCCAATAATCTCTATATATTATCACATTTTTGATTAACTCATAAAAATATCTGAAATAAAACTTAATCCCATCTTCTTCCTGCTGTCTAATATGAGTTTTCTCATGAATAATAGTTTCCTCTGCAGTTTCTTCTCTGCTTTGAGGAAAATAAGCTGTACGCAGAATTACTATTCCTGCTATTCCTGTTCCTGTTAGTTTCGATAATATCCAATTAATCAACTTTGCAAGTCTGCTGTTGAATACAAGTTTGTTATTCATTATAAACCACTATTATCTCATCATATTCCTCTTGTGTAATACCACCTTTTTCCAGTAACCTTTCTATTCTCTCATAGTCATCTGTACGATTAAGGTAACGTTTCCAAAATCTAACTACGTAATCTCTCATTCTGTATCACCTTCTAGCTGTGATACTCTTTGTTTCAGGTCGGATATTTCCTCCAACAAGTCTGCAAGTATATCTTCTATATCACGCTTTTCTTTGAGCTGTTCAATTTTCTCTCTATCTATCATTATTCATCCTCCTTAAATCTGAATATAGCACGCGGTTTCTCTAGGAAAATTTCAGTATCATCCTTCCGCTCCATTTCTACTTTGAAAGTTGCTTCGTTGCCTTCTATATTTACCACAAACTCATCTATAGCTTTGTTATCCACGTATCTAGTACGTATCAATTCCATTTCCACATATTCGGTATCTGTGGTAACGTGCGGGAGGATAAGTTCATTTAACACTTCCACAAGTTGATTTTCTTCTACGTCTTCCTCAAGTGCCTGTTCAAGTGTGAGTATAGCAGTTTCAGCCTCGATTGTTACAGTACTGATAGTGTACATTACATTGTGGACTATCACCCTGTCGCCAGCTTCAGGTGTTTCTATTCCTTCTTTGTGAGCGTTGAGTTCCTTTTCTTCTGTAGTATCATATTCGGCTGTGGCTGTGATGATAATTTCATTGTCGCCTTCGTTGAGTTCTGTTAGTGATAGCTCATATTCCTGTTCACCTTCAGGATTGTCAACGTTATATACTTCTGTGCTGTTGATTGATAAGGTAGTGTTGATAATATTAAGTGGATTGTCGTATGCGTCTTCTGCTGACATTTCCCATCGGATGTAAGGGGAATCTTTGTGGGTGATAGTTATTGTAACATGTATTAAGTCCTCATCAAATGTATTATAATTATCCTGCGTTTGATTCCATTGAACACCAAAAAGCTGTCCTGTATCAGCCATTTAATCACATCCTTTCTCATATAAAAAAACCCCAGTCTTAGAACCATGATTCCGATTCCTGCTGAACTGGAGAACTTGAAAGCATTTCATAAGCCCAAAAAAATTTAAAGCAAGCGAGCCAACCGAGCGGAATGGCTACCAATAGAATAATCAGAGGAACGGCTACCAAACCAAAAGAAAGCCCCAGCCTCAGAACCACGAAACCGATTCCCGCTGAACTGGAGAGCTTTTTCACCGTCATCTATAAACCAAAAATCATGCAAATAGGAGTTTTCACTACCACCAGCTTCCGAAGCCATAAAACCATAATCGAGTTTGTCTATATTATCGCCTGTATTATCAAAGTGAATATTTTTTATCCAACTACTTGAATCACTTAACACATCTATCCCTGTATCTTGATAAGGCTCTGTAAATTTATCACTCTCAAAATCATGGTCGGCTAACCAAAGTCGGTAGTCGTTTAGATTAGCTCCATCTGCCCATTGGTATCTATTCCCCCAAAGGTTCTCAATCCCCCGATAAGATATAGCATTAGTTTGGTCGGTAGGGTCACCATCTGCACCGCTGAAATTTCCTAATGTGAGAGTTTCTCCTGTGTCGTGGTAATCGCCATCATCCACTATTCCTTCACCAATTTCAGTTTGGGAGTCGAAGTGTCCGTATTCTACGAGGTAGAGTAATTGCACAGCACATATGAGGAGAAAATCATTCTGCTCCCAACCGGGTCCATTAGCTTGAGCACGTGAGCGAAATTCTTCCATAGTTTCACCATCACTCCCTGCCTTGTTGGGAAGACTTCTCATTTTTGTACCATCAAAGTAAGACTCAAAAGCCCCGATATATTGGTAATCATACTCTACGCCATCTCTCACAAAAGCAGGGTGTATATCATAGTCTTCGTGTGGTTTGTTAGCAATTTTCCATTGAAACACACGGTCATTGTCGTCCCATTCGTGGTCGAAACCTGTTTCTTCTTCATCGTCAGGGTCAGATAAGTCAGCTTTATACCAAAACTTCGGAATTTCTACCATTACATTTTGGTCGTTATCCTCAACCTCATTCCAATCCACTTCATCTCCTTGTTCAGTGGGGTCATCCTCGTCTTCACCACCAGCCCAATAGTTGGAGTCGTTCTCGTATAAGTATCCTTCTCTACTGCCATCAGGGTTGAGTATAACTCTTCTCATACCTTTCCACGGCATATAATTATCAAAGTTTATAGCCATTATTCCACCTCCGTGATTGTAACTTCAGCCAATTGGATAGTAAGTTCATTTTCGCCTTCTAAAGCTGGTTCGGCGTGTACTCTATCAGATATGCTTCTATCTTGAAAATAGCGTATTCTGTCAGTGATAAATTCTATATCATAAGTATTCCATATAGTTTCACCTATGAGTTCACCTGTCATAAGGGAAAGTTGGTTATCAAGGATTTCTGTATTAGTGAGAGTGTTAATTTTATCCTCGTTGGCTAGTATATCCCACCAATAACCTACCTCATCAGCGTCAGCTTCATTTTCGAGGTCTTTTTGTACTCGCAAGTTAAGCTGGTTAATTCTGATTAATCTTAAATCACTTTGTCTAGCATAATCCTCAATATGCTGTGTATTATCATGTGGATTATCAGCTTTGTTATTTATACCATTAACCAGTTCACTATGCATACCCGCCGTACCTAGATTAGCTATTTCATCACCTGTATCCCAACTTTGGGCAGTTGTATCTTCCATTCCTCGTTGACATTCTGTTATTTGATTATTAGCTTTATCGTGTGATGTAACTTCTATTATTTCACCATCAGCAGGCTCTCCCTGATGAACAGTCATTCTATAAGGAGTGTCAGGAGCATCAGATAAATCAACCACTTCAAAAGAGGTAGTTGTATCTGATATAACCT
>PWHD01000048.1 GCA_003555335.1 Mollicutes bacterium | reverse complement strand
GTAGTGAGCTCACTTCGATCAAACGCTTCAATAATAAGCTTTTCTAGATACTTCGATTCAAGGATACAACATCCCTTTATTTATTCCCTCTTTTTTGTCTCACATCATTTACAACTCAACACAACACTTATACGGGGCACGGAAAAGACCTGAAGGAGGATGCAAGAAAAAAGAGCCCGAGGTGGGCTCTTCACATACAAATTGGCGTTCCGGAAGGGATTCGAACCCTTGACCTACGGCGTCGGAGGCCGTCACTCTATCCAGCTGAGCTACCGGAACCAAACATTAGTATTGTAACACCAAATGGCGATTTTTTCCATCATAATTTATTCTCTTTGTTTTGTCAATGCTTTTGGTTCGTCGGTCACAAAAAGAGTGCCTTTGGTGGATTTTGGACAGTGCGCGTGCTATGCTGAAAGTAACCACTGTAATGAAGAGGAGGCATTCCATGGGTGAGAAGAAAGACAGACTCAAGACCTATAAGGAAAAACGCAGGCTTGAAGAAAGTCCTGAACCTTCAGGCAAGGAGAAAAAGAAAAAGAATGGTCCGCTTTTCGTTGTCCAGAAACACGACGCTTCCACTTTGCATTATGATTTCAGACTGGAAGTCGGAGGCGTGTTAAAGTCATGGGCGGTTCCAAAGGGTCCGTCCACGGACCCGAGCGAGAAGCGTCTCGCACTACCGACCGAGGACCATCCGCTCGATTACGCGTACTTTGAAGGCGTCATCCCCGAGGACCATTACGGCGCGGGGACGGTGATCGTCTGGGACCGCGGGGCTTATGAGAACCACACCGAAGACGATGACGGCAACGCCCTCACCATGACCGAGGCTTTAAAAGAGGGCCGTGTCGTGGTGGAACTGAAAGGAAAGAAGCTCAAAGGAAATTTCGCCCTGATAAGAACCGGTTCAAAAGATGATGGGCGCTGGCTTCTCATGAAGATGAAAGATGACGAGGCGCAAAGGGAAAAAGATATCCTCAAAGATAAGCCGAAATCCATCCAGAGTGAAAAAACCATCAAGCAGGTTGAAAAGGCGCTTGAAGACGAATGAGGCGGTGAATGTCCGATGGAAAAAGCAGGTGTCTCCCTGAGCAACACCGACAAGGTGATGTTTGAAGAACCCACAATCCGCAAAAAGGACCTGATCGACTACTATGACATGGTCAAAGACGTGATGCTGCCGCATATTAGGAAGCGACCGATGACCTTGCACCGCTTCCCTGATGGCATCTCGAAGGAGGGCTTCTACCAACAGGAAGCCGGTGATCACTTTCCCGAATTCATTGAAACCATCACCCTGGACAAGGAACAAGGCGGTAAGACGACCCATGTCCTTTGCAACGACAGGAAGTCACTGATCTATCTCGCAAACCAGGCCACGATCACGCCGCATGTTTGGTTGAGCCGCAAGGACCATCCGGATAAACCCGATAAGCTGATCATCGATCTCGATCCGGAAAAAGAGGATGTCGCGGCGCTTGTCAAAACCGCGAAGAAAGTGCGGGACATTCTTGAAGAAGACGGACTGTGCCCTTTTGTCATGACGACCGGTTCCAAGGGTGTGCATATCGCGGTGCCGCTTGAACCGAACTTTAACTTCGAGGCCGTCCGTGATTATGCCGGCAAAGTCGCCAAAGCCGTCAACAAGGCGCTGCCGAAGACCACCACCCTTGAGCGGCGCAAGGAGAAAAGAGAAGGCAGAATCTACCTCGATTATTCCAGAAACGCCATCGGTCAGACGTCGGTCGCGCCTTATGCCCTGCGGGCAAAAAAGAACGCGCCCGTCGCTTTGCCGGTTACCTGGGAGGAACTTGACAACGAGGATTTCAGTCCGCAGATGGCGACATTCAGCACCCTATTCAAGCGTCTCGAGACCAAAAAAGACCCATGGAAAAGCTTTGAGAAGCACCGCAGGAAACTGCCGAAGCGGCAATGAAAAAACCCCGGAACACTTGATGTGAACCGGGTTTTTTTAACCACCACCCACGAAATTGGTGAAGATCACCTCGTCCCCGTCTTCGAGCACGAGGTCGAATCGTTTCATGTGCATAATCTTCTCATTGTTGATGAAAAGCACCGCATTTTCGAATTCACGCCGGGTGATCTCAGGGTGTTTGGCCATGATTCTATCGATAATCGCAGATAAAACGCCTGGCTCTGTTTCAAAGGTTTCAATCCGGTGGTTGCTTCTGATCAGTCCGAAGAACCTGATGGTCACCATGGTATCACGTCCGTCTCATTTTCATTTTTCGTTGTTTCGGTCCAGCACGATTCTGTAGTCGTGGTTCAAAAGATCGACCAGCAGGATGCGGTTGGTTAGCGCTTCTTCTTTTCCGCTTGCAAACGTGGCGAAAGCGGCGACCATCATGTATGCGAGCACGCCTGGTGTGAAGGTAGGACTGCCCAGGGTCTTTTCAATGCCTTTGGAATTGTTGCCGTAGAGTTCTTTTAATATGAACGCACCGGGCATAATGATGCCCATTTGGCCATACCAGCCGCCGATGGCGCCGTGCAAAAGGGGAACGCCGTGTCTGAAGGCGAGTTTCTCGAGATAACATTTGGTCGCGATGATGTCGACGGCATCGATGATGATGTCGGCGGTGCGCACCACATTGTCGTCGAGTTCGCTCACCGGACAGGTATGGAAGCGAAGTTCGGCGGATGGGTCTATGTCCTGCAATGCGGTTTTGAGGACTTCGGTCTTCGACTGTCCGATGGTCTTGGTCGTCGAGAACAGTTGACGGTTCAAATTGGTCATGTCGAATGTATCGGGGTCGACCATGGTCATTTTACCGACACCGAGACGCAAAAGACCGTTCGCGATGTGGCCGCCGAGACCGCCTAGCCCGACAAGCAAGACGTTCATATCCCTGATCCGGGACATCTCCTTTTCACTGAAAACACCAAGGTTCTTCTCGAGCCGGACGGACTTATCCCCTGTTCGCATCGCTTAGTCGGTCTCAATCAGGGTTTCGCCGGCCACGGTGTTGATCAGGTTCAAAAAGTCGAGCCAGTTGTCCGGGGTTTTGTTTCTACCGTATTTCATTGTGGTCTTTCCGGTTTTTGTCACAATCTTCAGATCCCAGTCGAAGCGGTCCGGGTTTTCCCTGTCCATATAACTTTGATTCCAGTCTTCCACACGCAGTGTTTCAAGACCCTCTTTAAGTTTTTCCATCTGCGCATCATCAAGCATGTAGCAATAGGGTTCCTCACAACGGTCTTTCATCCCGCAGAGATTCAGGTTCACCGTCTTCTCCATCGGATAATGGATGGTCAGTTCCAGATTCATGATTGCTTCCATGTCGGCCTCCTTTGTTGCTTCGTTTATCCACACTTCCATTGTAGCAATTTTAAGTCCGCTGGTAAACCATCGTTTGCCCGAACGTGTCGGTTTGTTCCATAGACATAATTCATTTTGTGTTTTCTTTGTTATGGTGCGAAAGAGGTGATAAAATTAAATTAACAAGGTATCTGAAAGGAGAACGGCTATGGAAAAAAAGAGAATCCACTGGAAACGTTATAATCACGCTGAAACCGGATTCAAACTCATCGAGGTCATGGAAGACGGCGAGATCGTCAAACGGACCCATGGCGAGTGCCATGATGAAGACAAGTTCTATTGTGAAAAAGACCGGGAGACTTTTGATGCCGGTAAGGAAATCCGTCTTGACAAAGTCGACTTCGGCAAGGACCATAAGCTTGAAAAGGACGATATCGCTGATGCCGTGAAAGTGCTTGAGACGTTTGAACCCGGGGATTGGCAAGCCGCTCGGGAAAGAGTGAAGCAATTCCAAAAAGAAGTCGAGGACGATCTGAGCACCGATTATCATACCCTCCTCGTACTCGATGCCGACAAACTCGACGCGGAGACCAATGAGGTGCTCAAGGAAACGAAATTTCCAATCGTCTTGTGCCGTTACAAAAGAAAAAACAGTACCATGATCCGGGTGAAACACCCAGATGAGGTAAGAGTCGAATACGTCGCGGCGCTCGATGAGAAGCTCTACTTCCACCACCATCCCGAAAGCAAACACCTCAATATGACCGGGGACGACCTCTTTGCGCTCCATGCGGTCTACTACAAGGATGAGGATACCGAGAATGTGTTCGATCGCTACGTCGACGACATGCTCAAGGATGTCCATGACAACATCAAATATTACCGCCGACTGATCGACCAGCAACGCAACCGCCGCGCGATGCATGATACCGATATGACCGGCGACCTCTATCCGAAATAATCCGCAATCAAATAGACGCCCGGCCTCAGGCCGGGCGTCTTTATTATCGGTTCATCAAATGTCATTTCTTCGAACCGAGCTTGATGGTCGGATCGATGAAACCGTAGAGAATATCGATGAGCAAGGCTACCGAGAGACCTAGAAGCGCGTAGAAGGCGCAGATGGTCGTGACGGTTGGCGTGTGGATCAAAAAGTGCGGGCCATGGATACTTTCGTTGTAGATCGATTCCAAGAAGAGCCGCGCCATACCAGGAATCACATAGACAACCTCCACGAAGAAGGCGCTCATCATCACCAGAATGAATAACGAGGAAATTTCCGGCATCACGGGTGTGATGCTGTTTTTGAGGCCGTGGCGCAGCAAGCACTGCCTTCTGTTTAGACCCTTCACTTTCGCAAGGTCGATATAATCCGCATTCGCCGTCTCGACGAGCTCGCCTCGCACAAGCCTCGAAATGGTCGCGATGGGCGGGCCCGCAAGGGCGAGAACTGGTATGATCAGACCCATGTGGCGGCGCATGCCATCTTCATTGGTAGGATAGAATCTCGGCAACCATTCGAGATAGTGGGCGAAGACCAACACGACGATAAAAACCATGATGAAACTGGGAATTGCGCCGAAAACCATGGTGAAGACACCAATCGCATCGTCGATGAGTGTGTCTTTTTTCAAGGCTGCGATCATACCCAGGCCGATTCCGACGGTGACGTAGGTGAGAAAAACGGCGATGTTGATTCTGAGGGATAGCTTCATCCGCTCATGGACATCCGGCCAAAGCGGCTCGCCCCTCATGTTCATGCCCCAGTCCCAATCGGTGAGGATGCCTGTGAGGTAGTCCTTGTACTGTTCGAAAGCGATCTGGAAATATCCTCTGAATGATAAAAACGGGGGCCAGGGGATAAGCATGGCAAGACGGGTGACCATGAAGACCACCGTGACGATCAGGAAAAAGGTCACAACCATGAACAACAATCTACTGACGATGTATCTTATCATACTGCCACCCGCTTTCAGCCAAAAAAGATCGGATGCGAAACTGTAAAGTCACCTCGCAAAAACTTTTCCTATTACGATGGCGTTTTTTTAGACCCGACAGAGATGGTCGGATCGACAAAGCCATAGAGGATATCGATGAGCAAAGCGATGGAAAGCCCCATGAACGCATAGAAGGAACTGATTGTAGTGATGATCGGCGTATCGATGATGAAATGTGGCCCGGGACCTGCCCGGTAGATGTTTTTCAAAAACAGATTCGCCACACCGGGCACATTGTAGACGATTTCCACGAAGAACGCGTTCATCAGCACCAGCACAAACAGATTCGGAATCTCGGGCATAACGGGTGTGATGCTGTTTCTGAGGGCGTGACGGAAAAGGATCTGTTTCTTGTTCAGTCCCTTGACTCTTGCGAGCAGAAGATAATCCTGATTGAAATTCTCCGCCAACTCTCCACGAACAAGCCGGGAGAGCGTCGCGATAGGGGGACCCGAAAGGGCGAGGATGGGAATGATGAGGCCCATATGCAACGCCAGGCCCTCTTCTCCTATCGGATAGATTTTCGGCAACCATCCGAGGCCGAAGCCGAAAAACATGATTACCAAAAAAATCATGATGAAACTGGGAATCGAACCGAATGTCATAGTGAAGATACCGATGATCTGATCAACCCAGGTATCCTTTTTAACGGCCGCCAGCATGCCTAGTCCGATGCCGATGATGACATATGACAAAAAGACCGCGATGTTGATCCGCAGTGAAATCGGCATCGCTGATGCCACGAAATCCCATACCGGTTCATCATACTGCGTCGTCCCCCAGTACCACTCGGTAAGGATACCGTGCATATAGTCGGTGTATTGATCAAAAGTGATGACGAGGTATTCCCGCATCGTCAAAAAAGGTGGCCAGGGAATCTGCATCGCCATCCGGGTGATGATAAACACGAGACTGACAATCAGGAAAAACGTGAATACCATCCAAAAGATTCTTGTAAGCACATATCTGAGCATTCTGTTCACCCACTTCAACCATGCGGACTTTTGACCCCAGCGCCCTCTGAAAAAAAGCTTCGTTTCTTATGGTTTTGGAAATCTATCAAGGGTCAAACGATGATTGGCTTCAAACGGTGATCGGTGCCGCAAAGTACAGTGCCACAGGATTATTATAAATAAAATATATTATTTAGAGTTTTATGTCAGTCTACCGTTTTTGATTATAAATTGCAAGGCTTATTCGTAAAACTGTCTTTCTATGAGTCTAGTAAACGTTTTCAAGCCTCCATTTCCGCGCTAAAAGAAAAACCCGTCTGAAATGACGGGTTCATTCAATCACGGAAAATCCTTCAGTAGCGGACGCTGAAGTCCTTGAACGATTCTTTTTTCTTACTTTCTTCTTTGTCGATTCGGTCGACCTGCCCGGGGGAATCATCCTCGATGATTCTCACGAAACGATTGAGCGTCTTCTTTTCGCCTTCAGCGACACATTCGACTGAGCCGTCTGAAAGATTTCTGACATAACCTTTTATTCCGAGCTTCTTTGCCTGTGTCATGATGAAATGGCGCATGCCGACACCCTGCACCATCCCATGGATTTTCATCGATAAACGTTTTTCCTCAGTCATACACAATCCCTCCTGGAAAGGACCGAAGCCCCTTTATCTACTTCCATTTTAACAAATGAAAGAAAAATAGCGACTATTTCACTAAGAAGAAATTCGCCAAGTAAGCAATCCGGCAATCAAAGAACTACGGTTCTGGGTTTTCATGATTCTTTTTCAGCCGTTTCGTCGATGATCGCCTTGACCCGCCCGACGGTGCCGTCTTCCAAAAGGACTTTGATACCGTGCGGGTGGGTGGGTGCGTTGGTGAGGATCTTATGAACGGTGCCTTCTGTCATTTCACCGGTTCGCTGCGCGGCTTTGGTGACGATTTTGACCCGGGTCCCGGGGGTGATGTCTATACGTTTCGTGCCTGTCATGGGGATGCCTCCTTTTATCACATTCAACCATTTTATTGTAACATGGACCCGGATTTCAGTTCAATGATTTGAAGTTGCGTGATTTTCGGATTTACCGCCCCGTTAAGATGGCGTATAATTAGAAGGACACCCCAACCGATCAAGGAGGACGTCACATGGAAACCATCATCACCATGCAACATGACAAGACGCAAGAACGCGCCGGCCGTGACCGCGAGCAGAGGATGAAAGTGGTTGAGAGGATTGTTCAATGGTATAAGGTGTGGTTGAGCGCCGATTTTGACAAGTTGAACCAAAGCCCCTTTACGAGAAAAGCCGGCGTCATCATCTGGAGGCAAAAGGCTGATGATGAAGATCGTGTTATCACGGGGACTTGTGAGACGGGCTTCCTCCTTATGAAAAACGCGATGACGAGGTGCTTGCGATGAAAAATGTCTTCAAGAACGCATGGTGGTTTTTACGTGCACACTATTTTCATATTCTCAAAATCCATCTCAGTGTCCTGCTTTTCAAGATGATGGCTCTTTTCACCGGTTTTGGCATCATCCTGCTACTTCCACTTGTCCCAAGCCGGGCTCACGCTTTCACCACATTGAGACTCACCGATAAGAAGGTTGCAGGTATCCTGGTCGATTGGGCATTCAGGAAGGACCGTTATCCGAGCGCATTGATCGCGATGGTTTTTTATTATCTTTTACCGCTCATCACGATGGCATTTGGAACGGCGTTTCTGATCCGCCACCGGACAAACGGAGTCATCCTTGATGGCTTGGCTTCCGGGCCGCTGTTGGCGGTTCTTATCGGAATGGCGCTACTTGTGCTCGGATTCTTCATGGTCACGCTGATGGCGATGGTCCCATATATCTTAGGCGATCCGGTCCTGTCGAACCGTAGGTTGGGGGCGTTCGCACTGAGTGCTGCGATGATGCGACGATCGCTTTTTTGGATGATGGGTTTCAGGATTTTGATGCTTCCGGCCGCTTTGCCTATTTGGTACCTTGTCAGCCTTCATGGGCTGCTTGCTGCCGCCTATCATCCGGAGCGTTTTCTCACGCCCCGCACCTGGCTGATCGTGAGCGGGTTCTGGCTTGCCGTCATTCTTTTTGCACTGCTTCCTTTTTTCCATGCCGTCCACACCGTCCTTTACACAAGATGCAGACAAGCCATGGGGAATCTTCCTGAAATCATCAGCGCCTATGAGACGTACGAATAAAGCTTAGGATATAAAAAACCGTCTGAGGTCAGTCAGACGGTTTTTATTTCAGATGGTGTATGTTTTTTTGCCGAGTTTTGCAAGCGCCTGATTATAGACCTCGGGGAAGGTCTTCAGGTTTCTTAGGGTCTCAAAGACCTTGGCCTTGCCGAAAGCATCATGAATCACACCCCAGATCTCATTGCCGAAGCTGTAGAGTCTCAGCTGCTTGAGTGCGGGAACGGCCTGGTCGTCCTGGTTCTCATGGTAAGGGTTCATCCAGTAATCCTTGAGTTCCTTTTGAAAATCCTCGGTTGTGAACGTGCCATTTCTTATTTTTCCGAGGGTGCTTTTGAAACGTCTCATCATGTTTTCGAAATCCCGGTTCAGATAATTCCAGGAATATGGGTCGAGTCCGATGTTCTTCGGTCCGGGATAAATGCTTTTCGACAAATTGCCTTCTGCGTTGTTGCAGTATTTGACGGCGAGGCCCTCGCCGGAAAAATACAGGTAGAAAAGCTCCTCGAGCGAGAGTTTGCGCATCGCTTCTTCGCTGATCAGCGCGTTGAACCCCACATGGTGGATCTCGTGGGCGATCGAGGCGTCAAACTCTGCTTTTGATTTTTCTTTCACGAGTTGAAGGAAGTCGAAGTGGATATTGTTTCCGTGTATGTAGCCGAAAGAAGGGCCGATTCCGATGGTGAAGACCAGGTCGACTTGCTCGATTTTCAAATCATCGGGCAGACCCTTTTTTGCAATCTGTGCCTGTTCGTTCAGCGCTTCACTGTCAAAATCCAGCAATGAAAGGCTCTTCTCGTAGGTATCCGGGTCTTCGTAGAAATCGCGGTAATATTTGTGATGGATTCTGAGATTGATGTTGCTGATGTCGTTTTCCGTGAGGGCTGGAAATTTCTTTAGGTAATCGGCGAACACTTCCCTTGTGATACCTTTGTTGTATCGCGAAAACTCCATGACATAGTCCGGGTGGTCAAGGAGCTCATCGAGCATGTCATCAGCAAGGGTCCCTTTTTTGAGACTTCTCATAAGTTCGATCATCACCGGCACACTGTCTTTTCTGATATTGACTTTCATAACATCATTCCCTTCTTTGAGAAACATCCTCTGTTTCGTTTGAAATAAAAAGGCTTTCCTTGCCGGCGGATGCAAGATGAACGCGGTATGAGCTAAATAACCGGCAACGGTCATGAAGCTCAAAGACGCCTTAATAAGGGCTTTTAGCTGATAATGACCGCTTATTCTAATGATAACTTATAGGGACCGCCTTTTCAAGTTTTTGGGCAGCTTTTGGTCGGAACCCATTAGTGTTAAACGGAAACACTTTCATCAGATACACAGTTGACTTTGCGGGCTTGCGCTACTATAATGCTTGCAAATATTGATAATTCATTAAGAGCCGTGGAGGCGAGGTAACCTTCGAAGCGGCAGCAACCTATTGATTTAGGTGCTCTTACCCAGGGGCTTGATTGCCTAGCGATGAATATGGTTGAAACGACGGCCTTTCATTGCGGAAGGCTTTTTTTATACGATTTCGGAGGATAAGGTTATGATCACATTCGATACCGTCAACAAGACATTCCAGGAAAAAAGCAGGCTAACAAAAGCGCTTCGGAATGTTTCTCTCAATATAAGGAAAAACACCATCCACGGCATCATCGGCCATTCGGGTGCGGGAAAAAGCACCCTGATCAGGCTGATCAACCAGCTAGAGGCCCACGACAGCGGTTCGATCAGGGTATTTGATTACGCCGACGTCAGGAAACTCAACAAGGAGTCGATGCGAATGTACAGAAGGCGCGTCGGCATGATCTTTCAGCACTTCAACCTCCTTGAAAGCAAGACCGTGTTTGAAAACGTGCTCTTTCCGATCAGCGCGACGACCGGTGTGAATGACGCCTGGCGTCAAAAAGCGCATCAACTGATCAAGGATGTCGGGCTCGAGGGCCGGGAAGATACCTATCCGGCCAAATTGTCAGGTGGCATGAAACAGCGGGTCGGCATTGCGAGAGCGCTCATCAATGACCCGGAGATACTGCTTTGTGACGAACCCACGAGCGCTCTCGATGTGGATACGACCAAAAGCATCCTCAATCTGATCACCGATATCAAAAAACAAAGAGGGCTCACAGTCGTCATCGTCACCCATGACATGCACGTCATCAAAGAAACCTGCGACTATGTCACCGTGATGGACGACGGCGAAGTGGTCGAAGACGGGCCGCTCGATGACATTCTCTTCGCGGCGTCCCATCCTGTCACCAAACGGCTCACTGCTTCGATCGGGTTCAACATCGACGCCATCGCGAACACATACGGCCATCTTCCCAATCTGACGCTGCTCAGGTTCAAAGGCACCACCACCGACAAAGTCATTCTGAGCGAACTCATCAAGAAAACCGGGGCTTCGATCAACATCCTCTTCGCGAACATCACCCCGTCAAAAGAAGGGCTGATGCTCGTGAGCATCGACAGCGACGACCCCGGCCAACTGAGGAAAAGTCTAACCGAAGAAGGGGTTGAGATTCTCGATGGAAAACTTTGAAATGTATTTCGAAGCGTTCAACGAGACGCTCTACATGACACTGCTATCGTCCCTGCTGGTCGGATTCTTAGGACTTGTGCTCGGCGTGCTCCTTTTTGTATTCGCCAAAACGGGATTGCGACCGAAAAGAAGGGTCTATGCCACCTTGTCCGTCATCACGAGCATGGGCCGAAGCATTCCGTTTTTGATTCTTATCGTCCTACTCATCCCGATCACCAGAATCGTCGTCGGAACGATTCTCGGTCCTTCCGCCGCCATTCCAGCGCTTGTGGTGGGGGGTGTCCCCTTCTATGCCCGTCTTGTCGAAATCGGCCTTTTCGAAAAAGGTGAAGACCTCAAGGAGACAGGACGAGCCCTGGGTCTGACCGATTACAAGATCGTCACCAAAATTCTTATTCCCGAAAGCATGCCGGCTCTGGTCAGGGGACTGACTGTGACCGCGATCGCGCTTGCGGGCTTGGCAATCTGGCCTACCTGTACGGCTATTCGCGAAACCGCCCGGAAGTGACCTGGATCGCGACCGTGCTCATCGTCGCGCTCATTTTAATCATCCAGCTCGCCGGTGACCTCATCGTCAGAAAACTACAAAAAAACTAAAAGGAGAAACCAAATGAAAAAAATATACCTTCCATTCCTCATCGTTCTTCTCACCCTCACCCTCAGTGCCTGCGCCCGGACATCGACCTACCGAGTCGGCGCCTCACCGACACCCCATGCGGAGATTCTGAGAGAGGCGAAAAAACACATCGACCCCGCGTTCGATTTCGAGATTGTGGAATTTTATGATTATGTCCTGCCCAACACCGCCCTTCATGAAGGGGACCTGATTGCGAACTTCTTCCAGCACATCCCCTATCTTGAAGCACAGATCGCCGACCATGGCTATGATTTCGTCAACATCGGAGGCGTCCACATCGAGCCGATCGGGCTTTACACTCTCGAGCATGCGTCATTGGATGCGCTTCCGGATACCCTCGAAATCATCGTCTCGAACTCTCCTGCCGACCGCCCCCGGCTTCTTGGGGTCCTCGAGACGGCCGGACTCATCACCATCAAGGCGGATACCACCGCCGAAGCCATCACCGCGAGCGCCATCAGAAACCTCCCCGCGTTGTTCGACAGCGAACATAGCGTCACGTTCAAGGAAGTCGACCCCACCCAGCTTTACGCCAACTACGCCAACCGTTCCGGCGATCTTGTCCTCATCAACGGCAATTTCGCGCTCGACCACGGGCTGAACCCGCTTGAGGACGCACTCGCGGTCGAAAGCACCGTTTCACCTTATGTCAACGTACTCGTCACCAACAGCGACGATGCGGACAATGCGTTCATCGAAGCGCTTTATGCGGTTTTGAAAAGCGAGGCCATCGCCGAGTGGATCGAGACCGAATTCGGCGGGTCCGTCATTCTCGCCGACTGATTCCCAATCAAAAGACCACGTTCAAAACGTGGTCTTTTTTCACTTTGGCATGGTTTTGAGGATATTTTGGATGAAGGCCGTCTTGGCTTCGGTGTAGGCCTCGCGGTCATCGCGGTGGCGCTTTGCCAGCTGGATTTTGAGTTCGCCGTAAGCCTGTTTGACGACCGAATCGCTGCGCAGGCGGTCTCGGAAATAAAGATGTTTCTTCAGTTCGGCGGCACCTTCCTCAAGCACATAGAGATGCTGGGCCATGGCGGGTCTTGCCGGTGTCGTAAAGGGGACGGTCTCGTCGCTTCTTTTGAACGCTTCGCGCCCAACGATGCCCTTATGACCCTCATGGATGTAGCCGAGCGCTTCCAGGGCCGTTTTGATGGTGTCGAAGCCGGAATCTTTTTTGATGACCACGTCGATATCGAGGATGGGTTTGGCGGGCAGGCCTTGCACGGCGGTGCTTCCGACATGCTCGACGGCGACGAGGTCATCCGGGAGCGACCGTGTCAGGATTTTTCTGACCTGTTCAAATGCTTCCACCCAGGACGAATCGCTCGCAACGATGACCACGGGTTTCATGTGACGGTCACGGGGCCGAGACGGACGAAGGCGGGCCCGTGGTAGCGGGCGGTGTCGGCGGTCGCATCGGATAGGGTGAGCCGGGCGAGCATCTCGTCGAGGTTTCCACTGAAAGAAAAGCCGCTCACAGGGATGGTTTTACTTCCGTCATGGTAAAGGGCGAGCCGCACTTCACCGCCGATATAGCCCGAATAGGGCTCGATCTGAATGGAAGAAAGCGCGACAATCTCTAAGGTGCGGTCTTTGCGCATCGACGTCACCGGGGTGTCGCCGGTGGCCACGGAGAGCTTGTTCAAGCGGCCGCTCGGTTTATTGCCGAGGTACTGGGCATACTGGTTCGAGCCATAGTGATTCTTCAAGACACCGTCTTCTAAAACGGTGATCGGACGTAAGAGGACGCCGTCATCATCGAAGGCGTCTCCCTGTGAGGATGGGACGAGGGCGATGGTCAGGGTGTCTTTTTTTGCATCTTTCTGGATGGGGTCGCCCGGTTTTTTTTCGGTGCCCCCCCGGTAGACGCCTGCGTAACTGAAATCAGAGATCAGTCGTCTGAAAAGCGTGGCCGCATCGTCTTTTCTCAAGATGATGTCGCTTTTTTCAATGTCCGGTTTGTTTTGGGCGTGGTAGCGGGCGGTGACGTCTTCAATCGCGGTTTCGGCGTCGGCGGTGATTTTTTCGAAGTCGATCGATCCATAGGTGAAAAACCGGTAGAGTTCGACGTTTCCGGCTTCGCCGTCATAGGAGGGAATCGCTTCGACTTGAACCTTGCGAAGCGTCTTGTCGTAATCGAGACCCTTGGAATTGATGATGCGGATGGTGGTCTCGGTGTGGAAACATTCCATGGCGTTGAAACGGGTGTTTTTGTCGGTCTTGGTGGCGAACGTTGTCGCTATTTCGTCGAGGAGTGAGAAAGGCGCATCGCTCAGGGGTGGTTCGTTGAATGTTTTTCGGGCGTCCGAGGTTACGAGGTCGTAGGGCTTGTTTTTGGAAAGAGACGCGGCGTAGGCGGCGTCTTCGATCATTGAATCGAGCGTCTTCTCATCGGCTTCGGATGGAATCTTGAACGTGGCCGATCCCATATGGGAATCGCCGTTTTTCTTGAAACGCCGGTAGACGGTCGCTTCATATGTGGTGGTATCGACGAGCCGTCTGGTTTCACGTTCGTGCATGACGTAGAAAGCCTCGTGACGGCGGGTATGGGTGGTGGTGAGCAACCAGTCGCTGATGTTTTCGTGGGCGGAAAGTTTTTTCATGATGGCCTTGATCATCCGAATTTCACCTGCGCTTTCAAATAGGGACCCCCGTCGCTGACGCGGACCCATTCCTTGTAGCCTTTGCCGCAGGAACCGCTGCCGATGATTCTGAAGTCCTTCGAGACCGCACTGATGGATTTCAGCAGGTCGACCACGTGACCGGAAAGGACGACGGGGCTGACGATTCTGCCGGTCAGTTCGCCGTCTTTGATTTCTTCACCGTAGTGGGCCGTGCACTGGATGCCCCAGTTTTTGGGGTCTTCCATGCCGTTGTTGGTCTGGGCGATCAGATAGCCGTGCTTGACGCTTTTTATCATGGCCGATAGGTCGCTTTTTCCAGGCGCGAAGAACGTGTTGGTCATCCGGCTGTAGCTCTTGCGGTCAAAGGTTTCCCTTCTGCCGTTGCCGGTGGGTTCAAGGCCGAGTTGCATGGCGCTTTGAGCGTCGCTGATGCCGCTTTTCAGGATGCCTTGATCGATGATTTTCGTGTCCTGCGCCAAAACCCCGTCGTCATCGAAAAAGTAGGACGCCGCGCTCTTGACGGCAGCGGCGCCGTCATGCATGGTGACAAGCGGGGAGGCCACGGGTTTGTCCATATAGTCTTTCGCCATGGCGCGGTCCTTGACGAACATGTCGAGTTCGACCCCGTGACCGAAAGCCTCGTGGGCGATGAGACCGGTGATGGATGGGTCGGTGATGACGGTATAGGTGCCCGGTTCGGGCGGCGTTGAATCAAGCAGGCGCAGTGCGATGTCGGCGGTCTTTTCAAGCATGTCCCCAAGCGACTCGAGGGCATTCTTTAAAGAATCGTCGCCCATGCCGTCGAAGGCGTATTTTGTGTTGTCCGCTTTTCGCGTCAGGACGAACGCGCGGGTGGCGGTCCAGGTGTAATACTGGGTGAGGGAGTTCTTGTTGGAAAGATAGAGTTTTGATATTTCGCTTGTTTCCACACCGGTGCGCACATTGACGATGGCGTCCGAGCGGTTCATGGTTTTTGTGACATAGCCTCTCAGTCGGTCGATGATGGCCCCTGTGTCTAAGACCTCGCCGCGGTTTTTGCGGATGAATGTCTTTTGGATGCCTTCTTCTTTCAACACGGCGGTGGTCATCGCCGGTGTGTCGCCACCGGTCTTGGCGAGGCTTTTCACCTTTTCGACCACACTGTCCAGGTCCGCCTTAGTGATTCGGTCTGTCGCGTACTCCGAATAAGACGTTCCGTCGTGGACTCTGATGACGAAGCCCGATTCAGAAAGATCGCTCGGGCGGACGGAGGTGTCATGGCGGTCGACATCGATCGACGTGCCCCTGACATCGGTCGCGAGGACGCTTGCGAAATCGAACGATCCGCTCAATCGAGCGATGAGTTTTTCAAGCAGAGGTCTTTTTTGATCAAGATAGGGCGAGAATGCATTGTTCATAGGCGTGCCTTCCTTTCTACACATTACCATCATTATACAACAGATGATCACGTTAGCCCACACCCTTGAAACCAAAAAGACAACCTTGTGGCTGTCTTTTTGTAATCGGGTCATGTGAACAGGACTGTCGGTCAGTCTTTTCCACCGAGTCGAAGATGGCTTTCGGTGCGCCGCAGGCGTTTTTCAAAGTCGGTCGCACCGGTGCGCTCATCGGTATGGATACCGCACGCACCGATTCTTCTTTTTTCTTCGTTTGCGACGAAAACGGCGGTCTCAAGGACGTTTTCAGTCGCTTTTTCAGGGTCCGGTGTGTTTTTTCTGATGCATTCCAAAAGCGGGTTCTTATCCTCGCGGCCGAAGAAATCACGCCTGATCGTGGCATCGTCGGCCGTCATGGCGACGATACGCGACGGGTCGCTGACTTTGAGCAGAATTTCGGGCACGGCATGGACATCGGCGATAACGCCTTCTTTATGCCTTTCAGATAGGCGGAGCAAGTCGATCAGGATGAAGGGGACCTCCTCTTCCATACAGGATAATAACCAGGCGGCCTGTTTTTCCGGATCGCGACCGAAGTATTCCTCCCAGTCAATGAAAGGACGGTTCATGTTGGGTTGGTTTTTCTCATCGGTCAGTCCGCGGTGGTCCCAGTAGTGTTCATCGGCGCTATAGAAGGCGCGCCCGTTTCTTTCTGCGAGGGCTTTCGCGGTGGTGGTCTTGCCGCCGCAGTTGGTGCCGATGACGAAGATGACGTTTTGTAGCATGCGCTTTAGGATATTATTGGCGATTTCCATGGTGTTTCCTCTCAATCTATTTCTTCTAGTTTTTCAAAATAAGCAAGGGTCTCCTCATAACCGAGGGTGAGCAGTCTTTCCGTCTGCGAATGGCTGAATTTGAGGACACGTCCGAGTTTGTTTCCGTTGTGGCGGATCTCATGGAATGTGATACCGGGGAATCTTTTCTTCGGTTCGTGCAGACGGGTGCGGAAACGGTGCAGGTGGATGACGATGATGACATCGCAGCCGCCTTCGACGAGCGGGGTCACGGGCACATTGTCGAACATGCCGCCGTCATAGCATTTCTTGTCTTCGATGGTGACGGGCAAAAAAAAGATGGGAATGGAGCAAGATGCAGTGATGCAGCTTGCAACAAGCTCTTCGGGGAGTTGGTGAAGTGGCATATAACGGACTTTCGAGTCTTTGCGAAGATAGTGGTCGTAGGTCGACTTGAAGATGTCGAAAAAGCGGCCATCATGAAGACCGGTCTCCGAGATGGTGGCATAAACCTCGGTTTGTCCGAGCCGCTCAAAATCGATGGCATCGCTGACGACCTGTTCAAAGACATCCATGGAGTAAAGTCCCTGTTCGATATCGAAAAACCGGGCTTTATCATTGTTTTTCCTGTTCCTATTGTTGTTTTTCGGGATATTGTCCCTGGGCAGTTCGAGCCAGACCCTTTCGGCGGCCTCGATGCCGCTTGAAGCGGCGACCACGGCATTCGCCGAACCGATCGAGCTTCCGGAAAACGCCTCGGCATATTCAAAGATACCGAGTGCATCCAGGGCTTTCAAGGCACCGATCTGATAGGCGCCGCGGGCACCGCCACCGGTGAAACAGATACCGATTTTTTTTGCGTTTAGCATGGTTATCACCTTCCGGGGCGTGATGATGTTTTGCAGTTTCAAACGGTGGCGGCTTATTCGGCCAGCCGGGATTGGTAGTTTCGGTAAAGACCGTATGATACCAGGATGACAAGCATGAACAACATCACGCCAGTGACGAGATAGGTCCAAGGGGCCGACTCGCGCAGATGGCGGATGAAGATTCCGAAGTAGGCCCAGAGAAACACAAGCGCGTAGACGGCGTCCCTCTCAAGAAAAACCATCCTCGCTGCCAGGATGAAGCCGGCAATGAGTGTCAGGATGAATAAGACCGGTTCGAGTGTTTCAAACCAGGGGTGGGTGATGGAAAAAGCGATGAAAAGATTGGCGATGGTCGCCACGCTCAACCATCCTAGATAAAGACTCAAACCGATATCGATCGGCCATTCCTTTCGGGGACGGTTGATGTAGGCGGTGAGCACGCTTAAAAGCAAAAGCGCGATGATTGTCAGCGCGATCAGGGGATTGTCCCTGTGCCAGAATAAAAGCCAGAGGCTGTTGAGAAGGGATGAGGCGATCAGGGCATGAAGAAAGGTTCTGCCCTGTTTGGATGATAGGGTGGTCGCCGGCAACCGCAAAAGACGCAGGATTAGCACCAGCAGCATGAGGTAGATGAGACCCCAGATCGAAAACGTGAATCCCGCGGGGGTGAAAAGCGTCTCATACATCGCCGAGACTTCGCCGGCGGTGCGCCCGTAGAAAGGCAGCGCATTTGAAAGGATGTTCATGGCGACCATGAACAGATAAGTGATCAAGACAACGAGTTTGAGATGGGCGATTTTGGGAAACCGGCGTTTATTCGCGTCTTCTCTTCCTACCATGGCAACGGATCGCCTTTGATGTTCTCATCATGGTAGTCGATGAGTTTTTCCTTCATCGACTCGGAAAGGGTGACCTTTTCGCTTTCGACGTGTTCTTCGAGCTGTTTTTCCGTACGGATACCCGGGATGACGGTCGTCACGGCGGGAAAGGACCAGATGAAAGCAAGCGCGTAGGGTGTCAGGCGTTCGCTGCCGGTGATGGTTTTGAGTTCGTTGATGAGTTCGTGGCGGCGCCGCTTGTCTGTTTCGGTCCAGCGCGATTTGATGTCGGTGAAGACTTTGTCTTTTGTGTAGGCACCGGTTAGCCAGCCCGAATCGAGCGGCACTTTGATGATCAATGCGATGTCGCGGTTCTCAAGCTCCAAAAGCAGATCTCTTGTCTGTTGGGCGTTGATGTTGAAAAGGAGTTCGATGACGCCGATGTCGGTTCTTTCGAGGACGTTTTCGAGTTCTTCGCGGGTGTCGATGCTTACGCCGTAGGTCAGAATCTTCCCTTTGGCGCGTAAATCCTTCAAAATTTCAAAATGTCTCGTTTCGCCTTTCAGGATGGCGGGGTCGGGATTGTGGAGGATGACTGAATCGAGATAGTCGGTTTTTAGCCTTTTCATGCTTCCTTCGATGGAGGGGACGAGGGCGTCCTCACCGAAATCGATGGTCCCATCTGGGTGATGGCCGAACTTCGTGTTGATGACAACCTCGCTCCGCTTCCCTTCAAGGGCCTTGCCCAGGATGGTCTCACTGCGTCCGCTTGCGTAATTCGGGGCGGTGTCGAAGAAGTTGATTCCCTTTTCAAGCGCTTTTTTCACAAGCGCGATGCCTTCTTTTTCGGTCATGGTGTGACCGTGGGCGGTATTGCCGAGCGGCCAGGCGCCGAAACCGAGGCGGCTGACCGATTGATTGGTTTTGTTGTAGGGGTTTTTCTTCATGAGCCGTCTTCATCCTTTCTTGTTTTGGCCGGTTGGAACCAACGAAGCATCAGCGGTGCTTTTGTTTCTTATCATTGGGGTCCGGAAACAGGGTGTAGAAGATCGGGATGAGCAGGAACACAAGCCAGCCCGGATGCGCGTAGTCATAGCGGATGGTCAACACGAGGAACACCGCCACAACCAGAAGCGGGAAGAGATTGCGGATGCTGATCAGGATATCGTCGCTGAGTAAAAACTCGGAAAGCGGGATGAGCAGGAAGAACAATAGCCCGAAGAGCCATTCTTCGAAAATGAAACCCATGCTCAAAAAAAGCAGGACGCTGATCATCGGCATGGCTTCTCTGATTCGTCTTTTCATTACTAACATCTCCTTATGGTCATATAGTCCCATTATAGCATACCGCATTTTGTTTTAGATAGTGTCATTCGTCAATTGAGCCGCCTTTTTATAATGAACGTTTCTCGAGGCAATTGGCAAAAAAAACCGCTCTACCGAGAGGACGGTGTCTTGTGTCAGATGGTTTCCGTCTCGACGCCGAGACCGTTGACGATGCGGTTGACATAGTTGAAATAGGCGGCGACCTGGTTGGCCTCGAAGATGGCCGCATCGTTGAACCCGAGGTCCTCGAGTCGTTTGATGTCTTCATATACCATCTTATAGGATGTGGTGGTGAGTTTGACCGCGTAGTCGCAAAGCGCCAGTTCCTTTTCGCTTAATCCGGCGGTCTTATAATCGGCGGCGATACGCCGCATACGCGTCTTGTCGCCGGTGATCTTGAAAAGGGCCGTGGCGTGATGGTGTACGCAGTAGGGACATTCGTTCGCCTTCGAGACGACGACGCCGATCATCTCCCTGAGATCTTTATCGAGCGCGCCCTCGGCGAACATGACGGTCTCATAGAGCTTGAGATGGGCCGAAAGCACCGGCGGGTTGATACTGTGGACTTTGAGTACGTTGGCGACATCTTCTTTGGTGCGGGCTCTCGTCTTTTCGTAGATGGTCTTCAGCCGAGGGTCTTCCTCGGGACTGATCTGTTTGATCCAAGCCATGGTTACCTCCTAAAGGGTCAGTACTTTTTCTTCGCGCAGACGTTCGCTCAGAAGTGTGCCTGTGTAGATGACGGTGATGCCGAGCGATTCAAGCTTACTGGTGAGCCCCAGGCTGTCTGAACATTTCTTGCAGGCGTAGACGTCGATGCCCGCCTTGATCATCTTGCGGACCGCATCGCCGACGAATTTCTCTTCGGCGACCTTTTTCTGTGAGGGCCCCCAGATGATGAGCGTCACGGCGTCCCACCAGCCTTGTGTCTTGGCGTTCAGGACATAAGGGACGATCAGTTCTTCGATATCGGTCATGTTGTCGCTTTTGAAAAGGACGGTCAGTTTTTCCATGGGTTCACTTCCCTTTTTTGATTTGTTGATGGTCTCAGTATAACACGGCCTTGTCATCTAGTCGCGGAATAGACATACTCGCGGCCTCCGTTTTCTTCGATGACGGCACCGGTCGGGGAGAAACCGAGTCTGATCCAGAACGCTTCGTTGTCGTCGCTGGTAAGATAGATCTTATGGATGCCCTCCGCGCTGAAATAGTTTTTGACCGTTTTGAACATCATGGCGCCGTAACCCTTTTTTCTTTCTTCAGGCACGACATAGAACTCTCGGATGTCGCCACAGCCCTCGTGCATGCACCACGGATTGTCCGCACGGTCCACCTGGAACATGCAAAAACCGGTTGGTGTATGGTTTTTGTAGAGTACGATCAGCTTGATGCCGTATTGTTTGTTATCCGCATCCATCTGCAGAAAGCCCTTGTCCGGCATTTTCATGCCGAATTCCTGGAAGTACGATCTGAATAGTGATTTGAAGTTTTCGTCAGTGGCGCTTTCGAGCCACACGGTTCTAAGTTTTTCCATGGTCTTATCCTTTCATGTGACACGATTCATTGCGTCGTCCATGGGTTTTTGGTAACCGGTCCCATATCCTTTGCGCATTAACTTATTCTAACACCGTAAAACAGTGCTTGGAAGCTTTTTTCGCTGATTCAAAAGAAAAACGGTCCGCGACCGCGATCAAGCGAGCCGGGGACCGGTGAGGGGGAGTGTAAGAAGAAAATCCGGAAATGCTTAAGCGGGAGCGCCGTTTCTCAGCTGACGGTGATAGAGGTTCGCATAAAGACCGTCTTTGGCGAGCAAGTCGTTGTGGTGGCCCTTTTCGACAATGCGTCCCGCATCGACGACGAAAATGGTGTCGGTGTGTTCGATGGTGGAAAGACGGTGGGCGATGATCAGACTCGTTTTCTCTCTCATGAGCGTTTCAAGCGCATCTTTGACCAGCTTTTCCGATTCATTGTCGAGTGCGCTCGTGGCTTCATCGAGCAAGAGAATGGGGGCATCCTTGATGACGGCTCTGGCGATGGCGATGCGCTGGCGCTGACCGCCTGATAGGGTGGTGCCGTTTTCACCGACCATGGTGTCATAGCCCTTTGGTAGGGCCATGATGAAATCGTGGGCGTTGGCCGCTTTCGCCGCATCGATGAGGGCGTCCTCTTCAGCGCCCGGGTTGCCGTAAGCGATATTCTCCCTGACGGTGGCGTTGAACAGGTGGGCGTCCTGGGGGACATAGGCGATCTTGTCCCTGATGGCCCGAAGCGTATCGTCGCCCGCGTTTTGGCCGTCGATCGCCAAACCGCCTTCTTTAGGCGGGTAGAACTGAAGGAGGAGTTTGAAGACGGTGGATTTGCCACCGCCGCTCGGGCCAACCAGTGCCGCGGTCTGGTTCTTGGAAAGACTCAGGGAGAAGTTGTCTAGCACGTTTTCATCATCATAGGCGAACCGGAGATTCTCAAGTGTGATTGCGGTGTCTTTGTCCAATACGGGTACCTGGGGATAGGTTTGTGGTTCTTCTTTCTCATCAAGCAGTTCGAAGACCCGGTCGCCGGCGGAAAGCGAGGTTTGCAGGTTGGTGATGAAATCGCCGAGTGTACGGGCGAGGTCCCTCAGTCCGTTTTGGAGCTGGGTCACCGCGATGATGGTCCCGACGGTGATCTCGCCGATCAAGACGAAGTAAGCGCCGATGATGGTGATACCGATGAAGCTCATGAACCCAAGCAGGGTGTTCATCGTATTGATGAGCGCCCGGTTCTGGACAAGATCCATGGCGGTGTCTTTCACATCCTCGTTGCTTTTGTTGAACCTGCGCATGATGATACTTTGAATGTTGAAGATTCTTACCACCTGCAATCCCGAGATGATGTCGGAGAGTTTGGTGTTCAAGGTGGCCAGATTCTTTTGCAGTTTGTCGCTGATCTTTCGCAGTCGTCTGGCGAAGACCGTGTTGACGAGCAGGGTGAGGATGGATGCGAAGATGCCGATCAGCGCGAGACGCCATTCGAGGGTGAACATCACCACTGTGGTCCCGATGCCGATGATGAGGTTGATGCCGAAATTGACCAGAAGCGTGCCATAGGATTTCTCGACTTCGGTGATGTCGTTGGTCAGTCGCGATGAGATTTCGGCGCTGTGGTTTTCCTGGAAGTAATTAACGGGGAGTCTTGTGAGTTTGCTGAAAGTCTTTCGTCTGATTTTTCCCGTGGTGACAACCACGGATTTCTGGATGAGATAGATGAAAAACGGCGCGATCATGAAGATGATGACCATGAAGATAAGATAGAGCATGATATTGTCGAGCACATCGGAGAAAGTTCCATCGATGAGGGTATCGAAAAGACTTTGGAACATCAGGGCGATCTGGACTTGGAGTATGAACATGAGAATTCCCATGCCCAAAAGACCGGTCGCATAAATTATGAAGGTCTTCCCCATGCTTCTAATGATTCGTCTAAAGGTTCGCTTCTTCATATTCGGCCTCCTTTGCGGTTTCGAGTTGATGTTCGTAGAGTTTGGCGTAGGTGCCCTTTTTTGTGAGCAGGGTATCATGGGTACCTGTTTCTCTGATTGCGCCGTCTTCGACGACGCAGATTCTGTCGGCGTCTTTGATGGTCGAAAGTCTGTGGGCGATAATGATTGTGGTCTTGTCCTTGATGAACTCGGAAAGGGCGGCCTGGACGATGGCTTCGGAGTCCGTATCAAGCGCGCTTGTGGCCTCATCAAGAAGCAGGATGGGCGCATCTTTCAAAATCGCCCGGGCGATGGAGAGCCTTTGCCTTTGCCCGCCGCTTAAGGAGTTTCCATGTTCACTCAAAACACTCTCATAACCATCTGAAAGTGTCATGATGAACGCATGCGCATTGGCTTTTTTCGCCGCTGCTTCAATCGCTTCATCAGACGCCTGTTCATTGCCGTGCGCAATATTTTCGCGGATGGTTTCTGGAAACAGAAAGGTATCTTGCGACACGAGGGCCATGTGGTTGCGCATGGTGGAAAGATGCCAGTCGCTCACTTCGTGGCCACCGATGGTGATTGAACCTTCATAAGCATCATAAAACCCCATCAACAACTTAGCGAGGGTGCTTTTGCCGCCACCGCTTGGACCGACGAAAGCGATTGTTTCGCCGGGCCTGATTGCCAGGTCGAGATTGCGGATGACGTTGTTCTCATCACCGTTGTAGGCGAAGGTGAGGTTTTCCATGCGAATGGCGAACGGTTCATTTTCGAAATCAAACGGGTGTCCATTTTTGCGTTCCTCGGTCTCATCGAGTGTCTCGAAGATTCTGTCGGCCGCCGCCATATCCCGTTTGGCCTCACCGATGATGATGGCCATCTGGCTCAGCGGGAAAGTCAAAAAGTTGAGTAGGCTGATGAAAGCGAGCAGTCCGCCGATGGTCATGTGCCCCTCGATGACGAAATAACCGCCGATCAGAAAAGTTCCGATATAAGGAAGAATCGAGATAATCATCGAAAATGCTTCCAGCATCGCGCGTCTTTTTGCGAGTTCCGTGCCGCTTTCGATGCTTTGTTCAACGTAGTCGTGGTTCTTCTTTTCAAGAACGGTTTCCAGATTGTAAGCCTTGGCCACTTCGGCACCTTTGATGAAATCGGTGACGACGGTGTTAACCGAGCCAAGTTTCGTCTGAACCCGTTTGCTCGCGGCCCCGATCGGTTTTGAAAGCATCGTCGAGCCGATAATAAGGACCGGCAGCATCACAAGTGTGATGAGCGACAAACGCCACGACAGGAATAATAGAAGTCCGAGCGCCAGTACGGCGGTGAGCGGAATCTCAATCAGGCGCGGCAGGGTCATCGCGGTGAATTGTCGCACACGGCTCATGTCGTTGGTGCCACGTGACAGGACATCGCCGGAATGGGACCTCTGCATGGCTTTGAAAGCGATGTCCGTGCTTTTTTGGCCGTAGGCCTCCCGTAGTTTCGCCATACCGCGTTCGGTATAGCCGCCAAGCGCACGGGTCTTGATGAAAACGAAAAGCCCGTTCAGCGCAACGAGGACCGCGAGGATGGAAATATAGCTGAAGAATATCTCTCGGTTGCTTGCGAGCGCGGAATCGATGACCACTTTCAGCAGATAACTGAACGATACGGTGACAAACGACATCAGAATCGTCATCGCGACACCGGTCAGTAGAAGCCAGCGGTTCGGAAACATCCCGACCAGCCGGCGCAAAGCCTTGTTTTTATCCATAAGCATTACCTCCATAAAAAAATCAACTTGTCCATAATTAAATATTATCATAAAATCAATAAAATTCAATACTAAATTAACTTTATTTAATAACAATCAATATAATTATGACTAGGCATCAATAAAATTGATTTATTTATCAATAAAAAAGAGCCGCCGAAGCGACTCCATTCATCGTATTACTATGCGATTGTTACTGTGATGGGACCGGAGTTCTTTTTCCTGTTCTTCAAATATTTTTCAGAGCTTGTTATATTTGTCCGCTTTTCCGTAAGCTTTTGACACAGGGTATTTCTTGTTGTTCTTCGCAATCTTTTCGTGCATGATCGTTTCCAGATCGAAACCGTAGTGGTCACACAGCAAAAGGCAGTACCCTACGATATCGGCGATTTCGTCTTTCACATTCTCTTTATCCGCATGGTCATCGCCCCATTGGAAGTTCTCAAGCAGTTCCGCGGATTCAAGCACAATCGACTTGGAGATGTTCGCCGGCGAATGGAACTGACCCCAGTTTCTTTCATCCCTGAATTCTTTAAGTTTCTTGATTATCTCTTCCATGTCATCATCCTTCTTCGATCTTATGGCACCATTATAACTGATTTTTCCGTTTGATAAAATAAATTTCCTTTTATCTCGCGAAATCGACCGTTTAAAAAAGCGTGTCCGTTCGAACGGCACGCTTTTTGGTCATCGGTTTTGATGTTCAGGTCTCACGCACACGCTTCACGAGAGGATCGACGAGCGACATATCCCGGTAGTCGACAGGGTTCTCGATCGCATTCAGCAGTCCTTCTTCTTCTGCGCTTCGGTCTTCTTTCTTGCGAAGCATCGCATGCAACATCTTCATCAGGAGTCTGTGTCTGAGATTGAGGGTCTTTACATCGAAGTATCCGGGGAAGTAGTACTGGTTCTCTTCTTTAACCATCGCAAGCGCGGGATTGTCGTTTCTGATTTTTTCCAGGACATCGTCCGACGCCTCGTCAGAAAGGCCGACAGCGAAAAAGAAGAGCCGTTTATCCTTGAGTATCGCCTCGAACCTTTTGAGCCGTTTAAGCACTTTCAGTTTCGAGATGTAGATGCTTCCGCCGATGACGACGGTCTTCACGTCTTCAAGATCGTCTTCACGCAGGGATTTCGCGGAGACGATACCGGCGTCCAGCTTATCAGCGATGGTCTTCGCATAGGCTTGCGCCGTCCCATAGCGGCTTTCATAGATGACGAGTGTCTTTTCCATTATCCTTCTCCATTCAACGCATTTTCGATGGCCTTCAGGTAGGCAATCGTCGATACGGTCGCGCCCGCGACCATGTCGATATCGGTGTTTTGAGCCTCGATCACGTTCGAGAGGACCTCGGCGGACACTTCGTCCCGCGAAAAACGTAGATCCGAAACGATACGGATGTCTTTGATTGCGTGGTTGTCGATGATCACCTCGACGGTGTTGCTGAAACGGCCGCCCTCATGGCGACCGGTGTAGGTGCCGTCTTCGAGGGCATAAAGGTCGACAGCGCCGATGGTGTGCGCATCAGCCGAGGCGAGGTCGCGGCTCAGATAGAATAAGAAGCCGCCTGAAATCGCGAAAAATGCAAAGATGGCAACGCCGGCGCCGATCAATATTTTCTTCATCGTGTTCCTCCTGATCATGGTCACATCTTGCGCAAAAGATGGCGACTCGTTCTCATCAAGACCTTGGTTGAGGGTTGAACCTTTTCTCTCAACATAACTATAGCATACCGTGAAGTGGTTCGCAATCGAATTCTCCATCCCGTGTATCTTTCTTTAAAAGGGTCTTTGCAAGGCGGTAGCGACGTCTTCTTTCCTCATGAAGAACCGCCAGTTTATCTTGTTATCCTCTGGGCTTGCAAACGTGGGACGATTTCCGCCTTTTCAGGGTTTATCGGCGTTTGAGGCGTCTATAGCGGTCATAGGCATCGCGATCGAGATTGGTGAGACCGGCCTCGAGGGCCCAATCGAAGGCTTCGATGTATTCTTTTTTGGTGATGGGGCGATCGATATCCGCAGGTGTCTTCTGTCCAAAAGGGGGATGGTACTGGCCCATGAGATTCAGATAGGTCGTTTTTGATAATTCCTTAGCCATCCATTTGACGAATTCCTTGGTCCCGGCGGCGCGGTTCGGCATGATGAGATGTCTCACGATGAGTCCGCTCACGGCTGTGCCTTCATCATCGGTCACAAGGTCGCCGACCTGCCGGTGCATCGTTTTGATGCTCGCTTTGGCGTGAACCGGATAGTCGCGGGGACTGCCGGCGATATAGCGGGCGGCCGCCCGGCTGGCGGTGAATTTGAAATCGGGCAAGTAGATGTCGATGACACCGTCGAGCAGCTCGATGGTCTTATTCTTCTCATAACCGCTCGTGTTGTAACAAAGCGGCAGTCTGAACCCTTTGCTGACAGCGAGCTTCAAAGCGGCGAGAATGTTCGGCAAAAAATGTGTCGGAGTGACGAGGTTCACATTCGGCGCGCCGCTTCGCTCGATGTCCAGCATGATTTCTGCGAGGGTCTCATCCGATACGGTCCTTCCCCGGCCGCCGTGGGCGATGTCCATATTCTGACAAAACACACAGCGCAGGGTGCAGTGTGCGAAGAAGATGGTCCCGGAACCCACCTCGCCGAGCAAGGGGGCCTCTTCGCCCGGGTGCGGTCCGTAATCGGAAACGACGGCCTGATCGAACGCCCTGCAGAAACCGCGGCAACCCCTTGTCCGGTCGACGCGGCATTCATGAGGACAAAGGTCGCATGATTCCATGATCGCTTTGAACCTTGAGACGCGCCTGTTCAGTTCGCCGGTTTCATAAAGGGGCACGTAGGAAGGACGGGTGGTTTTCATGACATCACTCCCGGGTCGGATTTTTGAAACAGGTGTATTGAAAAACCGGTGACTTGCTCAGCGGTCTTCCTGCAAGTGCCTGTAGAGTGCGGTTTTCTCGCTTTGGATAAAATCCGCGACATCGACGACGCTGTCGATGGACCGCTTGGAAAAATTGTTTTCGGCCATGTGCTTGGCGCTTTCTTGAGCGATCAGCTCCAGGATGTAGCGATGCTGGTTTTCACTGAATGCCGGACTTTTCCTATCGAGCTTGTGAAGGTCGCCCATGATGGCCCGGTTGATGGGATGATCGCCGTTGATGAAGAGCGTGCCGCTCGCGGTATCGAGCGATGTCTGCCAGAATGAATCTTCGAAGATCAGTTCGATGTTGTTCAAAAAACCGCGCTTCCCCTTGTCCTTTTCCTGTTTCTGTTCGACTTTGATGCGGGCTTTGGTGCGATAGTCGTCGGTGCTGGCCGTGACGGTATAGTGGATGGGGCGATTACCGGATTTGAAGGGAATCTTCAGGCAGCCTGTCGTCTCATAGAGCCAATCCCCGGCTGTTAGCTCATGGGACTCTTCCCGGTCGAAAAGCTCCTGCTGGGAGGAATAGGTCAGGTTCACGACCGTTCCGGGCGGATACTTCTGCGTATCATAGTAGAGCTTCAGGTGTGCGGTACGGTTGAAAGCAAAGTGATAATGCTTGGGAATGAATTCGAGACCGTATCTGGGATAGAGCACTTCTTCTTTCACCACCCTGATGTCGACGGTGGCTTCATGATCGCCGCTGACGGCGCGCAGGGTTGCCGGTTCATCGGTGGGGAAATGAGCCTCGATCATCACCGACCTTGAAAGCAGTCCGTTTTCATCGGCTTCCTCACTCTCGGCGGTGACCATGGGAGGATGCACCGAAAACGCGGCGGTATCTGGATATTCAAGGGTGATGGCCGTCCCCGGTTCGAGGAGGTTCATGTTCACATAGAGGTGCAGCACATACCGTTTTCCCTCGGTCACTGAAATCGCCTCGCGTGCAAAGGCCAGTCCGCCCGCCGGCGGTTCCAGACCGGGAGAAAGTGCGCCGATCTCCGCCGCGATGCGTTCCTTGTAGAAATCGTTGATTTTCCTGAGGACGTCCTTGTAGCGGCGGTTCCTGTCGAGGGAGACGCTTTCATGTTGATATTGGCGATTGACACGGATGATGGTGGACTTGACGATCGGCGAGACGCTTTCGGAGAATCGCTTTGTGAAATTGTTGCGGCGGTCGAAACCGTCCCTTGAGTCGGTGAGGATCATCAACGGATTCTTCTCGTCTTCCAATTTCTCTTTCAGGATGTGATAGAGCCCCTCGATGACACATTCACCGCTGATCAGATGTGCGCCGGGGTATTTTTCGAGCTCGAAGAGGGTATTGTCATAGACGGCCTCTCTTTCATCCTTGATGATGACATGGGTGCCATCATTTTCCTTGTTCTTATTCAGATAGAGGCGGATGGTCCCGGTGATGGTCCTGCCCTCGAAATCAAAGCTGAACTCCTTATCGCTCAAGACGGGTTTCATCCTGGAGAACATGTGCTTTTTCGATGAGAGGACAGCGCGCTTCCCATCATCGATGAGGATGACTTTTCTTCTTGGGTCGGCGAGGATGTAGCGAAACATGTAAAACGTCTCGAGCCGTTGTCTGATATCCTTTTTTCTCGGTATGCTTACTTCCTCGGGAATACCGAAAGTGACGACCGTACCGTTTTCATCGATGCCGTGTTTTGCTTTGAAGGGCTTGGCCGTGGCGCGCTTTTGCGTCTGCGCGCGAATCACCCTTTCTTCTTTGAAATAAAACTTGCATGTATGAAGACGGTTTTCCCTGATGCTTTTTATCTCGGCTTTCTTCTCGCTCATCGCACAGGAGAAAAGCACATCCGAGGCGCCCTGGCCGAAAATCCCCCGCACCGTTTCGTGTTCGGTGCCCCTGGCGTGGTCGGCGCCATAGACACCGAATTTCGTCTCCATCTCCTCAGCGGTCATGCCTTCGGCGTAATCGATGACCGTGACCTCGCGTCGTTTTCTATCGAGGTCGATGATAATCTCCTTGGTAGAGGCATCATCGGTGCGGGATTCGATTCGTTTATACGAATCATCCGCATTCAGAACAATCTCGGTGAGATATTTGTTGAAGTCGCCGGACAGTGGATTCTTTATATCCCTCCGTGTTTTTCGGGGGGCATTGGTGACTATCTTTTCACTCATGGCTTCTACGCTCCTTGTTTGTCTTCTTTCTGCTGTCACCCCCATTTTATAACGCATGTTATGAAAAAGAAAGGGGCAGGGTCGAAGTGTCAACAAATGTGCCATTCTGTCAACCCGCCAAGCATGTCACGAAGTCACGCCGGTGCAATGACACGGTGTTTCTCCCCACCTTTATCACAAAACTTGTTATAATGGGTGTATCCAAAAGACATTGAAGGTGATCGCATGTTGAAAGAAAAATCCGACATCGCCCTGATCGGAATCGACGTGATGGGCCGAAACCTCGCTTTGAACATGGCTGAGAAAGGCCATCAGCTTATTGTCTCCTCCAGGAAACAAGACAAGGTCGATGATTTTTTAAAGAACGAAGCCAAAGACTTCCCCATCAAAGGCACCACCGAGATGAAGACCTTGGTGGCCGATCTAGAAAGACCGCGCAAGATCATGATGATGATCAAGGCGGGTGCGCCTGTCGACAAGGTCATTGACAAGCTTCTTCCGCTCATCGACGAAGGCGATATCCTCATCGACGGCGGTAATTCGAACCATGAAGACACCACAAGAAGAATGCACGACCTCAAAGAAAAAGGAATCCGCTATGTCGGCATGGGCATCTCCGGCGGCGAGGAGGGGGCGAGACACGGCCCTTCGATCATGCCGGGCGGCGACATCGAGGCCTGGCCTTTCATCAAGGATCTCTTTCAGTCCATCGCCGCGGTCACTGCCGGGGAGCCCTGTTGCAAGTGGGTCGGACCCGAGGGCGCCGGCCATTTCGTCAAGATGGTCCACAACGGCATCGAGTACGGCGACATGCAGCTGATCAGCGAAGCCTATCACACCATGCGCGAGTTGTTCTCCCTTTCGCCCGATGCGATCGGTGACATCTTTTCCGACTGGAACAAGACCGAGCTCGACAGCTACCTGATCGAGATCACCGCCCATATCATGAAAGTCAGGGATGAAGACGGAACACCCCTGCTTGACAAGATTCTGGATACCGCGGGCCAAAAGGGCACCGGCAAATGGACGGTCCACAGTGCGCTTGACAACGGTCTTCCGCTTTCTTTGATCGCGGAATCGGTCTTCACCCGTTTTCTTTCGGCCCTCAAAGAAGAACGCCAGCAAGCCAGCGACGCTTTCCGTGAAATTGCGCCTGATAAAGACATCCCCGATGAGAAACCCTTCATCGAACACTTGCGTAAAGCGTTATACGCAGCCAAAATCATCTCCTACACCCAAGGGTTCTCGCTCCTTCGCGCCGCCGCGATGCGTAATGATTGGCAGCTCGATTACGGAGAAATCGCCCTGATGTGGCGCGGCGGATGCATCATCCGTTCCCGTTTCCTGGGCGACATCAAGAAAGCCTTCGAGAAAAATCCCGACCTATCCAGTCTGTTGCTCGATGACTTCTTCAAAAGTGCCATCGTCGAAAACACGGACAGTCTTCGCACCGTGGTCGCGGGCGCGGCAAGAAACGGTATCCCCGTGCCTGCCTTCTCGGCGGGGCTCAACTATCTTCACGGTTACACAAGCACCACCTTGCCCGCCAATCTGATCCAGGCGCAACGCGATTACTTCGGCGCCCACACCTATGAACGCACCGACAAACCGCGAGGCTCATTCTTCCATACCGACTGGGCGAACAGCCCGACCGATGAAGATTAGATTCCTTTCCGCCATAACAAGCAAAAAGACGGTCGGCCATGATGTGCTCGCCGTCTTTTATAATCAACCGCCCTGCTTGCATACTTCTTTCTTGAAACAGTCGCGTATAACGCCCACACAATCCTGGAAGGTCGAAAAAGGATAAAATTCCGGATTCAATGATTTTCTCGATACTACCGTTTCATGCGCAACATGGAATATTGTTCCTGGAAATGCCGGCTTTGGGTGTATAATGAGATGAGGCATCTTATTCAATCGATATCGCAGATGAAGTGGTTTTTATATCATTTTCGAGGAGGCACACCATGCGTTTCAGAAAATATGGCGACACCCCCTACACCATCGCCATCGTCCACGGCGGACCCGGGGCGCTCGGCGACGCAAAGCCCATGTGTGAAACTTTGTCTGAAACCCGTGGTGTGATCGAGCCCTTGCTGGGCGAGAGGACAATCGAGGGTCAGATTCAGGCGTTGAAGCGGATTCTTGAGGAAAACATGGAAGGCACCGCCACACTGATCGGCCACTCTTGGGGCGCGATGTTGGTTTTCATGTTCGCCGGAAGATACCCTAAGCTTGTCCGCAAGATTGTCATGATTTCAAGCGGCCCTTTGGAAAAAGCACACGCCGCGGTATTTCGAAGCCATCTTGAAAAACGCTTGACGAAGTCGCAGATGTCTGCGTTTCAGGATCTTCAAAACGCCTTCACTGATGCTTCCGGTGCGGCCGGAAATGAAAAACTCGCGGAAATGGGCGAATTCATGGAACAGGTGAACAGCTACAAGCTGGTTCATTCCCCTTATGACGGGCGTCTATTTGATCATCAGACATTTATAAGCATCTCAAAAGAAATGCAGGATCTCAGAAAAAGCGGAGCGATGTTCGAGATGGGCAAAACCATTCAATGCGCCGTCACCGCCATACACGGCGATCACGATGCGCACCCGCAAGAGGCGGTGAGAGAATCACTAAGGAAGTTGGATCCGCCGCACCGCTTCTACTTGCTTGAAAAATGCGGTCACACGCCGTGGAAAGAGCATCACGCACGCAAAAATTTCTATGCGATCCTTGTAAAGGAACTGATCAATTGATTGAAAAGCGCATAATCTTCCGTGTGATCATAAGACGGATGAGCGATAAACAAAGCGGAGCATTATCCTATCTATGACTATTGATTGTTTTGGGCGGATGAAAACACAAAAAGCCGTGATGAAAATCAGGATTGACGCTTGAATTACGCAAAGACCGGCCCTAGGTGGCCGGTCTTTTCATGATTGGGTATGCAATGTCCGACAAATCTTATACATCATTATCACCAGAACCACTTATTTTGCTTGTGGACCTGGCAATAATCATTCAATAAGTCCGGCATGACGTCCACTGTGGAACCTGTGATGAAGCGATCAATAAAGCGGCTTTTCAGTTTTGCTTCGTCTCACACTGCGTAAGGTTACGGACATCAAAACAATCACACCACCGATCAACTGGATCGCCGAAAGTTCGTTGCCCAAAATCAGGATGCCGATCGCAGCAGCGGTGAGCGGTTCGAGCATGGCGACAACCGAAGCGGTTGTCGGCAGGGTTTTGCGCAGGCCGATCACGTAGATGAAGAAGGGAATGCCCGCCCCGATCGCACCGAGCAACAAGAACAAGCCCCTATCGGACGAGCCGACCACCTGCAAGGTTTCACCCGCGTCCATGAGAAAAAGCAGGATGACCGTGAATGAGAAGAACGCGACCACCAGCACCGATTTCGCCGAGCCGAGCGACGAGGCCTTTTTGAAGCCGAAGATGAAAAGCGTATAGGAAAGCCCGGAGGCGAGGCCCGCGAGCGCGCCCGGCATACCGACCGTGATACGCCCGGGGTCATAGGCCCCCGTCAGCAGGACGATGCCCACCATGACCCAAAGGACACTGGCCCACTTGAGCCATGTCGACCTTTCAAGCCCGAACAAAAGCGCAAAGAGGAGGACAAAGATGGGGGCGGAATACATCAGTGTGATCGCGATACTGATGCTCGCGGCCTCGATGCTCAGGTAATAAAACATGAAGTTTCCAAGCACCCCGGCGCCGGCAAGGGCGGACCACAGGAAAAACCGCATGCTTGGCAGTTTCTCACGCCCGAGCGTGGACAAAGACCAGACGAAAAAGAAAACGAAACCGAGCATCCCGCGGTAAAATGAGATCACATAAGGCGACCATCCCCTGTTCATCAGTACGTTCGCGATGCCCCCGCTTATTCCCCACAATAAAGCGGCGAGCATCACCAAGATGACCCCGGTGTGGCGCATCACAAGCCCTCCTTTCAACGACATGCCTTGGCACACTTGACAGCACGTTTTATCCCATATGATATGATGCGGTGAAATTCGTGGTTCCTTACCCTTGATTCTATCACCCGGTGCAGAAAAAACAAACCGAAAGCCTTAGGAAAAGTCGGCCTTGAAGCCGGTTACTTTCCAATAGTTTACGAAAAAAGTTCCTGCCCATCCAAAGACCTTTAAAACAGATCCCAGCAGGCTTATGGCACTTTTTATGCATTTTTTCCAAAACGCATAAAAAGATTTACTTCGGCGATAAAACGTCATATCATTATCCTGGTGACTATTACAGAAAGGAAGATGATGATGCAAAAAGACAAGGCTTCTCCCCTGAACGGTTTTGTGATCTGGTGTTCGTTCCTGTTCGTTTTTATCGGACTGGGTTTGATGGTTTATTCCCATTATATGAACCAGGTGATCATTGGTGCAAGTTTCTTTATCGTCGGCGGTCTCGGTCTCATTGTCGAGGTTTTGATTCATAACCTCAAATCAATGAAATAGCGGCTTTCCAGGTTTCCGGAAAAAACAATGGCGAATGATGGTCCCGTGGAATTCCCTGTTTCAAATAAACCTGTGCAATGATCCGGATGCCAGTTGAATGCCATAAAAGATGTCCGAGGCGACAAGACGCTGCGGACATCTTTTTTCAAGGAATCAGGTGACACCGGCCTTTTGAAAAACGCGGTATCGTGAAAATGACCCCGTCTGACAAAGCAGAAAAACATGAAGCCGCAGCGTCTTTTGACACGTCCGCTTTTCGCACCGTCACGTCCTATTGAAGTAACTGGCTTCAAGAAAATCAGGCATCGCTTCTTCCTCGATCCCCGCGAGGGTCTTGTAGGATACGCCATCCTTCAGACAAGTGCCCACGATTTCCCAGGCGCCGTAACAGACTTCCCGCGCCTCGCCGGTGGTGTGCGTGCCGAAAGTGAAGCGTCTGACGACCTCTGCCGATCGGTCCCTAAGATGAAGAAAGAGGCCTTTGGTGATTCTGTCTTTCTTCAGGCGGCAGGTCTTGAACCAGCCGGGCTCATGTTCGACGTAGTGCGACGCCGCGGCGCTCGGTATGATGTGTCTGCTTGCGTGCATGGCAAGCCCCTCGCTCATGATGATGGCGGCGATGCTTCTCTCGAAATCACCGCTCATCGAGGCGGTCTGCGTGTGGACGATGTTTCCTTGATGGGACGATGGTAACCTAAGCCGTCAAAAAGCGCACCAGATGGCTCCTTATTTTGTCAATCTCCATCCTTGCGATGGTCTTGAGGTCATGGTCTTTTGCCAGGGTTTCAATGAATTTGAGCCCTAGGAAATAACCGAGATCGCTATGTCCCAGAATCGAGCTCCAATCACCGAAGAAAGGCTGTGTATCTCTGCCTTCTTTAAGAAACCCGAGAAACTCATGCTTGATGCAATCCAGATTGGCCTCGCACCAGTTGAGCCATGTAGGACCCCTGCTGTTTTGATAGGGACTGAGCAGCGATGCCACGTGTTCTGCGAACCCTTCGCTGTGAAGCTGTCTGATGCTTTGTGCGTTGTTTTCAGAAGTTGAATCGGCCAGCGTGCCGCCCAGATGCTTGTAGGCTACATGACCGAGCTCATGGCAGACAAGATGATAAAGCTGCGGTCTTTTTTCCCACCGCAGTTCGACGATCTTTTCCACGCCGAACAGGATGTGGTCTTTTTCTTTGATATCGACAACCCAACCCGCGCCACTGCAGAGCCCGAGATAAAAGACCAGGCACACATCGGGTTCTTTGAACAGTCGGTTGTATTTCCGCCGAAGCTCATCGATAATTGCCAGGAAGTTATCGTGGGCCCTGTCGATAAGGTCCCTGTTTTCAAGCGCATGCCGGATCACCGGAAGCACCTGACTCTTTAAGTCATAACCTGATGCGTCCTCTAGACAGACCCGGTAGAGATCGGGATCGTTCATATATTGTTTCCAGGTCTTCAAGAACGCTGAAACGGAATCGCCACGGAGTCCACCGATGCCCCGGTATAGATCCATCACTCTCATTCAAGCCTCAACTCCTCAAAAAAACAACGAAAAGATTTCAAAGCCACCTTCATACCGCAAGGTTCCCGTATGGTTATTGTTTCTTCTCTACCTGATTGTAAATAGACGCCCCCGGAAACGAACGCGACAATCACCGGCAGGAAGAAATAGAAGAATGCGATATCGCTCCCCCAGCCCATCGGCGCGAACTCGGCATCGATGATCAGAGTTACATTGACCATGATTAGAAGGAAAACCAGATGCAGAAGGATGAATCTTCTGAAATCTTTCATCAGCGTCTTCAGTGTGACACCGATGATGATGCTTGTGGCGATGATGACAAGGTAGGTCATTCCCATAAAAAACACCCTTTCACAAGTGATTTGATAAATCGTGGTTCGATTGACATGTTGCTGGTGCTTCTTGCAAAATCACGCTGCTAAAGCGCAGGTAAAGCGCAACATCAGAAATAATCAGGTTGATGGCTGATGCCCCGAACATCCCTTGGACTTGGCAAGCAAACGCATGAACCATTCGGTGCAGCGGAATGACGAACAGGAGATGCAGTAGAACCGAAACGGAATAGACGGTGATGAAGCGTTCGAATGTTGCATAGGCGTAAGGCCAATTCGGATGGCTGAACAGAAGCACGCCATTCCAGAAAGAAAATAGAGAAGACCGAGAAACAACCACAGATACCGGATATGGAAGATGCGTCTGAGCAGGAAAAGACGGATATAGTTGCCGTTTAGAATCTTTATTTTTCACATTCATTTCCGAAACCCTCCCCTACATTTTACCATAAAGTGAAACCACTTTGTAGTTCCATTTGTTAAAATTCGTGCCTTTTTGGAAATCGCTATCTGAAAATCCCACTGAAATGTTCTAACGGAATTCTCCCTCTATTTTCTGCCTGTCGAAAAAGACGGTTCATTGGCGCTGAAATTCGTGCCGTCGACTGTTCAGACACAAGGAGAGCGATCTATGTGAATCTTCTACACGGGCTTGAAAGTGAGGGCGCCCGATATTCTAAGCTTCTCCTTTTGCATTGAGGCGCCATTGATCAAGGTAAAACATGCCTGATGATTGATCAGGGTCCAAAGTCGGAAGGCGCTTTATTTATAAACACTTCTGCTGTTTGAAAAATCAGCGTACGGACCCAAACCGTGCTTGCATAATCGCTTTGATATGCGTATAATAACCTATTGTCAGGAGGTGACTTTATGTCAGAAAACTGTGGTTGTGGCAGCCAGATGAATGCCGTGGACAAGGTAAGGCGCAAAGGCGTCGCCAATCAGCCTTTGGCTAAGGCGTTCGAAATCGTGTGTTCTTGTGGTCATACCTTCATGATGACCACGCACGAAGACAGATGTCCTTCATGCGGCATGGTGTTTGGTGTGACGCCTTGTAGTGCGGACAGTATGGAAAACGTGGTTTCAGTGGGAATCGATTATTGATCGGGCGGGTCTTCAGACCGGCCTTTTTTTTTATGCCTGCACGGATTAACGTGACGTTTATTTCGGGAGATCGGGACTCATAAAAAGGGAAAAACACCGTCGATGAAGCCGTGAACCGACCTTTTTCAATCATCATGATGTGAAAAAAACCTGGAAAAAGGCCAATCATTATAATAGACTTGAACGTGAGGTGAGATTATGATAAAAAGACTCGTCAAGTATGCATCATTGTTTATCTTATTAATCCTTATGGCTCTCGTTATCCAGCAGCGAATCAGGACAGACAACGACCTTTCCGCGATGGAGGAAGCGGGCGAAGCCGTCGAAACCGCCCACGGCACCTTCAGGGTTCACACGCAAGGTGCGGGAACACCGGTTGTCTTTCTTTCGGGACTGGGAACCACAGGCCCTTTTTATGATTTCAAACCATTGTGGCAACCACTTTCCGATGATCACCGGATCATCGTCATAGAAAGACCCGGTTACGGTTATAACCAGACATCGAGCCGCGACAAGGGCATCGCATCGGTCGTCGGTGGTTACCGGGAAGTCCTCGGTACTTTGGACATTGAGACCCCCGTGACCATCATGGCTCACTCCATGGCCGGTCTCGAAGCCGTCTACTGGGCGCAGAATCATCCCGATGAAGTCAGTCATATCATCGGACTGGACATGACCATCGCCCCGGTCCTTCTGGATGTCACAGGCACCCCTCCACGCTTCAGCGGCGCCGTCCAATATGCGGTCGGAAGACTCGGTCTGTCCCGTTTCATGGACGAAAAGTCCCTTGAATCGGCACTGCCGGTACTGGCCTATGAGGGTTTTGAAGACGAGGAGCGCAACCATATCGAAACACTGTTTCATGCGAACATGTTCAACCGCAACATTCTAAGAGAAAGCCGCCGTCTCAATGAAAACGCGGAAACCGTGGCTGAAAACGCCCCGGCAAGAGAAACCGCGATGCTGGTTTTCATCTCCAATGACCTGATTGATGCCCACCCGGAGATTAAAACCATCTTCGCCGATTACTTCAGGGACAGTGAAACCTATGAAAGCCACGTCCTCGATACCGGCCACTATGTCCACCACGAGCAGTCATCACAGATCATAGCTATGTTCAGAAGCTTCATGGCGGATTGACGGCCCGAACCATCCAATCAATAAAAGACGGCGCTGTCCGTCTTTTATTTTCGCTCCTGTTGCGATCGATGGCTTCCATGATCGGATGATCTGACAGTAAGCTTTCCTTCAAAGAGAAAAAAGATCAGGCATCATCATCGGATGAGCATCCCGAAGACAAGGGCATGGGCGGCAATGATTATAACGACTTTGTTTTTGCTTCTTGTTCATCTTGTTAATGGCTGAACCACCCGTGTTCATTGGCATGCGATGAAAACATGAATAACTGATAGCCATTAGGAGGCGCATCATGATAAAGAATTACCTCGAATTAGACCAATCAGAACTTTCAGCAGTCAACGATTTCATCAACCTTAACCGGGTCAACAACGTGTCGATGGAAACACAAAACAGAATGTATAAAAGTGCGCATTATGACCATGGTAGAGGGATGTACTTCTTTCTCGATGACAAGGTTGTGGCGGCCATGGCTCAACTTCTATATAGTGATTACGACAAAAAGGCCTATATTCGTCAAATTGATCTTATAGAAAATCATCAAGAATCCGAAACCGTCATCGCTTCATTAATGACACACGTTATTGTGGCGGCCAGAGCATATGGTGCAGCGGATCTCTATTTTGGTTTGAGGGTGGAAAAAATAAAGGCCATCTTCGATGGACTGAACTACAAGCGTGCTTACCAATCGCTGATCATGACTTTGCAGGATAAGGCGCCGCGCAACAAACCCTTGCCTCTCATCAAACTTGAAGAACACAACAAAAAAGCGTATGTCGACATCTTCAACGAGGCGTTTTCCGATGTGCCAAACGGCGGTATCATCAGTGTCAAAGACGTGGATGAATATCTGGCCGACACATCACAGAAGCGTTTTTATTTCCTCGTGCAAACAGAAAACCAAAACATAGGAATCATGGAAATCGACTTGGAAGACGACGAGGATATGTTTACCGTCGGTCTTAAGAAAGGCTGGCAGAACAAAGGCTACGGCAAGCGTCTTACAGAGACCGCCATCGATTTCCTGAATCAAAAGGGCGTAGATGTAATACGCCTCATCGTCACCTCAGAAAACAAACCCGCTTATGAAACCTATCTGAAGAGAGGCTTTGTGGTTACTAAGGTTTTAACCGATTGGTATGTGCTGGATGAATCCGACCAAAGTCCATAAATCCATTCATATTGTTGGGATTGAATCATTACTTCAATCTCTTGGATGTGGCAAGCGAGAAGTCGCCGGTTCCGTGGATAAAAAGCGATCAACCGCTTCCATGGCAAAAGTGCCGCATCCTCAAGATAGCTAATGGCCGAAACAGTGAAACAACGACCGTAGTCGCTTTCTACTTTCCAAAGATGGTTTACTTGATAACACACCAATCCAAATGGACCCTGTGTGTTTCTTTTGTACGATAAAAACCTTTGACAAGCGCAAAGACCTCTTGTAGGCTTAAGGTGATGAGGTGGTACCATGATCAAACTCGAAGCAATCACCTGGGACAACCTTGATGCCCTCCTGCGTCTAAAACCCAGAAAGAACCAAGAAGCGTTCACGCGACCGAACAGCGAATTTCTCGCGCAAGGCTACGTCAATCTGCGTCTGGGGTATCTTGATTCCCTGAAGGCGATTACGAAGGATTCAACCCCGATCGGATTCGTCAAATGGGTGCATGTCCCAAAAGGTGTGGAACCCTACCGGTTGAAAAATGACGCAACCCTGATCGATGCGTTCATGCTCGATCAAGCCTTTCAAGGCAATGGCCTGGGCAAAACGGCTTTCAAGTGTGTTCTTGAAGCCATCGATGCCGATTCGCGCTACAACAACCATATCGTTTTATTGTGTCACGAAAAGAATTATGGGGCGCATGCCTTCTTCGAGCGCTTTAACTTTAAAAAAACGGATGAAAGTGCCACTATCGAACCGGTATCTTACTTGTGGTTTAGCCGAGTCTGATATTTGAAAAACACGCAAGGTGGACGAAATTTCTATCTTGCGTGTTTTTTCTGTCGCTTGTGGCTTTGGTAGGCACCGACATTGTTCAAAGGGATGCAACGTTCCTTGCGGTCTATCTTTGACCCCTTTCTCAGCCAACGTCGATATTCCTAAATCGAAACATGTGAACGATTCTGAAAAAATACAGAAGGTCAGCAGCGCTTTAATTTGATTTTCGGCCTGACGTGGACGTGCGCTTTCTAGCCGATCGAGCCATAAATTCCGTGAAAATCAGGACCTTTTGCAAAGAGATTTTTCACAACTCACTTGAAGGTAGAAAGAGATAGTGGAAACAAAAATTCACGTTTTTCATTGCTTGCGATATAATCAGTATATCGAGCGAACATCATGTACAAAATCCTTATTAATGCAAGGAGTGCTTTATGGGCTATGAAAACGACAAACCAGCCATTCGTTTCATGACGGTTTTTATTAAAATATTACTTTATCCATTGGTGTTCATCTACGTTATTCTAAACGAATCCATAACGTGGCTTTTTCGGAAATTGAAATCGCTTATCTACAAGTTGATCGGGTTGTTTGAAACGATATTGGACCTATTCAAGCGTTTCTTCCGGCCATTATACATTGCGCTTAAATGGCTGTTCAATAAAATAAAGGCAATCGCCGACAAAACATATGATTTCATCATTTCGCTATTCGATCGCTTCTACAACGTTATACGCAAACTATTCAAATGGGTCTATAAAAAATTCAGATTCCTCATCGCACCGATCCATCAATGTTTGAGACAACTGAAACGATTCGTCTTGTTCATAGGAAAAAAAATAAGATTTATTTATTACCATGTTTTGAATCATTTTAGAAAAGTAGCGCGAATGATACGTAGACTCATTGTGAATATCAGAAATCTCCTGGCATTTCTCTTCCTTCCTCTAAGAAAAAGTATTGACTATATCGGAGATCGGATCACATTAATGCTGACGCATCTGACTTTTCGGTTCGCAAAGTTGGTTATCCTGATTTTGAAAGGACTCCGGTTTGTTCTAAAACCTCTATTTCGACTGATTCATCCTTTGTTACTAAAAATCAAAAGGCTCCTTACTATACTGAAGCAAGCTTTCAAAAGCCTTATCAAGGATGTAAAGTTGCCACTCCGCTTCATAAAAAACAAGATGAAAAGAAGTAATCAAACCGAGTAGTTATCGGTTTTGATTGCTTCTTTCCTAAGTGTAGAAAAGTCGTCGGTTCCATGGATGGAAGCCATCGTCCGCTTGTATCGCGAAAGCGCCAGATCCTCAACATAACGAGTGGCCGAAAAGCACGGGCACTGATGAAATAAGATCCGGATGTCGGCATTTCATTGATTGAATTTCAGTTTTCCGAAAATTGTGCTTTCCAGTTACCAAAACATCAAGCTGCGGACAAACAGACAACGACCTTTCAAATGCGGAACCAACTGAAGTCAAAATACCTTAAAAAGCTTTTTTCGCAAAGCCCCTGAGAAAATTAAGTGCGATAAAAAGACGATTTCCTTATGATATGGGAAATCGTCTTTTTTTATGTCGTGGCAAGAACGAACCGTTGTTTCGTGTGATTGGCAATGGCCACAAGCATCAACATAACCGGCACTTCCACGATAATACCGACCGTCGTGGCCAGGGCGACCGGTGAGGTTGCCCCGAAAAGCGCGATCGCAACCGCAACGGCCAGTTCGAAGAAATTCGAAGCCCCGATCATCCCGGCGGGGGCGGCCACATCATGGCTCAGCTTCAGTTTCTTGGCCCCATAATAGGCGATAAAGAATATCAGGAATGTCTGAATGATCAACGGCACGCTGATGAGTACGATATGCAGGGGATTGTTAATAATGACTTCTGATTGGAAGGCGAAAATCAAGATCAAGGTCAGCAGCAATCCTATCACGGTGACATGTTTGAATTTCGGTAGGAAACGTTTATTGAAGTACGTCTCGCCTTTTTCCTTGATCAGATGCGTTCTTGTGAAGATACCCGCCGCAAGCGGAATCACCACAAAGAGAAACACCGAGATCATCAAGGTATCCCAGGGCAAGGCAATCCCCACGGTATCCAAAACACCGGTGAAACTTATCAATAACGCCACGATCGGCGTAAACAACGCCAACAAGATGACATTGTTCGTCGCGACCTGCACGACGGTGTAAGCGGGGTTTCCTTTGGTCAGATGACTCCATACGAATACCATCGCCGTACATGGCGCCGCCCCCAATATAACTGCACCGGCGAGATATTGTCTTGCCAAATCATCGGGGATGAAACGGCTGAAAAGCACTAAAAAGAAAACTGCCGCGATCAGAAACATCGTAAAGGGCTTGATCAACCAGTTCACCACCCACGTTAGATAGAGTCCTTTCGGACTTTTTCGTACATTTTTCAAACTGGTGAAATCAACCTTCAACATCATCGGGTAGATCATCAACCATATCAAAAGTGCGATCGGAATCGAAATTTCCGCATAAGTGAACCTTTCTAAAAACATCGGTATGATGCTCAGATATTGACCGATCAATACACCGATGCCCATGCAAATCAACACCCATACGGTCAGATATTTTTCGAAAAATGCAATGCCTTTTTTTTCTGTCATTATTAATCTTCCTTTTTTAGAGGATGACACAGTTCTTTTTCAAAAGATGACAATCCCGCTTCAATTGTTTTATATAACTTGGTTTCTTGTAAATAGGTATATAACGCTTCATGTTCTGATTCCAATGTGGGTGTGAGGCGGTAGTGAATCCACTGATTCTCTCTAAACCCTTCCACCAGTCCGTGCCGTTTGAAGGACATCAGATGTTTGGATACATTGGCTTGTTTCAACGATAGAAACTTTTCAATATCACACACGCAGTATTCATCGTGCATCAGCATCATGAATATCTTCAACTTGCTCGTATCCGCCAATAGTTTGAATAGTTGCTCCGTTTTAATCATGATACCCCTCCTTATATTACTAAACAGTAATATATTAACATTCAACCATCCTTCATGCAAGCATCTTTACAAAAAATTAAAAGATGATGTTGATCTAAACATAAGACACAAGGTCATCAACCGCTACCATGAATAAATATGTCATATCCTTACGAAGAATCTTTATTTCTTTCGCGGCGCCAAAATCAAAAAGCGTATCTACACCAGTCTACCCGGAGAGCGCTTGTGAGAACATATGCGAATGTGCATCCTGACAGCGAAAGCACCAGCATCGGTTTTAAAGTGCATTACCATGCATTATCTCTTCATCATCAATGCCGCACCTTATGGCGGTGAAACATCCTACAACGCGATCAAACTTGCTCGTAGTGTCATCAAAGAACAATAAGCGCGGGCGGTTCATTCTTGATGGCTGGCGGTGTGGCCGATACACTCAAAAATCAAAAAAGACCGCATTTACCGGCGGTCTTTTGAGTTCGTCTTTCTTCCTCGTGGTTTCTATGATTGCTTGATGAAGACAAGTTCGCCCTCGTCAAGGCGGTCAGTGCTTACAAAGCCGAACTTTTCATAAAGCTTGATCGCGTTGGTGTTTTTCGGGTCGGTACTGAGATAGACCGGCTCACCCGGGTAGGTCTTTTCCATGAGCTCAAGCGTCAACGCAAGCGCTTTTTTGCCGTAGCCCTTGCCCTGATGATCTTTATCGATCATGAAACGGATGAGCCAGGGATGCTCGTCTTTTGGTTCATCATTGCGCCCGAACAACAAAAAACCGACCATGGTTTCGTCTTTGTAGATGGCCTTGATCGTACCTTCGGGGTAGACTTTGCTTTGGGCGATCGAGTAGACGTTGCTCGCGACATAGGGTTGGTCGTCCCGGACCCGCAGTTCTATACAGGTTTCAAAATTGTCGGCGTTTATTTCTTTTAAAGTAATAGCCATGGTTTCACGTCCTTACGTATTTTTCAATCAAGGTCAATCCAGTAGTGTTCCATATAACTGGCGTTTTCTTTATCAAAAACGGTTCGTTCATAAACACCGTTGTTCGCTTTGATCGTTTTTTTCGAGGCAAGATTATCCCGGTCGCACGTCACAAGCACTTTACTTAGTGCCAACGTCTCTTTACAGTAGGCAAGCGCCGCTGCCAACGACGCTTTCGCATACCCTTTTCTTCTTTCGGTCGGTCTTATCATATAGCCGATATGACCCCATTTTTTCGCCAGAAGGTCATTCAGTCTGTGTCTGATGTTCATGAAGCCGACGAGTTTGTCATCCGCCAACACCAATAACGTTGTCGCCGGTACCCACTCAGGGTTGTCAAACAAACCCCGGTGACTGTCCTGAACATTTTTCAACCAGGCATCATAGGGCAGTTCATCGACACGCGAAACCCCATGGAATAATGAACCATGCCGCCGGCATTCTTCTATGAATGCCTGGATCATGGCTTCGTGTTTTTTTTCAGGAAAAATCAGATTCACCTGTGGCATGGTCTAACTCCGAAAAACAATAACAGTATCCTGTTTGATTTATACTTCATCTATTGATCAGGGTTTCTCTTCTTATATCGTAGCACAAAAGTACTTCTGGCGGTACTAAGTATTCACCAAATAGAAAAAAAATCGAAAACCGGTGCCTGGCCACCGGTTCTCCCTTCCATAAACCTTCAGTCTTCGTAGGAAAGACCGTAACCAAACGGATAAAGCGTGTGCGCTTCCCGGTCGGAAAAATAAGCGGTTGCGGCCGGCCAGGCAAACGACAGTCTTCCCGTGAAATCAGCATCCCCGTAAAGCAGATCGGCAATCGCGCTTCCGCCTTCACTTCCGGGCAGGAAGGCTGCAATCAGTGTATCGAACGTATCAACGGTATCTTCAAGCAAAAGCGGTCGGCCGCTGATGATGATGCCGATGACCGTCTTTCCGGCGGCTTTGGCATTCAACGCTTCTTGATAGGCGTTGATGTTATCGGGATGGGCAAGACCGGAAAATAGTGATGGGTTGTCGGTATCGCCGTAGCCTTCGGTGTAGGGGACTTCCGTGAAGACGACCAGTACGGTATCGGCTTCCGCCATCGATGTCGCCACCCGCCCGCTTTCACCTTCAAGTCTTGCTTGTATCGCTTCAAGGACGGATGTGCCGGTTCCAAGGCGCGCATCGGTGTTGCCTTGCCAGTGGGTCGTCCACCCGCCCGCGAGATAACCGACGTGATCGCTTGCCGGGCCGGTGATATAAAGTGTTTCTTCCCCGGTCAGGGGAAGGCCGTTATCGTTTTTAAGCATGACCATCGATTCCCGGGCGGCTTGACGCGCAAGGGCAATATGTTCATCCGTGGCGAAATGCGTCTTTGGGTCAAGTCGGTAGAATGGCGCCTCGAACAACCCCTGTTCGTACTTCACGGTCAAAATCCGTCTTACGGCGTCATCAAGACGTTCTTCGCTAATCCGACCCCGATTGACCGCCTCGATGAGTTCGCTGTGTGCATCTTTCCAGTCATAAGGCAGCATCAGCATGTCCACACCGGCATTCACGGCCTGGACAAGCTGGGTCTGAAAATCGCCTTCAAGCTGGAACGTCGCGTTCCAGTCGCTGAGAACAAGCCCCTCGAAGCCGAGTTCTTCTTTCAAAACAGTCGTCAGCCAGTAATGACTGGCATGCATCTTCACCCCGTTGATCGAGCTGAAGGACACCATGATTGTTGTGACCCCGGCCTCGATCGCCTCGATGAAAGGCGGCAGGTGCATGTCTCTGACCGCCGTTTCACTCAATCGGGCATCGCCCTGGTCGATACCGCCGTCGGTGCCGCCATCTGCGACAAAGTGTTTCGCGGTGGCGATGATTCCTTGGTCCTGCATGCCGTTGATGTAGCCCTCCACCAGATGTTCATGAATCACGTTGTCTTCGCTGAAAGCTTCGTACGTACGGCCCCAGCGGATATCCCGGGCGACGCTCACCGCCGGGGAGAAATTCCAGGGTATGCCCGTCGCCAGCATCTCTTTTGCGGTCGCCGCGCCGATTTTTTCAATCAGGTCGGCGTTGTTCATCATCCCGAGATTGATGTTGTGGGGAAAGATGGTCGCACCCCAGACATTGTTGTGTCCGTGTACCGCATCGGTGCCATAAAGCAAAGGAGTGCCGCTGCTTGAAGCAAGCGCGGCTTCCTGGTAGCTTTCCACCATGGCGTACCAGGTTTCCACATCATCATCGTAGGCATGCGGATGGCTGCCGCCACCGCTCAAGATACTGCCGATGTTGTAAGCTTTCACTTGTTCAGGGGTGATATGTTTTTCTTCTGCCTGCAGCATCTGGCCGATTTTCTCTTCGAGTGTCAAAGCTTGCAGCAAATCTTCGACGAAATCACCGGTCTTTTCACCGTTGTCACCATTGGTACCGTTTTCCGGGGTCGTACAAGCCGCGATCAAGGCGGTCATTCCCAGAAGTACAAGTGCGAATAGTTTTTTCATTGCGACCTCCTAAAACGTTTTCGCTTAAAGTATACCACACAAAACC